>JAGZDD010000028.1 GCA_018369015.1 Clostridiales bacterium | reverse complement strand
CCCGCCGGACCCACTGGACCTACTGGACCCACTGGACCTACCGGGCCTACTGGGCCTGACGGACCCGCCGGACCCACTGGACCTACCGGACCCACTGGACCGTCCGGCGCTACCGGCCCCACTGGCACGGATGGACCTTCCGGGGCCACTGGAAGTAGTGGGCCGCCGGGCGAAGCCGCCACAATAAATGTCGGCACTGTGACGACAGGTCCTCCCGGAAGTATGGCCGCGGTCACAAACTCCGGAACAGAACAAAATGCCGTCTTTGATTTTGTAATTCCCCGTGGGGCTCAAGCCCCGCTTGACATGCTGTCTGCTTTTAGCACACCTCCGGCGCCAGGGAGCAGCGGTGGTAATCTGGTTTTTGATGTCAACTCACTTATTCTTGGAACGTCAATTTCTCACAACGCGAGAAGCAGTGATTTCACCCTCAGTGTTCCGGGTGTTTATGAACTAAGCTTTAATGGCTCCATTGCGCCTCTGGGAAATACTATTTTTCCATTGATTGTCTTTCTTTACTTCCAACTCAATGGTTCTATTTTGACTGGAAGTTCTATGCAATGCAGCCTTGCTTCTGCCAATGATATTTTCAATGTTTCCTTTGCTTTGCCTGTAAACATTACAACAGCTCCGGCTACCATCACCATTCATGCCCAGGGAAATAACTTTATTTATGCCAATACAACATTAACCATAAAATACCTTGGTACTCCCTGAAAAAACAAGCGGCCGGCAGGAAATAGGCCGC
This sequence comes from Clostridiales bacterium, assembly GCA_018369015.1. Classification (GTDB taxonomy): domain Bacteria; phylum Bacillota; class Clostridia; order Lachnospirales; family Lachnospiraceae; genus Catenibacillus. Next base: position 28,320 of record JAGZDD010000028.1, on the reverse strand, counting down.
CTAAAATAAAGGAAGGTGCGGCTTTGCAAAGCCACACCTTCCCCAGAAAAAATTTTACCTATTTTCTTTTTACATTCTGTCAGCATCCTGTTCCTTGAATCATTGAAATTGCTTTATCATTACAGCTTCCCCATGAATATCAAGCTCTCCGTTAAAATCAAAGCCCTCCTGCTTATATAAGGCGATAGCGCCCTCGTTTTCCTTATAGACACTTAAGAAAATCTCTTTGCAGTGATATTCTTCTCTCAGCCGTTCAATAAGCAGCTGAAATGCCCGCCTGCCATAACCAAGCCCCTGGTAACGGCCGTCGATAAGTAAACGGTCCAGCCATACCCGGCCATGGGCGCCTTCATTTTTCCATAAGCCATACATCGCAAATCCTACAGGAATTTCACCGTTATAAATAAGGACAGGGCGCCAGCATTGGAATTGTCTGGCCTCTGCCAGACATTCGCCAACACTTTCAACATAGCCTTCCTGTCCGCTGGCAACCTTTAATTCCAGCGCGGCAGCTTCATTTTTACAAGTTATCGGAATAATCTTAATTGTCAAAATTTCACCTGAATTTCCTTTTTAAGGCAGTCTCTTGAATTGCCGCCTGCATAAATATTAAATTTGCCGTCTTCTAAACGGTAGCTCATATCATCATCATAAAAGCCCATTTTTTCCTTCATCAAAATAAGCTTCACCTGGACGCTCTGTCCGGGTTCCAAAGTAACCTTTGTAAAGCCCCGAAGCTCTTTTACCGGACGGACAATAGAGGCTGTCACATCCTGCATATAAAGCTGAACGGTTTCTGTTCCTTCCACATGTCCGGTATTCGTTACCTGGACACTGACTTCCAGGGCATTTCCCATATCCTTAACTTCCAAATCCGAATAGCTAAATTCCGTATAGCTTAAGCCATACCCGAATGGATAAAGGGCAGTAAATGGCGCATCCAGATAGCGCGATGTGAATTTACTTTTGCTGCCCGGGCGTCCGGTACTTGGATGATTATAGTAAACCGGGCACTGTCCGGTCACATAAGGGAAGGATGCCGACAGTTTACCGCTTGGATTATAATTTCCAAACAACACATCCGCCACCGCATTTCCCATCTGGATACCAAGGTGCCATGCTTCAATAATTGCCGGAAGATGATCATTTTCCCAGGACAGTGCCAGTGGGCGCCCATTCATAAGGACGGCTATAACCGGCTTGCCGGATGCCAGAAGCTTTTGCAGCATTTCCCGCTGTTTTCCAGGCAGGGAAATATCCGCCTTAGAAGCCGCCTCGCCAGACATAGTAACCAATTCCCCAACAACTGCAACAATAACATCGCCATCCTTTGCAGCCGCTGCAATTTCATCATCGTTTAATTCGCCTTCCGGGCCCCCGCATGGATAATAAGATACATTAGCGCCTGCATTTTTAAGCCCGTCAAGAATCGTTACGCAGTCCTTCTGCTGCCAGCTCATCGCCCACGCACCGATAATTTCTTCCTTCTGATCTGCAAGCTGGCCTACAAGGCTAATCTTGGTTTCCTTTTTCAGCGGAAGAACATGATTGTCATTTTTCAGAAGGACAATGGATTTCCGCGCAGCTTCCAGAGCAAGGTCTGTATGTTCCTTAGGCAGATTTTCGTAACGGGCCATGGCCTCCTTTTCAACATAAGGATGGTCAAACAGCCCCAGCCACATTTTTACAGATAAAATACGCTCCGCTGCTTCATCAATGACACTCACAGGTACTTTTCCGCTCTCCACAGCGTCTTTAAGATACTTGCTGTAAATCCCCGTGCCCATATCCATATCAAGCCCGGCCTTCACCGCCTGGATACCGGCGTCCGCGTCATCTTCAGCAATACCGTGTGTAACGCACTCCCGAATGGCGTTGGCGTCGCTGACCACAAGCCCCTTTAAGCCGTAAGCTTCCTTAAGTATTGTCCGCAGAGTATAAGGATTTACAGTACATGGAACGCCGTTAAGGTCATTAAAGGAAGCCATTACTGAAGCAGCCCCGGCCTCCACCGCAGCCTTAAAAGGCGGAAGATATACATTATGAAGCTGTGCTTTCGCCATGGATGTTGTATTATAATCCCTTCCGGATTCGCAGGCCCCATAGGCTACATAATGCTTTGTACAGGCAGCGACATAGTTTTCTGTACAGGACATATCCCCCTGAAGTCCGTGGATTTTAGCGGCTGCAAACTCACTGGCAAGATAAGGATCCTCCCCTGGCCCTTCGGACACACGTCCCCACCGGGCATCCCTTGCCACATCAATCATCGGCGCATAATGCCAGTTGACGCCCTGGGTCCTGGACTCCTTTGCCGCCATCCTTGCGGTACGCTCAAACAGATTCGGATCAAAAGCGCCTGCCTCCGCAATGGCAATCGGATAAACGCTTCTGAAACCATGGATAACATCAAGGCCGATGAGCATAGGAATCCCAAGACGGCTTTGCTCCACAGCAATTTTTTGAAGCTCATTCACCTTTTCCGGCTCCTGCAGCATCATTCCTCCGATTTTTCCGGCGCGGATATCGTCCTCTCTGTAATCTCTTTCGGCTGTATTTAATATCCGGCCGAACTCTTCATAGGAAATACGTCCATCATCAAACATTTCAATCAGTTCTGGAAAGGATACGTCAAAGCCCCCCACAATGGACGGAGAAATTAAATTCATCTGTCCAATTTTTTCTTCCAATGTCATTTGTTCCAGCAAAGCTTTCACTTTTTGTTTTTGTTCTTCTGTCAAACCATACATACTCTTTCCTCCTCGTACTATAAAACAGCCCGCGCTCATTTCGGAACCTGACAGACTGTGAATACTTCTATCATAGCGTATATGTGCAAAAATGTATTTCCTTATTTTGACTAGATTATAGTAAATTTTTGACGACTCTTTCTTTCCCCGGCAAAATCGTGTAAACTATTGCTATGAAGTTGCCGTAAATTGCCCCTCGCGGCAGCCGCCAAGGTCAAGTACACCTGACTTTGACCCGCTGCCCTCGGAAATAAACTTTGATGCCGCGCTGTACACGGCTCCACTACACATGAAAGGAACTCACACATTATGGTTACAATTACCGATGTTGCAAAGGAAGCCGATGTTTCCATCGCAACCGTTTCAAGAGTTTTAAATAACAGCCTTCAGGTCATGCCAGGAACCCGTGAGCGGGTACTTGCCGCTGTGGAAAAATTGGGCTATGAAATGAGCCTGCGCAAAAAGGCCATTCAGGCCCAAAACAGCGGTTTTATTCTGACCGTTACAAATACAACGCTTCCGGCACTCAATAACAATATCGCAAAGGCTGCCGCCGCCGAGGGGATGAAAACGATTTTTTCTCTCTGGCAGCCAGACGAGGATGAAAGTTTGCTTGAACTTCTAAGTCTCCATCATATATGCGGCGTCCTATGGGGTGCGGTTTTACCGCCAAGCCCTAAGCTCATGGCGGCTCTGGCAGACTATCCCGTCATCGAATTATCCGGCAGCGTCCTTTTTCCCGGAAATGCTTACAGAGTTATTGTCGATGAAAAACAAATGTCTTTTGATGCCGTAAGCTATCTGCTGCAAACAGGCTGCAAAAAGATCGCCATGCTTTCTACAGCCTCTACAATTCCAGAAAATGTGCGCAGGCTCAGACAGGACGGCTATTTATCTGCCATAGAAAACGCCCGTATATCTCCATGGATCGTCTATGGGGATTACACGTACGACGGCGGTTATCACGCTGCCAGGGAAATATTTACATCCGCCGCAAAAGGCTTATGTGACGGTATTTTCTGTATATGCGACATGATGGCCATTGGCTGTCTGAACTATCTTTATAAAGTAGGCTTAAATGTACCGGAAGATATTTCCGTCATCAGCTTAGATAATATGGAAGTATCTGAATTTACTGTTCCGACTCTGACGACGATGGACGCTGGCAGCTATGATACGGCATTGGAAGCCGTAAAGCTGCTCTGGGGCATACTAGGTAAAGAATACACCCGTGGGAGGACCATTTTCATTAACCATGAATTAATTTGCCGCGGCTCTACCCGGCCTATCCGATAAATACAGAACTCTACGGCCAAAAAAATGTGTATTAACAATTTCTAAACAAAACCCAAACAGCCCATAAACACTTTTGCGCTATCCTGTAATCCAGATTTATCGCAGTCACGAAAGAGGTGTTCAAATGAGCGGCACACAAAAATTCCCGACCGGCAGAAAAAAGCTTGCTCCCAGGCTGTCCGGGCTTTTGGGCGGAAAGGAGCAGCGAGCTGTACGGATGGCCGGGGCGTCCTGTTTTATAAACGCTATTCTTGCTTTAGGAAAATTTTTTATTGGGATTTATTCCTTTGATTTTTATGTATGCGCCAGCGGTTTCTATACCTTAGGCATGGTGCTGGCCAAAATTTGCGTACTGTTTGGCTTTTTTAAAATAAAAAAAACAGCCAGACAGTATCACTATTACCAACTGTCTGGCATTATACTCATTATCGCAAGCGGAGCGTACATCACTTATTCCGTCCGGCTCCTGATCCATCCCCAATCCTCCAGTTATAATGAAATTATTGGAATTACTATTGCCGCTGTTACATTTTTTGAATTAGGCCTGAATATCCGGGGCGTCCTGATAGAACGAAAAAGTAAGACCCCTTTATTTTATATGCTGAAAATGATTAATTTATCTTCTGCCATCATCTGCCTGGCGCTTACCCAGGCGGCCCTTCTTTCCTTTCAGGAAACCGGCGCCCAGTATTCCCTGTATAATGGGCTGATTGGGATTTTATTGGGAAGCATTACGATATTTTTAGGTATTATGGCCTTTAGAAAAATGAAGCATGATAAGGCCCTGGTGTAACCGGGCCTTCACCTGCGGACTTCTCTTGCCCCCATGCCGGACATTTTCTCCTCGGACCAAAGTAAATCCTTTGGCACCTCCATCCCGGAGGCGGTCAGCCCATTGACAGGGTTCATATATTCGCAAAGCTCTGTAATAAGGCCATCTCTGAGGCGGATTGTAAATAGATAGCTGTTTTCATAAGCAGAGCCGTCCGCGTGGACGCCGTGACCGGACGCTTTTACCATAAAGAAATTAGGGTCAAGAAATGGATGTATTTCCATTCCCGTAAATTCCCATGTACTTAAATCCTTGGCATTAAATTCAAAGTTTGCTTTTAAATGTTCCTTTCCCCGCCATTCAAAGGCTGTATGCGCCGTTGGATTAAATGGGATAATCTTGGCCCCATCCTCGGCAAACAGCTCCAGCCGTGCAGCTCCGTGAAGCTGGAAATATTTTTCTACTGTTTCCTTATTTTTTGCTCTCAATTCCTGTTCTGTCATTTGCTATACCCCTTTCGTTATTTTATGTTTTATGTAAATCTATGTAAATTATATTATATTTTTACTATTTTTACAACACCTTTCAAAAAGAAAGCGGAAGCTATCGCAGCAGCTCGGTATGGCAGAGCTGCTGCGTGCTATCTGGCCAAGCTATGACTGACAATGCGGCTTCACCGCCGCCCCAAAAAACGCCTAAGCTCTATTGGTCCAGTGTCTTATTGCCCCAGTACCTTATTGCCCCGGTACTTTATTCCCCAGTGCCTCCCGGCGTGCGGGCCGGAACCTGCCAAATATCCACGTTATTGCCAAAACAACTAAAATCCCCAAAAAGGTAGACAGGAAACGGCATACTGCATACAAAATACGCGCCTGGCCGGACAATGTGCAGGTTACTAAAATAAACGTCACGCCGCCGATTCTCGCATTAATATAAGGCACCCTGGCTACTTTGCACAAAATAAGTGTTAATAACAGCCCTAACGCAATATAGGCCACAAAGATTATCGAATGAGCCGTCATATTGTCCAGCAGGACGGCAAATATCCCCAGCATGCCGCCAATGGCTGTAATAATTAAACGGTTTTTTCCGGCCTTAAGGCTCACTGCTCCATTATCCTGGCAGCATAGCAGGCACGCGATAGCCGCCGTCATTTTTTGAAAAACCTCTAATTCCATATTTCCATAGGAAATATGAACCCCCATATATTCAAACAACTCGGAAATCAGACAACAAATAACTACAGCGCACACGATTCTTAAATCCAGTCCTGTGACTGAAATTTTTTCCTTTTTTTCAAGCTGCATTTTACCCCTCACAGTACAAAAAACGTATGGCAGACGGTGAAACCGCCGCAAAGCTTTTAGGCTCTTCTTTTAGGCGCCCCCCGCCTTCCACCTCAAATACAGTGACATTGCCGGAAATCATATTTCCTGCGAGCAGATAGCGCCCGTCAGGGGAGAGCTGTATTCCCCTTGGCATTACGCCGCCGCTTTTAATTCGCTGGATAACCTCCGGCCTTCCCTGGGCGTCTAAAGCCATGGCAATAATCACATTTAAGCCGCACAGGGTACAATACAGATTTTTTCCATCCGGGGAAATTAAAATATCCTGTGCGCCGACCGGCTTGCCGTCAATAAGTCCGGGGTCATCGGCAAGCAGCTCTGTTTCATTGATAAATGTCAGCTTTCCGTCATTTTCACCATATTGGAAAACATTAATTGTCGGGCTATTTTCATTATTCGCATAGTATACGGGAAGCTTTGGGTGAAACACCCCATAGCGTGGAAAACACGCCTTTTTTTCAGATTTCCATTGATCCAGCTTTTCAAGACATTCCCTCGCATAATTAATACGATATGTATAAATCCGGTCCATCCCTTTATCGCAAACGGCAAATACATTGCCAAGCGGGCTCTTCACAACGGAGTGGAGTCTTGAAATGACTTCTACAAGCTGTATATGGCCTGATACAGGATCAATATTGACCTGCCCCTCCCGGCTGCCCTCGTCCATTCCTTTAGTTATAATAACATCACAGGCCTCGCCAATGCTGCCGTCTTCATTAATTTTAAACATACAAAGGCCCGTATCATCGAATAAAACCTGATTGAAATATGTTCCATCCTCACGGCGGAGGACCTTTGTCACATGGAACGGGTCGGCGCAATGGCATGCCAAAATATATTTTTTTGTCTGGTCCATGGCTAAATACGAAGGCTCAGGACTCAGGGATTTTTTCTCATTCATCAGTGTAAGGCGCCCGCAATGCTCATCAATTTTAAATGCCATAAGATAACCGCCGCCGCCGATCTCTCCCCGCTGTTCCCCGCACTCATTGACCGCATATAATATTTTCCGCTCCGGATCCAGGTAAAGCTGGCCCGCGGCCACATCCGGGCGCACGGTTTCTAACAGCTTAAGATTGCCTTGCTGCCGGTCATATTCAAAAACTGTAATTCCTTTTCCTTTGGCGGGATTTGACTCAAAACTCCAGTTACCCACATAAACATAAGCCTTTCCTGCCATCACCTGCTGCCTCCCTTCTTCAGCTTCTCTGCCAGTTCTCGGACACCCTTAAGAATCCTCGCTTCTGTTCCCGGCATGAAATGTGACGCAAAAGCCTCAAATGTCCGCTCCCTATAGCCCTCATCATCGGTGATATACGAATATGCATTATTGCACTGGGAAATAATGATTGCATCCATTCCAAGCTCCGACTTAACAATTTCCCGTATACGTATCCCTGTTTTTGTAACGATTTCCGCAGGGATTCCTACAAAAACACTATGGTCTGCCGCAGCCATAAAAAGGGGCATATCTATATTTTCCTGGCGGATATATTGAAAGTCCTTGTCAATAGTTTCCTTATACTGAGAGGCGTAGTCATTTTCCGCCCTGTGCTTTTGGGCCGCATTTCCCGTCCCTTCAAGCTTGCTTTCCAATGTAATTTCTGCTGTCACCGCCCGTATTCCGGCAGTTCCTGGACTTACCCTGCATTTTTCAAGCCCGGCCATCACTGCGGCCCCCAGGGAAACCGCCTGTGCGTCCATCAGCGCGATCCCTTCCTTCCGGCCGTAATATTCCCAGGAAGCATTGCCATTGCCGTCAAATACCCTGCGGTTTGCCAGATATTTAGGGCTTTGGTCCGCGCAGGCCCCCATTGTAAACATGGCTACACAATTTTTCCTCCGATCCTCCACATATTTCATGGCCCGCCCCGCAATATCCCCATTCACAAGCATCCCTTCGCCGTCTTCCCATGTCTGGTAGAAGGTAACGCAGCTATGGACAGCATAATTAAACATACATGCAAGCAGTTCATTTTTTGCCGACTGAAACTGAACAATATAAACATTTTTATCCGATATTCCCTCCGGGTTTGGCGCCTGAATATAGGGTACATTAATTTTCCCGTCGGTTCCTGTATATTTATAATCCCGGTTCACATTAATATCGCACCGGGCTGTTCCAACCGACATAACCGCCGGCTGCACAGCTTCCATGGCAGCCTTTACAGCCTCAAGTACGCGGCCGCGGCACAGCTCTTTAAATTGATTGCCCATATCAACATCCACAACATCCTCCGGCCAGAAGCCTCCGATATGCGGCGCCGCATGAGTATGGCTTGCCGTAATAAAGACGTATTCCGCTGAAACACCAGCGGTCCGGGCAATAGCTTCAATCCAGTCATCGCCCACATCTCCGGCTTCAATTCCAACAAAAACCATTTTTTCATGTTCCCGGCAAATAACAATGGCCCTGGCATAAATATCCTCAAGAACACCGTTAAAATATCTTCCCCGAAAGCTCCGGTGCGGGAAAAAGCCCTCAGGGTAGGTTAGGGCGGCCTTTCCGGCCCCGACAAACAGTTGCTTTTTTTCTTCCTTCATATTTTTCCCCTTCAATCCTTATTTTTGTCCGTAAAATTTCCTGCTTTTTCCAGGCCAGTGCCGGCAGCCTGGCTGCCAGAGCTGTTACAGTGGATGTCATTAAGCTCCTTGGCACGGCAGCATGAAACAAAATGGTTCGGCGACAGCTCATAGAGCTTTTGATTTTCATAGCACCTGTCGCAAGCATAGTTACATCTGGAGGCAAAACGGCAGCCCGGCTTCGGGTCAATCGGCGATGTGATCTCTCCTCTTAAAACAATTCTGTGCATTTTTTTGTGAATATTTGTGGACGGAATCGCAGAAAGAAGGGCCTTTGTATACGGATGGTACTGTTTTACAAAAAGCTCCTTTGACGGGCTTGTTTCCACAAGCTGACCTAAATACATAACACAAATATCGTCGGAAATATGCCGGACAACGGACATATCATGGGTAATAAACATATAGGTCAGATTTTTTTCTTTTTGTAATTCCTTTAATAAATTTAAAATCTGCGCCTGGATCGATACATCCAGGGCCGAAACCGGCTCGTCACATACAATAAATTTGGGATCTAGGGCCAGCGCCCGCGCAATGCCGACGCGCTGCCTGCGGCCGCCGTCCAGCTCATGGGGGTAAGCTACCCTAAGCCTTTTTGAAATGCCTACCAGATCCATAAGCTCAATCGTTTTCTTTTCAACCTCCCCTCTTGAAAACTGGCGGGAAATCACCAGAGATTCCTTAATACATTCCTCCACCGTATAGCGCGGGTCCAGTGAAGAATAGGGGTCCTGAAAAATAATCTGTGCCTGGTTGCGGAAAGCTTTAAGCTTCTGGCTCCGCAGGCGCGTAACATCATTGCCGTTAAAAATAATTTGTCCGTCAGTGCTTTCCTCAAGATGTACCATCATTCTTCCAAGCGTTGACTTCCCACATCCGGATTCTCCTACAATTCCCATCGTTTTGCCCGCAGTAATGCCAAAATTAACATCATCTACCGCATGTACAATCCCCCGGTGCGTGGGATAATATTTTTTTAAATGATTTACCTGTACTAATTTATCCATATATTTTTTCTCCAGCTAAAAGACACCTGCACTTATGGGTTTTTGAAAGCTCCGCAAAGCCTACGTCCGCCTGTTTGCAGTTCTCTGACGCATACGGGCAGCGGGGATGGAACTTACATCCCTTCGGCAGATTTGTAGGATCGGGCGGCATCCCGGCAATAGCCTTTAAAAATTCCACATCCTCCTCCAGATTCGGTATTGCCCCAAACAGCCCAGCCGTGTAAGGATGGGAGGGATGGTCAAAAATATCCTCCAAAGTGCCGATTTCCACGATCTCCCCTGCGTAAATAATTGCTACACTATCGCACATTTCCGCGACAACCCCAAGATCATGGGTAATTAATATCGTCGTTGTATTTTTCTTCTCATTTAATTCCTTCATCAGCTCCAATACCTGGGCCTGAATTGTCACATCCAGCGCGGTTGTCGGCTCGTCTGCCAGCAGCAAATCCGGGTTGCAGGCAAGGGCAATCGCAATAACCACTCTTTGCTTCATCCCGCCGGAAAACTGATGGGGATATTCGTCATAACGCTCTGCCGGAATACCTACAAGCTCTAACATTTCGCAGGCTTTTTTCCTGGCTTCTTTTTGGTTCACCGAAAGATGAATACCAATAACCTCCGCAATCTGCTTACCTACGGTCATTACCGGGTTCAGCGCCGTCATAGGGTCCTGAAAAATCATTGTCACCTTATTTCCCCGCAGCTTACACATTTCATTTTCAGAAAGCTTTAACAAATCCTCGCCCTCCAGGCTGATTTCCCCGCCCATCACCTTTGCCGGCGGTACGGGAAGTACCCCGAGAATGGCCCGGGCAATCGTCGTTTTACCGGCGCCCGTTTCTCCGACCAGACCTAATGTTTTTCCTTTTTCCAAAGAAAAGGAAACATTATTGACCGCATAGACGGTTTCATCTTTGGTCACATACTCAATCTTCAAGTTTTTTACTTGTAAGAAGGGTTTTTTATCATTCATGCTCTCAACCTCATTTTTTTAATTTAGGATCCAGTGCATCCCGAAGGCCATCGCCAAATAAATTCAGCGAAAGGACAACAATCGCTATGCACAATCCAGGAATAAGGGTCAGATAGGGATATTGCTTAATAAAATCCCGGCCGGCAGTAAGCATAGCCCCCCATTCAGGAAGCGGCGGCTGGACGCCAAGCCCAAGATAGCTTAAACCGGCAGCGCCGATAATTCTTGCGCCAACACCCATTGTCGCCTGTACAATAATCGGTGAAAATGAATTTGGCAAAACATGCTTAATAATAATCCTTGTACTGCTGCAATTACTCGAAACCGCGGCCTCCAAATAATCCATTTTCCTTACCTTTAAAATAGAGGCCCTCATTAGGCGCGCCGTTCCGGCAACTCCGCCGATCCCCAGAGCCAGGACCGTATTAAAAATCCCGGTTCCCAAAACACAGGCCAGCGCAATATTTAAAATCATTCCTGGAACGGATTGGATAACGTCGCAAAGCCTCATAATGACATTATCTGTAATTCCGCCAAAGAAGCCAGAAATAGCTCCCAAAATAATTCCTCCGCATGTACTGACAATGATTGAGCCAATTCCAAGAATCAAAGAATATTTTGCGCCGTATAAAATACGGCTGAACACATCACGGCCATACTGGTCCGTTCCAAAAAGATGTTCCTTGCACGGCCCAAGAAATTTATTTTGTATATCCATTTGGTTATAATCATAGGGCATAATCAACGGGGCCACAAATGCCAGGACAACGATTGCTAAAAGAATAATCATTCCAAGCATCGCCCCTTTATTCATACTAAGCCTGCCAAGCACTTCGATGAATTGATTTTTTGGTTTTTCTCTTCTATGCTTTTCCATGTCTGATTCTCCTCTTTCGTCCGCCTCCGACAAACTGCGCCCGGATACGTGAGTCAAATGCGGCAATGACCAGATCGGAAAGAAGCATAATCACACAAAACGCAATTGCTAATATTGTCACTCCGCCCTGAACTACAAAATAATCACGGTTATTGACTCCGGTCATAAGATATGTACCAATGCCGGGAATTGAAAAAACAGCTTCAATAATAATGGCGCCCCCAAGGCTCGTTCCGAAGCTTGTTCCGGCAATGGTAATAATCGGAATCAGAGCGTTAGGCAATGCATGTTTATAAATAACCTCCCACTTTTTCAGGCCCTTGGATTTTGCCATAACAATATAATCAGAATTTAAAACCTCCAGCATACTCGACCGCGTCTGTCTGGCCTGAACCGCAACCTCGGCAAAGGCATTGGCAAGAATAGGCAATATCCAGCTTTGCCAGCTTTCAAGTCCGTAAGCCGGCAGCCATCCCAGTTTATAGGAAAAAATAAGGATAGCCATGAGCGCCAGCCAAAAGCCCGGCATAGACGTTCCCACAAGCGCAAGGCCCATTGTTCCGTAGTCACCCACACTGTTTTGATGGGTCGCGGCGTAAACGCCCAGGGGAATACCAATCCCCAAAGAGATAACAATTGTCGCCACAGCGATTGTCAGCGTTACCGGGAATCTCGCAAGAATTTCTTCTGTAATTGAAACGCCGGTAATATAGGATTCCCCAAAATCAAAGTGAAAAAATACCTGGTACAGGTATTGGCCCAGCCTTACAATGTAAGGCTGATCCAATCCCATCTCGTGGCGCAGCGCGTTAAGCTGGGCGTCCGACGCCTGATCCCCCAGGATAACCTGGGCGGGGTCCCCCGGAGTAATATACAGTATCGTAAATACAAGAATCACAACGCCCAGAATGACGGGGATCATTAAGAGCAATCGTTTTAATATATATTTTCCCATAAAACCCCTCTTTTACTTTGTCAAAGTCACAGCATTTACCTGGACATAGCCATTAAAATTGACAGCCTCCTCAACGCCGCTGACTCTGTCTGTATTGTATACAATGGCGTTATCCATATTAAATATCTGATAGTAATAACAATTTTTTGTTGTATAATCATAAAAAGCATCGATATTTTCCTGCGTAAAGCCATCGGCGGTTTCCAGAAGGTGTATTTGCTCCTGTACCTTGGGGTCATCAAGGCCAAACCAGGTCAGGCCGGATTCCCGAAGATCTGCGTTATATAATGTATCCCAGGTAATTGTCACATAATTTCCATAGTCCTGCCCGCAGTAGGCTATATCATACTGCCCGCTTGTAGCGTCGCGCCATGCGCCATAGGATGAGCCGTCGGCAAGGATAATTTCCGCATTTATGCCAATTTCAGCCAAATTTGCCTGAATAACCTCCCACATTGATTTTACGGCAGCATTTTGATTACTCAAAAGACGGATATTTAACTCGCCTTCTTTGTATCCAGCCTCTGCCAGAAGCTCCTTTGCTTTCTCCACATCGTAGCTGTATGTATTGTTCTCCCACTCGGAATTGTAGCCGACCTGGCTTGCTGTTCCATAAGCCGCCGCAGACGGGCTTCCATAGCCATAGGTACATGCTAAGGCTACAGACTCTTTGTCAATGGCATAGCATACGGCCTGGCGCAGCGCCAGATTATCATAGAAGGGGCTGCTTTCAGTCATATTGAACATAATCCCTCTTGAACATATATCCGGGGTAAAGGTAATCGCCAGGTTTTCAATCCCCTCAAGCTGGCCCAGCGCACTGTCCTCCACCTGCATGGCTATATCCACAGTTCCGGTTTCAACGGCCAGGGCAAGCTGTGTCACCTCCGTAAGGACATCATACTCAATAACATCGACATTAGCCTTATAATCATCAATATTCAAATCATCCGTCTGCCAGTAAGAGTCTGCCTTTTCCAGAACGATTTTAGCCCCTTCCGTAAATTCCCTGACCTGATAAGGGCTTGTTCCCACCGCTTTCACGGCCATTCCGTCGCCGCTGGCGTTATAGGCTTCCTCAGTGACCATATATACATATTCGCACATGCGCTCAAAGCTTCCCGGCGCCTCGCTGTTTAAATGCATTGTAAACGTATAATCGCCGGTAATCTCAATATTATCCACATAGGTCGTATTCGTTTCCGCATATTTTTCAAAGCAAAAAGCCACATCCGAGGATGTAAAGGGATTCCCCGCCGTATCTACAATGGAATCATAAAGCTCAATATCGTAGGTCATAGTATCTATCTGGGTCCATTCCTTCATAAGAACGCCCTCAAGCTGCGATGAGCCAATCTCCGCGGCCTGGCCCAGGGATTGATATAAAACGCTGCACACGAAAAATTTTGAGGGCTTTTGAGGCGACCAGGGATCTAATGTATCTAAGGTACTGTTGATCCCGACCACCAGAGTATTTTTATCGGCGCCGTTCCCCGCGTCAGCTTCCGCAGCCGCAGTTTTGCCCGCCTTAGAATCCCCGGTATCTGTTCCGGTTGCCGCCTCCTTACCTCCTGTGCCGCATCCAATCATGGAAATTGCAAGTAATGCCGTTAATGCTGCGGTAAATTTTCTTTTCATGTAAATTTCCCCCTTAATAATTTTTATCTATGAGTAACACCCGAACCTGCCCGCTGCCGCCAGACAGTACAAGTGCGCGACAGTACAAGTGCGCGGGCCTGGGTGAACTGCTACAACCCATGTTCATCTGCCATAAATGAGTCTTTACTACGTATTTTAGAAATGTTATGATGTATATGAAGCTTATTACATACTTAAATGCGCATCAAAAGCCGCAAAGATCCCCTTTGAAGGAGTGTTATATGAACTTTCTGAATATTAACTATTTTCTTGTTATTGCCGAAGAAGGAAGCATCAGCGCGGCCAGCCGCAAGCTGTATATTTCCCAGCAATCCCTGAGCGAGCATTTGAAAAAAATGGAAAGTGAGCTGGGGGCTTCCCTTTTTAACCGTGAAACGCCATTGACCCTGACCCCTGCGGGCCAATGCTTTTATGAAGGAAGCAAGGAGCTTCTCAATGTTTACCGGAAAACCCTGGCAAATATTGACGAGGTTACAGGAAAACAAAACCGCAATCTTACGATTGGTATTCCTACTTACTGTGAGCCTCCGTTTTTATCGGATCTCCTTATGGCCTTCCATCAAAAATATCCGGAATATAATATCACTGTCAGCAAACGGCAGCATGCAGATATTGCCCACAATTTTAACGGCGTTAATCTCTACATCAGCTATCTTCCCCTTTCCGACGAGCTGGAGCATTTTATCCTTTTAGACCCTGACCCTTACTGCGTCACTTTTTTGGAAAGCCTTGGCAGAAAGATTTACAAAAACCAATGGGAAGAAATTAAATGCCGGCTCGAAGCTACACAGGATCTTTCTCTTTTAAAAGAAATGCCTTTTTTGATTTTAAGAGACCGACATAACCAAATATCCCAGGATTTGTCAGATATTTTCAATGAATATCACTTTGAACCCATTATTGGATTTAATTCAGAAAACGGTGAGCTTAATGATAAGCTGTGCTTAAACGGCATTGGCTGTCTTCTGGCAACGCAGGATTATGTCCGGAGGCGTTTTTTCCATTATGAAAACGGCGGGGCGCCGAAGCTGTGTTCTTATCCAATCAAGGTGACAAGCTTTGAACCAAAGCAGGCCATCAGCTTTGAAAAGAAAAAGGTTTTGCAGACTGCTGAAAAGTATTTTTTGCAGGAAGCCGCCGCTTTTTTCAAAAAAGGATAGTTTTTATGCAATTTATTCAATTTAATTCAAAAACATTTAATTTTTTTGTTCAAGTTCTATGATGTCATTGTAGAATAGAAACCTCACTTTGTCCAACATTTTATTCCCTTGTAACCCACAGGCAAAAGCTTGTGGGTTTTAAATTTTCCTTGTAGTTTTTAAATTTTTATAGAACACAAACATGCCGCGCCGCCGTAACAGCGCTATTAATATACGCTGGACGAAGTACCGCGGCGGCAGCGCTGTTAATAGACGCTGGGCGAAGTACCACCGCGGCAGCGCTGTTAACGGACGCTGGGCGAAACGCCGCCGCGGCTACAGGCTTTGGCTTGTAGACCTATCATAAAAAGCTGTTTGCCTTAAATACAGGATACCGCTAGAATACAAATATAACATGTTTCCAAACACACTCTGACTAAGGAGGGATTTTACAATGTCTGATTTATACTATGACCTGCCAAAGCTTACTCCGGAGGAAATGGCGCTGCCTATCTATAAATATTATTCCGGTTATCCTCTGCATAAGCCTGGGCCGCTCTACGCCCAGCTTCTGGCCCAGGGAGCTATGGACCCCAAGGACGCCCTGCCGGCAGAACAATGGCTTAACCATCTGACTGTACAAGGATATAGTGCCGTAGAATACGGTTACTGTATGATGCCAGAGGGCTATGGATATATCGCTAATTATTCGGTTCTTCCAGGAAATATCACACCGCAAATGCGCATGTGGTATGTCCGCTGGCTCAACATCCATTCCAGGCATTTGCCGCCCGGATGCGGCAATATCAGATATAAGCTTTGGAACCCGGCCGACCATATTGATCACGGCCTTGTTGACGGTGATTTCAAAAAAGGAATTTATACTCTTGAAACATTAGATATGGGAAAAGGAGAAAAACCAATCCGCTCTGTGCGCCATAATTTTGACGTCCGGGATTACGGTTTTCCAGAAGAAAAATACGAAAAGCTTATTCACAGCGGCGCCGCTGTCACATCCTGCTGGGAGTCCTTCGACTGCCCAGGCTCCCATCTTGTGCTTTCCATTACCCGCCCCTGCCCCCTGGGCGGCACTGAGACGCTCTCTCGGGAATGGATTGGATTTAAGGCAGAAAACGGGAAAATTGTCCGCGATATGGACACGCCGGACTTTATGCAGTGCGAAGAATATCTTCGGAAGGTGCAAATCCACAACACAGTTGAACAGCAGCACCTGGCTACATTTTTGCCGGATTTGTATGAGGAATATAGCAGGCTGCCGGAGGACGCGGATTGAGGGATATTTATTATCCCTCAATCCGCATCCAAAAAAGCAAAGGCATCCGGGTAATTTTTCGTATCCTCGCGGCTTACCCAGCCTTCGGAACGGTTCAGGTCAAACTGCCACGGCTCCAGATGAATTAACGGCTCCCAGAAAAAATCAGTTAAGTACCATTGTCCATGGAATTTATGAAATTCATGGACATATCTTGCCACAAAAATCATATAGGGAATTTGGGTGGGCGATTTCGCCTCCCCGCTCAGATTCGTCGCGCTGTGGTCAAACCACGTTCCCTTTGCCGACTGTCCGTCGCTGCTAATTTCCACAAGAGGCGTGGTCGCTGTATGATAACTGTACATACGATTCACAAAATGCTTATCCATTCCGCCAAGGCGGGCGGTAATCGCGTCCTTCCCGGAAAGTCCTGGCGTACCCTCTCCCTGGCTTTTAATGAGCATTTCCGGAACAAATCCATCATCTGACATATATCTGTAAAAAAAATTTTCCAGCTCGCCCCGGCGGCAGGCGTAAACCCACCGGCTCATAATATTCTCTATAGCATAGCTGTCCTTAATCCATTCTCCCGGGCGGTTTTCGTTATGCAATGTCCATGGACGAAGGCCCTGGCTTATCTTATCGTACCGGATTCCGGGAACATAGGGCGCAGGCGGCAGCACAAATATCCGGTCCGCCTCTGTCTTGGAAATCTTCCACTCCCCGCCGTTTTTATGCGCCTCAAAGCGAATATAGGAAAAAGAACGTTCCACACATTGTCCTGCGTTCCCGTCTGTTTCTTTTACAAGCCGCCTGACTTTGAATACCTCCGCTAAAGAGACCGCCAGCGCTGTTTTATTTTCAGAGATATTCACGGCCACCGGCCCGGAAATCACGATGGCCGGCACATTTTTATCCCCCGTCTGAAAATACGCTTTAAGCTTCTTTTCTTCAGATACACGCTCAAACAACTCTGATGTATTTTCTAAGAGGCGGTCCCACAGGCGGTTGACCAGCTTTTTTAAGCTCATATAATCCCGGGCGTCATCCGTTCCCGGCACATCCATTGGCAAAACGTCAAAGGACGCCGCCTGCCTTTGCGCTTCATGGCTTTCATCCGGCCACGGTTCCATTGTCTGAATCGTATGCCACTGGCACTGCCATATCCGGACTTTCCCTTCGGCTATCCTAAAGGCCAGATCCAGACGCATTATTCGCAGACGGCACCCTAAACTGCCTTTTTCTCCTTTTTCATATGTATAAACATACGTATCGCAGCTTATCCGCCCCAATCCATTCTCACAGGAATATATGGGCGAAGAAGCGAAAATAAGATACTGTCTTCCAGACTCCTTCTGCCGGTTTTGAATATTCTCAAGCATTTGCCAAAGCTCAGATTTCCCCACTGACTTTTTCTGCTCATCGATTTGAAAGCATGTATTTTCCGCTTCCTCAAATAATTCCCAGGCGCAGGGGCGATGACTAAAAGCCAGGCTGTTTTCATTAAAATAATAAATAAAATGCGCCAGGGTGTTTTCCATGGCAGTATAAAAATAATCCATAGGATACCTCCAAGATACGGCCGGCCGCAGATTCAAAGAACCCACAGCCAGCAATCATATTTATTCATTGCGGCCTTCAAGCCATGTATTGAGCTGCTGCTGATAACAGTCTACAATTTTGTCAACATTGGATGCTTCCAGCTTTTCAAGGAAATCATTGAAAATCTCTTCAGAGGCCATTCCCGTTTCAATCTGCGGCCGAAATTCACTCAAGCAGTTGCTTACCGCTGAAATTTCATTTGTCACTGAGGATGTATCGCAGGAAAATCCCATATATTCTGAATATACTGCATTTTTCATGCCCTCAAGAGTTTCGTCGCGCATATTGGCGCCGGAGCCTTCCCATGGAAGCGTAATAAACTGATTGCCATAGAGGAAATCCATGGTATGGTACGCCGGATTTTCATTGCCTTCAATAAAGCAGGCTTCCCCGTCAACAACTTCATAATCGACACCCTCAATTCCCCAGGCTAAAAGATTGGCAATACGGCTGTCCGTATACATCATATTCATAAATCCCACGGCAGCCTCCGGTGATCTGCTGGTAGACGGAATGACCCACGTAAATTTTGTACAGCTTCCGGTCGTAATGGGATAATCCATAATCTTTACACAGGTTACGGGCATCCCGCAATCCGCAGCTTTTGAAGCTTCAATACCATATTCGCCGTCGCAAATGACAGAAAAGCCCACATTGTTTTTAATAAGATCTGTTCCTGTTTCCTGGGTCGTCGCAGAGTCCTTATACACATAGCCGGCATCGTACCATTTCTTTACCCGCTCATAAATCTTTCGGTACTCTTCCGTTCCATAAGTCATACGAACCTTTGGCCCGCTTCCATCAGGGTTAATGCTGATAACCTTATACGTATCTCCTAATGTATCAAAAAGTTCCATATCCGCAAAGGCATCCCCGGAACAAAAACCGCCCTGCTGCAAAATAGTATTTCCCTGCCCGGAGCCGACCAGACCGGATAAATAAGACCACTGATCGCTGGCCGCTACCGCCGCTAAAATTTCTTCATATTCTGAAAAAGAAGTCATGTTCTGCGCCTTTTCAAGAAGCCCCAGATCCTCAAGCACATCGGTACGCATGACAATATACTCTCCGCTGACAAGATTACGATAGCCGCACACGCCATAAACCTTTCCGCCTACGGAAGTGCCCTGGATCAAGCTTCCAACCGTCTCAAGCACTGGCGCGCCGTATTCCTCTAAAAGCTCCGTAATATCCATAAGCTGCCCCTGCATTTGCATCGAAGAAAATCCGGCCGAGCCTGACGGCAGGGTGAGCATTAAATCCACACTTTCGCTGGAAGACATCATAAGCCCTACCTGCTGGTCATAATTCCCGATTTCATAAATACTGATATTGACATGGGTGTTTATCTCCTTTTCGGTAATGGCATTAATTTCCGCCTCCACTGCCTCAAGCCCTGCGGGAACCGGCCCCAGCGATGGATAAAGCACATGGATTTCCTCCATATCCTCACTGCTGTCTGGATCTGCTGTGGCTATATCTCCCGCAGTATTATCCTGATCATCCACAGCCGCCTTTGTTTCTTCGCTGTTTCCGCAACCGGCTGTTGACATCCCAATAACACCGGCCAGACACAGGGCCGTATAAATACGCATTTTTTTAGTCATATTCTGGTTCCTCCTCCATTTGAATTTGTTATATCCATTTTACCATTTTTGCCGCTTCTGTATGGTTCCACAGTTTTTACCCCCTGCACCATATTTTTTAATGAGCTGTCAAAATATGACACCTTGCTTTAGGCTATATTATTCTTTATAATAAACCATAGAGAACAAAATCATGGAGGGAGCTTACGTGAAAAATACAAATCCGACAAACCCGCTGCTTTCTTTGGCTGCGGAATATAACTATCTCAAAGAAGGCTCCAGTGAGCGGCAGATTGCTCACATGCTTTTAAAAAACATATGCAAAGTTCCTGTCTGGACTATTGAACAGGCCGCCATGTGCTGCCATGTGTCAATCTCCACATTCCGGCGTTTTATAAAAGATATTGGTTATAATTCCTATACAGAATTTAAAATGAAAATAACAGATGTGATTGAGAACTATGATTTCCTGTCTCCGGCATCTTTAGAAGCATCCGGCCTGGATTTTGATGCCTATGTCCGGCAGACGGCGTCTTCCATGATTTCAGACATCCAGACGTTAACCCTGAATTTGCAGTCATCTGAGTTCATGCAGGCCACACGGCTGCTCCATGACAGCAGCCATATTTATATCCATGACCTGCTCAAATCCAACATGAAGCTGGCCTTACAGGCCAATCTTGCTCTTAGTGGGAAGGCGGTCACTCTCTCCTATAATCCCCAGGAGCAATGGATGGATGCAAAAGCTGCCGGACCATCGAAGCTTTTCTTAATTGTTTACGACGGTCAGCAGCGTTCCAGACAAGTCGTCCATACAATCCCTGAGGTTCACAGTCATGGTGGGAAAATGATTGTGCTGTCCGGCGTTTCTTCCTTTCCGCATATGGAGCTTTGTGAAATTGTCATTTATACCGGAGCCGGGCATTTTGCCCTGTCGGACATGCTCATCCATGACCTCGCCTATTTATATCTCGCCGAGCTTTATAAAAGCAGGTATATTTCAGGAAAAAAACTCATTGAATAGCGGGAACAAAAACATATTTGCTCCCGCGGTTATCTGTGATCATCTCCACAAAACACGGCAGACAAAATCCTCTAAAAGCCGCCTCCAGACGGACCATTGATGGGCGCCTTCCGGGAAAAAGCTTGTAAAAGGTATTCCGGTTTCGTGAAGAAGATCCTCAAGTTTATAGCCAAACGAATAAAAAGCATCGTCATAGCGTCCTGCCCCCACATGAACCTGAATATGGGGATTGGCCGCCGGTTCCGGGCACGCCAAAATCCGCTTTCCGCCGCTCCACACACCGATGTAGTCAAACATTTCAGGAACAGTGGCAAGAACCTCATAGGCCAAAAAACCTCCGGCAGAAAAGCCGGCAAACGCTCTCATTTCTTTACAGCGTCCTAAATTGTATCGTTTTTCAATATAAGGGATTAAATAATTTTTCAAATTTGGTATGCATTTTCCTGCATTATCCCAATGAAATTCCTCATTATCCATCATCACAACAGCCATCGGCCCTGCCTGCCCCCGGCCAATGAAGTGATCCATCATATTTTTTAAAGCGCCCTGGTTGAGCCAGTCTCCCGCATTTCCACCACCGCCATGACTCAAATAGAGCACCGGATACGTCTTAGTTCCGGCAGGATCATAGCCCTGTGGCAGGTACACAGCAGCCGCGCAGGAGCCGCCGCAGTCAAAAGCTTTATCCGTGGGATAGGAAATGATTTCCACATGGCCCGCACCATCCCCCTGCCATGGCAATTCAACGCTTCGGTCAAGGCTTTGGCGCACTTCATCAAAAGGAACATGAACCTGGCTGTATGGCTGCGGCTTACCGCCAACAGTCAGGGGCAGGTTATCCGGGTCACAAACCGTAACCATTTTCAGAGGATTGCCCTCAGGTATGTCTAATACAAACCGGTAATTAAACGTTCCCGACGGCAGTGGAATCGTTTTAGTAAAAAGCCCGCCGTCTATCCTGTCCATCTCATAATATCCCAGCATCAGTACTTCCCAGTCAAAGTCAAAGGTTTCCGGGTGGATTTTTTCCTGCGGTGTTCCCTCAAGCAAAGCCTCCGGCGTCTTTTTAAGCCCCAGCAATGTATGGGGAAATACGTCCGGCCGCCACTGGTGGGGCCAGAGTCTGGCGCTCTCAAAATGACTGGAATGATGAAGATCTGAAAACATCCAGTCACCAATAAGCCCGATTTTATCTGCTGTTTTTTTCTGCCCGTCACTCCACTGATAGCGAAAAGTCACAAAATAACCGGTCGGGGAGCGGTCATCCTTTATAATTTCCGGGCTGCAATCGATCCTTTTCATTATCATTTCCTCCATTTGTACATATTATTATAAATATCTGCTTACTTTGAAATAACAATCAGCCGCATTTCATGGGCCCCAAGCGTTTCCTCGAGCAAAAGCGTTCCATCCTTGCAGATGACCTTCTCTCCTTCGACTCTCGGAACACACATCTGGCGCATATATTCCACGTCCTCCCGCACTGAGGTATCCTGTCCAAGCTGTTCCCATACGCCAAGGACACTGCCGTACTTTGGAGATACGCGGTAGCGGTGAATCCGCCATGAACCATTGTCCATATTTGTCAGTGTAAAATGCAGGGTCATATCCAGCCGGTCCTCATACATATGATCTAAATCCTTGAGTCTGAAATCACTCTCCCTGCGCAAATAGTAGCTCTGCCCTACAGCCTTGTAATTAAAGCACAAAATCTTATACCGACCGCCGCGGTCCGCCGTAATCACACAGCCGTCTTCGGCCAGCACAAGCTCATCTGCCAGCCGGTCCATAAATTTTAACGCGTAATAACAGGGCTTGGGAATCCCCTCCTTTGTCAAAAGCCCGGCAGCACCGATCAGCAGCTTAGGCGAATCATAATAGTCTGAATCCAGATCACTTAAAAGGCTATATGCACACATCCATGCAGACTCAAGATTATCTGTCATATTTTTCAACATCAGCGCCGCCTTGCCGCAGCCATCGTTATAAAAATTCCGCTGAGAAAGGCTCATGTTCCACTCCATCACATACAGTGGTATGTGTCCGATACCATACTCCTGCGCCAGCTTCCTGTAATTTTCAATTTCCGCCGACAAAAAATGGGTATGCGGACGGATAGCTGAACCAAGCACATCGCTCTCGTCAATATGGCAGTATGGAAAAATGTACATTGATATATAATCCGGCAGACACTCCAATTCCCGGCACTGTGATAAAAAGTCAAGCACAGGATAATGCATATTCCCCATCACAAAGCCTGCCCCGCCAACACGGATAGTTTCACCATAGCTTTTAACAACCTTTGCGGTTGTCTTAAAAACCTTAATGTAGTCGTAATCCTTCATCACAGTGACAACCGCATTTTCGTAGGCTTCGCCCGGATCAAACCAAACATGAAACATCCAGCGGCTCACCCACTCCATACCGTACCTTTTTGTCACATGCTCCATGAAAAGTCCAAGCACCTTTTCATACTCCTCCAGGCTTTCATACACTTTTTTCCTCGTCTCCATATAAATCGCCTGGTCAAAATCCAAAAGCGTATGGCGGGGCTTGTCTCCAAGGTCAATTACCGGAACAATCCTATGATCTGTGAGAAAATCAAGCACCTCGTCCACTAATTCAAAATTCAGCGCGGTAAATGTGTGATTTTCCCTAAGCTTCATTTCCCAGCCAAAAAGATTGTTGATCTGTCCGTATGTGAACGGAATCTCCTTGTGTACGAAAGCAATTTGCCGCTGCAATCGGGCGGAAAGCAGCTCTGGGGCATTGCCAAGGTTAAATGCCCTTGTCCAGATTTTTTCATAGCTTCTGCGGTTGTCCATATCGCCGTATATATACTTTTCCAGCTTTTCCGAAGATATTTTTGAACTTTTCTTTTCCAGATAATCCGCCACAATCTCCCTGTGATTCAGCGGCTGTGGCTGCGCCGGTTCCCGTGCGGCGGCACCGGCGTTTTCCCTGTACTCGGTAGGCGTCATATGGTAAATGGATTTAAATACCCGGTTAAAAAATGACGGGCTGGCAAATCCGTTGTCAACAGCAATTCGCGTCATGGGCTTATCCGAATACAAAAGATCTTCAATGGCATGGTGAAGCCTTATATTATTCATATACTGCACAAAATTCATTCCAGCCATCTTTTTAAAGTACTTTGAAAAGGCCGTTTCAGACATGTAAACTCTGTCTGCCATTTCCTTTAAAGTGATTGAACGGAAATAATTTGCATTCATATACGAAAGCAGCTCCTCCCGCTCAAATTTACTTTTCCGGCTCCACCGGTTTTCCATGCCTGTCACAAGAAAATGCTCCGACAGGCAGCCAATAAGTTTATAATATATGCTCTTTTTCAAATAATTTCCAGGCTCATTAATGCCCCACGTTTCAAGGATCTCATCTAAAATCTCAGCCAGCACGCGGTATTCGCCGGAATCGCTCACAGCCGAATTACACCAAAACAACGCGAAATCGCTTTGAAGGTCCTCCAAAAGCTCCCGGTAACTGATGTGAATCTGACACAGCCACCAAGCTTCTTCTGTATCATATCTGCTCCTTAAAATCCGATGACGGTTATTTGAGTTAATCACAATCATATCATTTTCTTTCAGTGTATAGGAATGATCGTTGATTTCAACACAAGCCTGCCCTTCCATGACATAAACCAGCTCCACATCCTCATGGAGATGAAACATAGCCTGTTCAGAATTAATAATCTGTACTTCCAACATAGCGCGCCCTCCGTTCGTTCTTCAAGTATATCACGAAAATACGCCCTGGAAAAGCTCCCCGCTGAGGGAGCGCCAGGTTATGAGCAAAGACAGTTACTATTCTCGGCGAAGCCGTGAATAGTAACCAAAGACAGCCGCGAAGCGGCGGAAAGTGCGTTAGCGCGGCTTTGCGAATGGTGCGGGCCAAACTGTGACTATTTTACCGACGTATTTTTTGTCCGTGCCAGAATTTCATCCTGCAGCCTGGCCGTAAGCTCGACATAGTATGCGCTGTATCCGGCTACCCGGACCATCAGATCCCTGTGATCCTTTGGATGGATACGAGCGTCCTGCAGTACCTTTTCATCGACAATATTAAACTGGATATGCTTCCCGCCATGGTCAAAATACGTCCGGATCATGGCGCCCAGCTTATAAAGGTCAGCCTCCGACGATACTGCCCCAGGCTGGAATTTCATATTAAAAAGAACTGCCTGATAGCTGTCCTGCGGAATCTTGATAGCACTTTTAATGACTGCCAGAGGGCCATTAACATCCTGCCCGCGCATCGGTGATGCCCCGGCATCAGCCAGTGTTTCTCCGTTAAAGCGTCCATCCGGCGTCGCTTTGGTCATTGCACCTCCTGGAGCATGGCCAAAAATAGAAACCGCAGAGCCGCGATAGACAGTACCCGTCACGCATGGCATTTCATGGCAATACTGGTCAAAGCAGGCGTACATTTCTGCCACCATCGCGTCCACAGCCTCATTGTCATTGCCGTATTTAGGGAGATTCAAGCATTTGTCCAAAAGCTCCTCATAGCCTTTCCAGTCCGCGTCTAACGCCGCCTTCAGCTCATTTAAGGATAGCGAACGTTCCTCATAAACAAGCTTTTTAATCGCATATAAGGCATTTCCCAGATTTACCAGACCTACCGGACAAATAACCCCGGCGTTTTCAAAGGGCATTTCCTTCACCTGGTAATCCACGCCGTCCTCAATTCCACGATACATAAACGCCGTTTTTACCGGTTCCGGGAAATTTTGCTGCATGGAAACAATCATCAGATTGGAGTACTGAGACATTAAATAAATAAAATACTTAAATTCCTGTTTAAAAGCAGCCATAAATTCATCAAAATCCGCCCACTGGTCCAAATCGCCCAGATCATGCCCGAGCATTTCCCCGTCTTTCATACCGTGATTCAAAAACACCTCCAGACACATGGGCGTAATAAACATGCAGGCGGACATGGTTCTTGATTTTCCCGGAAGATTCACATCAATGCAGCCCGTAAGAACATAATCCCGGGCGTCCTCCTTTTCAACGCCGTTCATTTCCAGATAAGCCAGATAGGATTTGTCGCCTACAAAGGCCGGCATACTCAGGCCCATGCGCACACACTCAAGACCCATTTTAAGCAGCGCATCGGGAGTGCTTTGCGCAACACGCAGCGTAACGGTAGGATGCGCGGACGGACATTCCTGTAAGGCTTTTAAAATCAGATAACTTAACGGATTGGCCGCGTCCGAGCCGTCTCTTTTAACGCCGCCGATCACAATATTATGCCATTTTGCCTCACCGTTGGTCTGATCCCGGTTATCTTTACTCTGAACTGTTCCCAGATGGTAATCTTTGATACGCAGCAGTTCAAAAAGCTCAAGGACGTCTTCATCAGTGATACGCCCGGCTTCTATATCTCTGACATAATAAGGATAGAAAAGCTGGTCAAGACGCCCCATTCCAAGAGCCGCATTAGGACAGGCGACAGTAAGAAAGATAAACCAGTACATCTGTATTGCCTCCCGGAAATTTTGCGCCGGAAACTCCGGTACCCGGCGGCAGATTTTTTCCATCTGTAAAAGCTGCTCCCGCCATTTAAGATCCTTCTCCTTTACGGCCTGCTCACCGGCCAGATCCGCCATACGCTTTGCATACAGGCAAATTCCTTCCAGGCTTTTTTTCATGCACTTAATATAAACATACCGGTCATAATCTCTTGTCGTCGTAAAAGTGATTTGCCTTAGCTGTTCTTCACACTCGTGAATCATTGCACGAAGGCCCTTTTTCAATGCCGTTTCGTAATCCAGGCAGACCAGGGCCTGCGCCGGCGTCAGGTTCAAACCGCCCTGGGCGCTGCATTGAAGCGTCTGGCGGCCCTGTTCAAGGCAATCCCATTTTACAAGCGCCATTCCAGACCGCAAAAAAGGCATCAAAAATGAATCCTGTGAAAGCGCCTCCGCAATGCCGTCTGAAAAACCATAGGGCGGCGTACTTTCATTAAGCTGATATAAAAGTTCCTCATCACCGGCAAAGGTATAACCATCCTTTTTTAACGCGTCAATCTCATATTGGTTCCAAATGCCATTGGCATAGTCGATTTCCAGCCCATTGACGCAGGCGGCGCCGTTGCCGGCCAGCAAATCTCCCTTCTCAATATAAACAGGAATCCGCTCCATGATATTGTAAAATGCCTGCGCCCGGCATTTTACCAGCGGCTGTCCAATCATATTGCGGTAGGTTTCCTGAATAATACGGTAGGTTTCCATTGAAACGCTGCTCTTTTCCCGTATTTTTTCATATAATTTTTTGACATTTTCTCTCATTGATAACGACTCCTTTCATACGTGATGGAACCGCGCACAGCGCGGCATAAAAGTTTACAGTGCCGCCGCAGAGCGGCATGTGAGCTTTCCTACAACCATTTGGCCGTCCAAACGGTTACGTTTTCTCACATCGCGCCCCCGATTTGGGCGCCAAGCCCATATTCTTCCATCCAGCCCTTTATCTTTTCCATGTGCCGCGGCTCTGGTACTGTAAAACAATAAGTTTCTCCCAGCTCCAGCCGCTCTGCTTTTGAGCTGCCAAAATCGTGGTAAGGCAGCAAATGTACCGGTATGTCCTGCTTTAAATCCCTGACAATAAATTCCGCGCTCCGGCGTATATTATCTTCACTGTCATTATAACCGGGTACTACAGGAATACGAATCACCATCGCCTTTTTTAAATCATGGCAGATGTGCCGGGCATTTTCTAATATGGTTTCGTTCGACACTCCGGTAAGCCTTTCGTGGAGCTTTGCGTCCATCGCTTTAAGGTCGAGCAATACCAAATCAATGTTTTCAAGCGTTTCAAGCACCTGACCGCCCGGGCCATAGCCGCTGGTTTCTATGGCTGTATGAATCCCTTCCTTGCGGCATTGTCCGGCCAAAAGCTTTATCATATCCGGCCAGAGCAGCGGCTCGCCTCCGCTGAATGTAACGCCGCCCCCGGATGTTTCATAAAACATACGGTCACTTTGAATAGACGCCATAATCTCCTGCGCCGTCATCCGCTTTCCCGAAAGTTCCCGCGCCTTTTTGCCGCAGACCGCTACGCAGCGCCCGCAGCCCTCACATCTGTCCTTATAAAGCACTGCCTTTCCTGCCCTGATGGCAACGGCGCCATGAGGGCAGGCGGCCGTGCAGGCACCGCAGCCGATACATTTTTCCCTGTAAAAAAACAGCTCCGGCGCACACCTGTGTGATTCGGGATTATGGCACCATAGGCATTTTAATGGACAGCCCTTGAAAAATACGGTTGTACGGATTCCCGGGCCGTCATGGAGCGAAAAGCTTTGTATATTAAAAACCATAGCTTCCAAAATACTTTCCTCCCTTTAGTAGATTACTATGAAAGCTCGGCAAGCGGACGCACAGACGGGCAAGCTCGCTTGGCCGGATGCGCGGACATTTGCCGACAAGACGGTATGAGCGCGAGGTGCTA
>JAGZDD010000027.1 GCA_018369015.1 Clostridiales bacterium | reverse complement strand
CCCCCCCGGTATCCTCGTCAGCTTTGACATCTGCCTCTTCTTTACTCTGAACGGACTGCCCAGAGTCTCCTGACGCTACAGAATCTCCTGAGCCTGAAGAGCAGGCGCAAAGCCCAACGGACATAGCCGCTGCAAGTAATAAAGCTGTAATTCTTCTTGTTTTCATAAATACTCCTCCTTATTACATTGAATATGTATTTTGCCACTATTCAATCGGTTTCCTATGAATTAGTTTTATCATTTCAACTATTAATTGTCAATATAAATTCAATAAATACGTCATTTTTTATATTTTTACACGATTATTTTATACATTTTATACATATATTCATCATCCATAACCTTAATCCAAAATAGTTTTATTCAAAAACAACCGTTTTCCTTTTTTTCTTTGGCAAGTCTAGCTATTGACACTCAAGGCGGCCATGCGTACACTTGAACTATAACTTAAACAAGGTTCTCCGATGAAAGGGTGTCAACATACAAAATGAAGGTAAATAAATCGATCACTATTTATGATATTGCTAAGGCAACACAGCTCTCCCCGTCTTCCATATCCAAAATCATCAATCAGAAGGGTTCATATTCCGAGGCTACGAAAGCAAAAGTATTTTCGGCGATCGAGGAGCTTGGCTATATTCCCAACACAAAAGCCCGCCAGCTTTCAGAGGGTACAACGAATATCATCGGAGTAGACTTTTATTCCCGCAATAACCGTAATTCAACATATTCCAATAATTATCTCGTAGGAATCTGCAATAAGGCCAACGAATTTCACTATAACGTCATGCTTTATAATAATGCGCCCAGCCGAGGAGGGAATATCCCTGAAACAATCCATGATTTCGACGGGATGATTTTTCCTAATACAGACAGCACGCTTTATGACTATTTCAATTTTCTTGACCGCCATAGAAAGCCTTTTGTCTATACAGGAAACCGGCTTCCCTTTGATTACGTTCACCGCAACGTCTACGGAGGATATTTGGATTATATCCAGGAGGTCCTTAATATTTTCTACAAAAAAGGCCGCCGCCACATCCTGCTCTTCCCTCAAACATCTTATATTGATTTTATGTTTTATCAAAAAGCCATGATTCAGGCCCGTATCGAAGAATTTATCCGGGAACACGATCTCGACAGTACTTTTTGTTCCCTTGGCGCCTACGCCGAGCCAGGCTCTAAAGATCTGCTTGACGCCATTGACGCAGGGCTTGCAAAAAATACGCCGGCCGACGCGCTTTTCTTCAACTCTGTTCCGGCCAGCATTACCGTATATAATCATATACAGCAGCTTGGCCTGCGCATACCCGAGGATATTGCCATTATTTCCACGGCCCACTCCCCAACCGAAGGCCAGGAATTTTCCCCGCCGCTATCGACCATCTTTGTCCACGCCTACGATATGGGACAGAGAGCGGTAGAAATCCTTCTGCACCAGATCGATCCCGAAAAGTTCCCGGAGCTTCCGGCGGAAATTCCATTTTCATTCATAGAAAGACGTTCCTGCTAGCAGATATCCCCCCCACGATGAGTATCTGTTATCCGTTTTTTGCATAAGTAAACATGATAAAATTTCTCTCCCCCGCATTTTTAGCTATTTTTTATAGTTATTGATACAAATTTTGTCTGATACAATGCAAAATCAACATTAGACAATCCGGAGAAACATGGCTATAATTAAATTATGGATAATATATCATATATAATTTGTGAAACGAAATGCATTATGCGTATTTTTTCTGATAATGAACCTATATTTTGCAAATTATAATAATATTGAGGAGGAAAAAACGAATGAAAATTTTAGGACTCTCAGCCGGAACAAAAAACGGCAGCAATGACGCTATGTGTAAAGAAGCCCTCATGGGCGCACAGGAAATGGGCGCAGAAATTGAGTTTATCCGTCTGCTTGACCTGGACATCAAGCACTGTACCGGATGTATTGCCTGTGTTAAAGCTTTAATGAGCGGCCGCGGAAATATTTGCGCAATCAAAGACGATTTCCAGTGGTTACTTGACAAAATGCTGGATGCCGACGGTATTGTCGTTGCCGACCCAATCTTTGAGAAAGGTGCAACAGGAATTTTCCGTACAATTACCGACCGCTTTGGCCCAAGAATGGACCGCGGCAATAATATCATTGCCGGAAAAATCGCAGAAGCAACCGGCGGCAAGGCTCCGGACCCAAGAATTTTAAAGGATAAGGTTATCTCCTACATGGCTATCGGCGGTTCCGACTGGGGCACAAGAGTTCAGTGCGACCATGCAATGCAGGCTTTAACTCCGATGTGGAAGGTTATTGACAATGAATGTTTCCAGTGGTCCAAATCCATTATCATGGAAGATGATAAATTAGCGCGCGCCCGTCAGATCGGCCGCAACATTGCAGAAGCCGCTAAGGATATCGAACATGCCCAGTACAAAGGCGAAGAAGGCGTATGTCCGCACTGCCACAGCAGAAACTTCTTCTTAAGCAACGACAGTACACATGCCATCTGCTGCCTGTGCGGTATTGAAGGCGACATTGTTATTGAAGACGGCAAGACAAAATTTGTATTCCCGGAAGAACAGCTCGGTCATGCTCACGACACACTTCCTGGAAAATTCATCCACGGCGATGATATTAAACGCAATGAAGGGAAACTGGCAGAACAGCAAAAAACTCAGGAATACAAAGACCGTGTTCAGAAATACAAAGATTTTATTACAGCTTCTATGCCGACAAAATAAAATCATGCCGCTGTGCAAAATAGGGAAACAGACTTGGCAAACCTTCATGCTGCGCTGCGCGTGACACTACTATAGATAACAGAAAAGTCTGTTTCCCTATAACAAAACAAAAACGGAGAAGGAGAGATTATCATGTGCGCTGAATTTAGACCAATGAGAAGTTTAATCTATGTTGACTGTGTTAAGGAGCAGTACCGTGTTAAGTTAAGACACTGGCTGTATAAATATCATGTTCCAGACAGTATTTCCCACTTTGAACCTTATTGTACAAAATACTGCTTCTACCCTGCACTCCCAACGCCAACAGACCCGGAAAGATTTGGCGTTGCCCGTATGCAGCTCACAGAACATTACTGGCTTATTAATGAGCTTTTGCCAGAATACAAGAGCAAAACCATTACAGAATATTTCCCGACAGACGTTCTCAAATGGCAGGGTATCATCCCTGAGGAAGCCGCAGACCGTCTGATGGACGGCGATGAGGCAAGAAGCTCAGGACGCTGCGCCGAAGGCCATCCGTTCATTTTTGCTTTTATCCCCATCTGCTTTGAGGATGATCTCAAGGGCGCTGGAAGAACGATCGAGGACGGCCCTAACTACCGGTGGCAGTTCATGCTTTCTTATCCGGACGGTGTATCCCAGGAGGAAGGCGACAAGTGGTTTTATGAGGAACTTGCTCCCGCATTACAGGGCAAGCCCGAGGTGACACGGCTTTTGTCCTCTAAGATCATGCAGGATGTCAACGGCTGTCCATTTAACAGAGTTGTAGAAGTATGGTTTGAAGGACCAATGGAATGGAACAAAGTCATTAAAGAAATCGAAGGAACCATCAAAAAACCAGAATGGGCAATGACTGATTCCTTCCCATTCCTCCCAGGCTACACAAAATTTGTCAGCATTTTCCTCTCTGATTATGCTGAAAGCAATAATCTTGCCCAGTACCGCGGCTATATTGCTATGAGATAACACAAATAGGTTATCAAAAGTGCTATGGATTGAAAAATATATTCGTGGCATTACAGAGAAAAATTACAGGTATCAATCGAAAGGTTGGTGCCTGTTTTTTTATCTGCACATTCGTATTTTAAAATACTCCTTGCTGCAATGCAAACAAAGGAGAAGAGTGTTCCTTTTATTCGATCGCCTGCTCTCCGCCTTCCTCCACAATAACCCCAAACATTTCCTCAATCGTTTCGGACTTGTAGTTTTCAATAAAATCCGGCATATCGGCGGATACCTTGTAATTTTGGATTTCCTCATTCAGCGCCAGCATCTTGCGGTCAAGAAATGCTGTAATGTCCGCACATTCTTTAAGTTCCCGGCGAATATGGGCCGGAGCATTGCCGTCAAACTTATAATACATTTTATGTTCCAGGCTCGCCCAAAAATCCATGGCAATCGTTCTGATCTGAATTTCTACCTTTGTAAACACAACCTGCTGGGATAAATAAACAGGAACAGAAACAATCATATGGTAGCTCATATAGCCATTGTCTTTTGGGTGGGCTATGTAGTCTTTAACCTTAATGACTTTTACGTCATTCTGGCTGGAAATAAGCTCAGCAATCGTATAAATGTCCGTTGTAAACGAACATATAATGCGTATGCCTGCAACATCATTAATATATTTTACAACATTACTAATGAGCGGTTCCCTGTGGTTAATATTCATTTTTCTCAAAATACTTTTCGGGGATTTAATTCTTGAGCTGATATGCTCGATCGGCGTATAACCAAACCGCAAAACAAATTCTTTATTTAATACGTTAATTTTGGCACGAATCACTTCCAGAGCGGATTCATACAGCAACAGCATCCGCTTCCAGGAAATTTCCTCCATGCGGATCTTAGGAAGCGCGCTTTCTAATTCGTCCTTCGCTTTATCATTATATTCTTCATTATTTTCCATAAATAAAACCACCTCGGCCATTATCATATCATATTTTCTTCAGCCAAAGGCGGTTTTTAGAGTATTTTAATAAAAATTTCACAACCTGCCGGGAGTTTTTATAAGCCGGCAAGAGCTTCTATTATCCTTTAATAACAATTTAATTGTGCTTTGATTACACTTTCAATTGTATTTAACTATGCTTTTAATTGTATTTAACCATGCTTTTAATTATGCTTTAACTATGCTTTGCCTTATACTCTTCGCCCCACAGCCACATAGCATCCAATATCGGTTTCAGGCTTCGTCCAAGCTCTGTCAGGCTGTACTCGACCCTCGGAGGCACCTCGGCATAAACCTGGCGGCTCACAAGCCCCTTTTCTTCCATATCGCGCAGCGCCGCTGTCAGCACCTTTTGGGTCACATTGCCGACAGATTTTTTTAATTCCCCAAAACGTTTGGTTTCAATCATCAAATCCCGCAAAATTAAAACCTTCCACTTATCTCCGATTAACATGAGCGTTGTTTCCACCGGGCAGGCCGGCAGTTGTTCCCGCAATTCACTCATTTTACCGCTTCCTTTCCGTTAATCACCCCTTGTCCAAGCTTTAGCCACAGCCGCTCTTTAAGCCGCTCAGTCACAATTCGTTGAACACGGACTCTTTTTTAGTTTAACACGGATTCTATTTTTCAACAACTGGCTCGTCGTAAAAATATGCTCATTGTAAAAATGCCGAAACCAGCTCATTGTAAAAATATCAAACTCCAGCTTATTATAGAAGCTTCAGGCATGGCAGACATTCCAACCGGTTTTGTACTGTGCGGGCCGCCCGTCTGCACAATAGTATCTTCCGGGCAACTATGCCACAATAAAGTGCTTACTTTACGCTTTATGCCCGGCCGCCTATAATATAGCCAAGAGCTAAGGAAGCGGCCGCTGCCAAGGTTCACTGTAACGCTTATATCACGCTGTAACGTCAAAAGCCCGGGAAGGACTCCGGGCGGTCAACAATCAGGAGGTATCCCTATGAATGAAACAATAAAATTTTTACAGGAAAATCCGGTACAATATCTGGCCACGATCGGCCGCGACGGTAAGGCTAAATGCCGGCCTTTTATGTTTGCCGGAGAAATGAACGGCAAGCTGTGGTTCTGCACAAATAATACAAAGGATGTATATAAAGATATGCAGAAAAACCCGGGCATTGAACTTTCTGTTTCCAGCCCGGACTACGCCTGGATCCGTCTTCATGGTGAAGCTGTTTTTGAAAATAATATGGCAGCAAAGGAAATGTGCCTTCAAAATCCTATTGTCAAAGGCCAATACGGTGATGCCGCCAATCCGATTTTTGAAGTATTTTACCTGAAAAATGCCCATGCAGTCATCGCTGATTTTTCCGGGAACCCGCCAAGAGAATATACGCTGTAAACAAGCCCGGGCTTCTTACGGAGGTGAGCGTTTATGACACAAAATGAACGCCTGGATTTTTTAATTGATGCACTCAGTAAAGAACAAGGAAGCGATACATTTTCTAAAAGACCAAAAGCTCCCGAACAAAAACGGCGCCTGCTGCGAAGCCTTATGAACATGCGCCCGCCTATGTCTGCCGGAAAGGATTTCCTGAAAGTACAGGATGACTACCTCCAGGAAGTCTCCCGACAAAAAGGAATCACAAAAATTTCGGACTTATCCCCCATAAGACCCGGGCAGTATCTCTGGCAGGGCGATATCACAACACTGGCCGCCGACGCCATTGTCAATGCTGCCAACCGTCAGCTTTTGGGATGTTTTTTGCCCTGTCACGGCTGTATCGACAATGCGATTCACACCTATGCCGGCATACAGCTTCGTCTTGAATGTGCCCGCATCATGGCCGCGCAGCCCGGAGAAGAACCGGCCGGCCAGGCTAAAATAACAAAAGCTTATAACCTTCCATGCCGCTATGTGCTCCACACCGTCGGGCCTGTTATTTATGGGTCTGTAACATCCCGGGAGCAGCGCCTGCTGGAAGACTGTTATCGTTCCTGCCTTGATCTCGCCTCCGCCTATGGGCTGAAAAGCGTGGCGTTCTGCTGCATCTCTACAGGCGAATTTCATTTTCCAAATATCCTGGCCGCGCAAATTGCCGTAAAAACAGTTCGTGCCTGGCAAAACGGGCATCCCGGCAAAATAGAGGTGATTTTCAATGTATTCAAAGACAAGGACTACGACATTTACAGACGCCTGCTGTGATAAAATTGCCCGTTTAAAATATGAGCTTAACACCTCGGATGCCATTATCATCGGCGCAGGCGCCGGACTTTCCACATCCGCCGGATTTGTGTATGGCGGCGAACGCTTTAACAAATATTTTTGTGATTTTTCTGAGAAATATCATTTCAAAGATATGTATACCGGAGGTTTTTACCCCTTTTGTTCGCCCGAAGAACACTGGGCCTATTGGAGCCGCTATGTTTATATCAACCGGTACATGCCGGCCCCGAAACCCGTCTATGATATTCTTTATCATCTCGTTAAGAATAAAGATTATTTTGTATTAACAACAAATGTGGATCACTGTTTCCAAAAGGCCGGATTCGATAAACACAGACTATTTTATACACAGGGCGATTATGGCCTTTTCCAGTGCAGCGTTCCTTGTCATCCGAGTACTTATGACAATGCGTCCGTAATCCGGCAAATGATCGAGGCGCAAGGATATATCATCCGCTCATATGGAATATCCGCTTTGCCCGAAGGAACGCCGCCCAAAATGACTGTTCCCTCAGCGCTCATCCCCTATTGTCCAAAATGCGGCGCCCCTATGTCTATGAACTTAAGAGCAGATATGACGTTTGTACAAGACAAGGGCTGGCACGAAGCGTCTAACCGCTATGCAGACTTTATCCGCCGCCACAAAAAGCTTCATATTTTGTATTTGGAGTTAGGCGTAGGCACAAACACTCCGGGAATCATTAAATATCCGTTCTGGCAAATGACCTTTGCCAATAAAAATGCTGTTTACATCTGCATCAGCTTAAAAGATGCCTTTGCCCCAAAAGAAATTGACCGGCAGTCTGTCTGCATCAATGAAGATATTGGCGCCGTATTACAAAAGCTGATCTCTTGAGAGCTCACGAAAGTCAAAAACCCCGCAGCAAGCTACGGGGCGTCGAATTTGTAACGCAGCAGAGCTGCGGGGTATTTTGTCTACGCTTCGGTCGGTGCTAAACAAGCGCCACTGGCGCTTAGCACCCCTCGCGGCAAATCTGCACTTCGTTTCGGTCGGTGCTAACCGTGTTCCACCGGCACACAGCACCGCCAAATGGACATGCAGGCATGTCTGCCTGGCTCGTTGCCCGCGGGAATAAACGCAGAGCCTGCAAAATCCATTGCAGGCTCTGCTATCTTATTATTCTTCAGAAAACTGATCCTTGCCAACACCACACAGTGGGCATACCCAATCTTCAGGAACATCTTCCCATTTTGTTCCTGCTGCTACGCCGTTATCCGGATCGCCTTCGGCTTCATCATAAACGTAGCCGCAAACATCACATACATATTTCTTCATGGCTGTAATCTCCTTTCCATCTTCGTTGTCTTGATTTTCAAATCCAGGAACAATTGATGCGGCGATTTCATCAGCCAGTGCATCTAATGACTGTTCCTGTTCTG
The DNA here is from genome assembly GCA_018369015.1 of Clostridiales bacterium. Taxonomy (GTDB): domain Bacteria; phylum Bacillota; class Clostridia; order Lachnospirales; family Lachnospiraceae; genus Catenibacillus. Next base: position 20,875 of record JAGZDD010000027.1, on the reverse strand, counting down.
GCTTCAAAGAAGACTTCAATGTCACCTCATTTTCCAGTATTGTATTATTTTTAAGACCGGAAAGAAGCTCTTTCATCAGTCTTCCAGAAGCCGGACTCCACGAACCGTTTTGAATAATAGCCATTGTACGGTTCTGTAAATTATGTGCCACAAGATCATGCAGCAGATTTTCCATAGATACAAAAATCCCATTATTATAAGTTGCTGACGCAAATACAACATGACTGCAGCGGAATGCCTCGGAAATAAGGTAGGAAGGATGTGTCACGGACGCGTCATACACAGTAATGTTCTTAACGCCTCTGTCCGCAAGCTTCCCAGCAAGAATGTCTACCGCATTTTCAGTATTCCCATAAATGGAACCATAAAACAAAGTTACGGCATTTTCTTCCGGGGTATAGGAACTCCAGCGCTGATATTTTTCAAGGAGCCAGCCAATATTCTCTCTCCAGATCAGGCCATGAAGCGGGCAGATCATCCTGATGTCAAGACCGGCAGCCTTTTTAAGTACCGCCTGCACCTGAACGCCGTATTTCCCTACAATATTTGTATAATATCTGCGGTAATCATCCAGCCAGTCTCTTTCAACATTCACTTCATCCGCATAAATATTTCCATTGATCGCGCCAAAGGTTCCGAAAGCGTCAGCAGAGAAAAGGATGCCCTCTGTACTTTCATAAGCAACCATAACCTCCGGCCAGTGAACCATCGGAGCGGCAACAAATGTAAATGTATGCTTTCCGCTGGAAAATGTATCATTTTCCTTCACAGTGATTGCACGGCTGTCAATATCAAAGCTGAAAAACTGTTTAATTAATGTCTGTATTTTTGTATTACAGATAATTTTAATATCTGGGTAACGCAGAACCAGCTCGTCCATAACCGCACAGTGATCCGGCTCCATATGTGTCACAATCAGGTAATCCAGGCTGCGGCTGCCAAGAACAGACGCAATATTTTCAAAAAACTGATGACTGACCGATTTATCCACAGTATCTAAAAGCACAGTCTTTTCATCCATCCATAAGTAAGAGTTATAAGAAACGCCGCGAGGGATCGGATACACATTTTCAAACAGGGCAAGCCTGCGGTCGCTGGCTCCTACCCAGTAAAGCTGTTCGCTGATCTTCTTTACAAATTCCATAAAATTTCTCCCCTTCTTTCTGCAAATAACTGTTCATGCCACAGACCGTAGCTTCTACGCCGAACTGGCGTATGTCCTCTCATAAACGTATTTTAAACAAAGTTGTCCGCCGGGTCAAGGGCTGGAAGAGGATAAAATTCAACAAAATTGATAAAAATAATTGATAAATTTTAGTCACACTCATGCACCTATTTTTAACCATTTTATTAACGTCTCGCAATATTTTATACGATAATTCTTTGAAAAACTGACTACCGGTTCATTTCGGGCTGTCTTCCTTTCGCGTTATGATTTTTAATCATCTGGCCGATTTCGTCTAAGCTACACGATGGCAAATCCCCCGGAATTGTATTTTTAACGGCCCCGTAAGCGTTTCCATAGGCTACCGCTTTTTCACAATCAAAGCTGTGAGCTAAAAGCCCGTATAAAAATCCAGCGACATAAGAATCGCCGCTTCCAATACGGTCAACTACATCTATATTTTCATAGGCAGCTTCTTGATAAAACTGTTTTTTCCCAGCGTCATAAGCCACAGACCCAAATGTATGGCGCTTCGGACTATGTACGATCCGCTGTGTAGACGCTACAACTGAGATTGGATAGTCTTTTGAAAAACTTTCCATAATCTGCGTCACGCTTCCCTCTTTCAAAAATGTCAGACGGGCTGTATCTTCGGAGCAAAAGAAAATATCTACATAAGGGAGTATCTGCTCAATACATTTCTTTGCCTCGGCGCCTGTCCAAAGATTCGCCCTGAAATTAACATCAAAAGAAATCACAGCCCCAGCCGCTTTAAATCTCCGGATCATCTCAACTGCTGTTTTTCTCGGTCCTTCCCCCAGCGCTAAAGTAATACCGCTTGTATGGAAACACCTGGCTGCGGAAAACATTTCAGCAGGAAATTCATCTGCGCTTATTTTACAGAATGAAGAGTTTTTCCGGTCATAGACAACGCCAGGCTTACGGGGATGTGCTCCGCTCTCATAGTAATAAAGGCCAAGACGGGCGTCTTGATCTGTGTCGTACACAATAAACTCGTCGCTGACACCGTTAAATCGCACCTGGTTTCTTATATAAAGCCCCAGGGCATTTGAAGGAAGCTTTGAAATAATCCCCGTTTTTAATCCCAGAAGCGCTGCGCCTGCCGAAACGTTTAGTTCAGCACCCCCCGTCTTTTTTTCAAGAATGTCACTGCAAACAAGTCTTTCATTTCCAGGAGGGGAAAGGCGCATCAACATTTCTCCCATGGACAGCAGGTCATATTTCCTTTTTTCTCGTTGTATTTCCATGTTTCCACCTCTTATTTCCTGATTTCTTTAACCATCCGGGCGGCTTCTTCTGTTAATTCCCGGATTTTATCAAAATCCCCGGACAGAATAAGATCTGCTTTTACCATCCAACTGCCGCCGCAGGCGATAATTTTGCTGCATTTTAAATATTCTTTCAGATTTTTCGTATTAATCCCGCCCGTAGGCATAAATTTTATATCCATATAAGGCGCTGCCAGCGCCTTTATCGTATCAACGCCGCCAAACTGCTCTGCCGGGAAAAACTTTACAACCGTCATGCCCCGTTTTACTGCCTGTACAACCTCAGAGGGGGTTATGCATCCCGGAAATACAGGAATGGCTCTGTCAAGGCAATAATCGACAACCTCCGGGTCAAAGCCAGGGCTGACAATAAACCTCGCTCCAGCCTCCACTGCTTTATCTGCCTGTTCCGTAGTGAGCACTGTTCCTGCTCCCACAAGCATTTCGGGATATTTTTCAGACATTATGCGAATCGACGCTTCGGCCGCCGCAGTGCGGAAAGTTACTTCCGCGCAGGGCAGGCCGCCCATAATCAATGCTTTAGCCAGCGGCGCGGCATCCTTTTCATCCTCCAGCACCACAACTGGCACAACGCCAATCTGTGCAATTTTTTCTTCAATCTGACCCATATTTCTTCCTCCTGGTTCTGCTTATTATTCCATATATCCGCCCATCATCGGAGAAACGGCCCTTTCAGAAAATATCTTTAACACACCGCTTGTATATTTACAATGAAACGGTTTTAGTTTTTTCCTGCGTTCTTCCAAAGCAGCCTGGATTTCCTCTTCATCCATTTCTTTTCCCGCAATGCCGCAGATACGTAAAATGCGCTTCGGAATATTAATTTCAATCAAATCACCTTCCTCAACAAGAGCGATCGGGCCTCCTTCTGCCGCCTCCGGCGATACATGGCCAATCGCCGGCCCCTTAGATGCCCCTGAAAACCGTCCATCGGTAATCAATGCAATAGATGCTCCAAGCTCGGCATCCGATGCAATAGCTTCCGTCGTATAAAACATTTCCGGCATACCGCTGCCTTTCGGTCCTTCGTAGCGGATAAAAACCGCATCGCCCGGCCGAATTTTGTGGGTAAGTACGGCGTCAATAGCGTCTTCCTCACAGTTAAACGGCCTTGCCACAAGTTTAGCCTCAAACATTTCCTTTGGAACAACCGTATGCTTTACTACCGCGCCGTCCGGTGCCAGGTTTCCTCTAAGAATTGCAATACTACCGCCGCTCCCGAAAGCATTGTCAAAGGAGCGTATAACATCTTCGCGGGTAATTCCGTATTTTTCCAGATTTTTAAAACATTTTTCATAGTAGCCGTTCTTCTTTAGTTCCTCTAGGTTTTCTCCTAAAGTTTTTCCCGTTACAGTCATCACGTCCAGATGAAGCATACTCTTAATTTCTTCCATAATCATTGGAACGCCGCCGGCATAGCAGAAAAATTGTGCCGGCCACCGGCCCGCCGGACGAATATCAAGAAGATAATGAGCGCCTCTATGAAGACGGTCAAATATATCTTCGTTAATCTCAATGCCAAATTCCTTTGCGATTGCCGGAATATGCAGAAGGGAGTTAGTGGAACCGGAAATCGCCGCATGAACCATAATCGCATTTTCAAAAGATTTTCTTGTTACAATATCGCTTGGCTTAAGGTCATGCTCCGCCAGCCACACCGCCTGTTCTCCAGCCCTGTAGGCAATCTTTCTTAAATCCCTGCCCGTCGCCGGAAGCAGGGCGCTTCCCGGCAAAGTAAGTCCCAGAGCTTCAGCCATAATCTGCATTGTCGATGCAGTTCCCATGAAAGAACAGGCGCCGCAGGAAGGACAGGCGTTATGTTTGTAAAACTCCATTTTTTCCTTTGTGATTTCTCCCCGCTCACACATCGCATTGTAAGCGCCGATTTGTTCCAGCGTTAAAAGATCCGGCCCGGCATCCATAACACCTCCGGTCACTACAATCGATGGGATGTTTACCCGGGCAAGCCCCATCAGATGTGCCGGCATTCCCTTATCACAGCTTGCCACAAATACGCCGCCGTCAAAAGGCGTCGCATTAGCATGAATCTCAATCATATTAGCAATCATATCCCTAGAAGCCAGGGAATAATTGATTCCGTCATGCCCCTGTGCCTCGCCGTCGCATATATCGGTTGTAAAATACCGGGCGCCATGGCCTCCGGCACTGGCAACCCCGGCCCTTGCTTCTTCCACAAGCTCCAGCAAATGCCCGCTTCCCGGATGGCTGTCCCCAAAGGTGCTTTCAATAATAATCTGAGGTTTTCCCAGATCTTCCAGCTGCCATCCCGTTCCAAGCCGCAGCGGATCAATTTCCGGTGCTTTTTTTCTAAGTTCCTGACTTCTTAACATATCTATCACCTTTCTTTAGCGATTATATCTGTCATTTTTTCGATATTATCTTTATTGCGGCAGATATGGATTTCCATAATTTCTCTGGCCTTTTTTGCATCGCGGCAGGAAATTGCCTCTATAATTCCCCTGTGTTCCTCCACTGTATAATTTCTAAGGCCTGCATTTGTAATATTAATAAAAAGCATAATGCTGTTTTGAATGATCGGTACAAGCTGTTTTACAACCTGGTTCCCTGTGCATCCGGCAATCATCTCGTGGAGTGCAATATCAGCCTGGGTATAGTCGTTCCCAGACTTAATCAGCGTTTCCGCCGCCTCACAAAGCTGCCAAAGCTTCCTTACCGTTTTCTCATCTGCCTGCGCCGCAGCCTTTGCGGCGATCTGAGGTTCTATCATCAGACGCACCTCGCACAAATCCAGTGCCAGCTTACGCTTATCTTTCATAAATGACAGGCCAAGAGGATCTTTCGTTACCCCCGGTTTTTCACAGACAAAGGTGCCGCGTCCCCGTTGGATTTCCAGTATATTCTGGGCAATCAAAAGTTTTACCGCTTCCCTTATCGTTCCTCTGCCTACTGAAAGCTGCCTTGCCATTTCAAATTCGTTAGGGAGCTTATCCCCCGCTTCCCACTGGTTCTCCCGGATAAGCGCTTTGATCTGCTCCGCCGCACGTTCGGGTAATATTTTCGATGTCTGGCCAATTGCTTTTAAAGCTTCCTTCATATATTTTCCTGCCTTTCTTTAATGTTGATCATGCTCAACAATTTCCCCAGCCTATAATCCCGCCTCCATAAACGTATGACGTCATATGTATTTTAATAAACAGTAGCAAACAATACTTGAAAAATCAATATTTTTTTATTTTTTATTATTCTTTTCATCATTTTATATAAATTATTTGGCCTTTTTCAGGAAAAAGTAGTATTATAGATATAAGCATGTTTTATCAGACTGGAATACGCTGACAAAAACTGCACAATTTTGACACAATTATTTCGTCGTAAGGTTAAATTTTGTCAGGAGGTGACGCCAAACAATGAAGGACGCCATTGAAACACTTTGCAGTATTGATACCCGGGCCGCACAAATTATGGACAATGCGGCGGCCAGTAAAAAGGCCCTGGCAAAGGAATTTGATGAGCAGGCGCGGATAATGTCCGAAAAAATCCGCACTCAGGCCAGGGCCCGGATGGAAAAGCTTGCAAAGGAGCTTGATGAAGCTAATGCCAGAGAAATCGACAGGCTTAAAGCTTCGGCCAAAAAGGATCTGGCCCAGCTTGACGAGAACTATAAAAATAACCATGACCAATATGTGAGGGAAATTTTTTCCCGGATTACAGGAGCCTGATACTATGCCAAATGCGCTTATGACTTACAGCGGTATAACCGCAAAAATCAGGGCAATGAAAGGCCGCCTTTTAAAAGCGGAGGATTATTTTAATATCGCCTCAATGCAGTCTGTTCCAGAATTTCTTTCCTGGCTTCGGGAAACGCCCTCCTACCGCAAGGTCTTTGACCGGGTACCGGGCGCCCTTCACCGGGGAGAAATTGAAAAGCTGCTCCAGCTTGCGCTTTATGACGACTACGCCCGTATCTATACCTTTGCAGGTCCTTCCCAGCGCTCCTTTTTGAAAGCTTACTTTAAACGCTATGAGGTGCAAATTATCAAAGCTTTTCTTCACCTTATCTTTGACCACAGAGATATAACCTTTGACACAACGCTGATTCCCGCCCACTTCGCCGGGCAGTCCTCCGTGGATATACGCCTGCTGTCAACATGCCGCAGCCTCGGGGAGTTTATTGAAGCCTTAAAAGGCAGCGATTACTACGCCCTGCTTTCACCTTTAAAGGATGTGCGGGAGGCAAGCCTTTTTGACTACGAGCTGGCGCTGGATATTTATTTTTTCAGATATTTATGGAGGCTCAAGGATAAGGTTTTAAAATCAGGGGAGCTTGCGCAGATGACCAGGATTTACGGAACGCAAATCGACTTGTTAAATATTTTATGGATTTACCGTTCTAAACGGTTTTATAAAATCGACAGTACGCAAATGTACACCAATTTAATCCCGATTCACTACCGGTTAAACATTCCGTTTATTAAACGGCTCATTGAAAGTGAAACGGCCGCGCAGTACCGGGAGCTGTTGGGAAAATCCTTTTATGGCCGCGCTCTGGCGTCAATTGAGCACATTGAAAAGGATTCCGATACGGGGCTTTTCATTATGTATGAAAGCATTATGAAAAAACTGCGCCGCGCGGCGGCCCGCAAATATCCTTATTCTCTCGCAGTTATTGACGAGTATTTGTTTTTACGCGAGGAAGAGATTAAGCGTCTGACAACAGCCATGGAATGTATCCGTTACGGGCTTGACGCCAGCCAGATTTTAAAAAATATTTCGTAATTATTGATCTATTGTAACTATCCGGCCCTGCATCCCGGATTTGCGCAGCTAACGCTGCCAACCGCCGCCAACAGGGCTAAATAGTTAAGATACCTTTAAAGGAGGTGTAATTTTATGATCGCAAAGATGAAATTTGTCAACATCACCGGCCCCAAAGGAGATATTGACAGGGTGACAAGGAAATATCTCCTGCGCTACCCGATTCATCTTGAAAATGCCCTCTCAGAGCTTGGGGATACCCATTCGCTGACCCCCTTTGCTGAGGAAAATCCTTATAAAGAAACCGTAGCCGAGCTAAAAAATATGGCGGAGCTTGTCAATCATCCCCAGGCGGGCCGCTATTTTTCGGAAGCCGGCGGAAAGCCCCGTCAAAAAGGCGTATCGCCGCAGACTGTTTTGGAAGATATTCCTGAAAATGTCCTTGATACAGCCAAAAACCTGATCGCCGCCATCCGTGAAAAAAGCGAGCGGCTCACACAAAAAAAAGAGGAGCTTCAGGCGCTGGAGCGCCGAGATTTAGAGCTTTTAGGGGAAATCGCTCCTTTTAGGGGAATCCCTTTTCCCATTTCAAAGATACTTGATTTTCATTTTATTAAATTCCGTTTTGGCCGTATTGCCCTGAACTATTTTGATACCTTTTCAAAATATGTTTATGACAATCTGAATACGATTTTTTATGAAAGCAGCCGTGATACGGAATATGTATGGGGCGTCTACTTTGCGCCCGCGTCGACATTTGTCAAGGTGGACGCTATTTTTGCCTCCATGCATTTTGAGCGGATACGGATCTCCGACGAGCTTACGGGAGTTCCCGAAGACTCCTACAAAAAGGTCCAGGAATCTCTGGCCGGTGTGCGCAGCCAGCTTACAGAGTGCAGCCTGAAGCTGTCCAACATTTACTATGAGCATCAAAAAGAGATTAATGATTTGTACAGAGCCTTAAAGCTTCTATCCGATCATTTTGACATCCGTAAAAAAGCCGCCTGTACCCGCGCTCATGCGGAGGTTTTTTATATTTTGTGCGGATGGATGGAAGCCTCTGACGTGCGCAGGCTTTCCCGGGAAATTGAAAACGACAGCCAGGTTGATATTCTTGTCGAGGAGCGTTACGAATCGCCCACAGCAAGCCCGCCGACAAAGCTCAGGAACCGGGGCGTTTTCAGGCCCTTTCAGATGTTTGTACAGATGTACGGTCTGCCTGCCTACAATGAATTGGACCCTACAAAATTTGTGGCTCTGACCTATGCCTTTATGTTCGGCATTATGTTCGGGGATGTGGGGCAGGGCGCCTGCCTTGTCGTCGGCGGCTTCCTGCTGTATTATTTCAAACATATGAACATTGCCGGAATTATTTCCTTCTGCGGCCTGTTCTCCGTATTTTTCGGCTTTATGTACGGAAGCCTCTTCGGCTTTGAGCATATCATCCCGACCTTATGGATGAAGCCTATGGAATCGGAAAACATGATGACGACATTAATTCTCGCGGTGTGCTTCGGCGTTATACTTATTATCGCGGCAATGGTGATCCAGATGATCAACAGCATCCGCCAGAAAAATGCAGGCGCGGCCCTTGTAGGGACAAACGGCCTTACGGGCCTTATCTTTTACCTTATTGTTATTTATATTGTTGTGACAAAGCTGCTTCCGGCCATGGGGCCTACCCGCTTTATGGCGCTGCTGACAGTGCTCATTATCCTGTGCCTGTTTGCCATTGCATTTGCCGAACCGCTGAAAGCAAAAATTAATAAAAAAAGGTTTAAGCTTCACGAAGGCCCTGTCATGTTTGTTACGGAAGCAGTCTTTGAACTGCTTGAGGTTCTTTTAAGCTATATGACGAACTCCATTTCCTTTATCCGTGTGGGCGCTTTCGCTTTAAGCCACGCCGGCATGATGAGCGTTGTTATGATGCTCTCGGATATTGAAACGGCAACAACGCCCGTCGGCATTATCATTGTCATTTTCGGCAACATTTTAATCTCTGCCCTTGAAGGGCTTATTGTCGGGATTCAGGTACTTCGCCTGGAATACTATGAAATGTTCAGCCGTTTTTACAGCGGCACCGGACGGGAATTTAAGCCTTATGGCCAGAAGTCCGCTTAAGCGTACGGCCAGACCGCTGCATAAAATTTGAGGAGGATATTTTAATGATTACAAAATTTATACTCATCGCTGCTCTTATATTAAGTATTTTTATCCCATTTATGGCTTTCCTGCTTGGCGAGCGCAAAAAAGGCAGGCTAAAAACAACGCTGGCGATCAATATTACAATGTTTTTTGCGATTCTTGTTATTGCCGATATTATGCTTTTCGGCGGAAATCTTCACGCGGCGGAGACGGCCGGGGAAGCCGCGGCAAGCGCACAGGGGCTTAAATATATCGCCGCCGCCCTTTCTACAGGCATGTCCACCATCGGCGCCGGTATTGCCGTTGCGTCCTCTGCCAGCGCGGCGCTTGGCGCCTTAAGCGAGGATTCCTCCGTTATGGGTAAGGCGTTAATTTTCGTAGCCCTTGCGGAAGGTATTGCCCTGTACGGCCTGTTAATTTCTTTTATCATTCTTGGATAAAAGCAGGGTGAATGATTATGAGAATGTATTTAATCAGCGACAACATCGATACATTGACCGGGATGCGCCTGGCCGGGGTCGAGGGCGTCATTGTCCACGAGCGGGAAGCGCTAAAAGCGGAGCTTGACCGCGTCTTAAGCGACAAGACGATCGGTATTCTTCTGATCACAGAGCTTTTAAGCAATCATTTCCCGGATATGATCGAGGATATAAAGCTTCACCGCAGGCTTCCCATTGTGGTAGCCATTCCCGACCGTCACGGCACCGGCAGGAATCCTAATTTTATTATGGATTACGTCAACGAGGCGATCGGAGTTAAGGTACAGGAGGACGGCAAATGACACTTGAAGAAAAATTAGAGCTTTTTGAAGATTGCGCCATTGCCGAGGCCAGTCACCAAAGCAGCGTTATGCTGGCAGAATACCGGCAGACCTTGGAAAAAATTTATGAAACAAAAATTGCCCAGGCACAAAAAGATGCCGAGAATTATATTATTACTGAAACTGACCGTATTCAAAGGGAGCATAACCGCGCTCTGTCCATGGAGCAAAACAAAATCAAACGGGATATTGGCGAAAAGCATTACAAAGTAAAAGAACAAATCTTTGCCGATGTAAAAAGCCAGCTTTTGCAGTACCGTAAAACGCCCGGTTATATGGATGACCTCATCGCTCACATTGAGCATATCAAAGCAGCCGTTTTGGGCAATACGGTAGAAATTTTTGTAGCTCCCGGCGATGCCGGGTTCATTCCCGCCCTCAAAAAAGCCTGCGGCATGGATATTCATGTCAGCGATACGGACTTTGACGGCGGTATCCGGGCTGTTGTTCCCACAAAAAATATTTTAATTGATTACTCTTACGCCTCTTTGCTTTTGGAGGAAAAGAACAGCTTTAAAATCTAAACTTTCATGCCGGGCGGGGTGCGGCCCCACTGCGCATGAAAGCCAGATGACTGGAGGAAATATGACAACGACAGGTAAAATTTTTGGAATCAATGGCCCTGTCATCTATATTGACGGCGACCAGGGCTTTAAAATGTCCGAAATGGTCTATGTCGGAAAAAAACGGCTGGTAGGCGAAGTCATTGCTTTAAGCCGGAAGCGGACCATTGTTCAGGTTTATGAGGAAACGACCGGCCTTTCTCCCGGCGAAGAGGTGATAGGTACCGGCGACGCTATTTCCGTAACCCTGGCTCCCGGGATCATCGGCAATATTTTTGACGGCGTACAGCGCCCGCTAAGCGAAATTGCAAAACATTCCGGCGCTTTTATTGACCGGGGAATTTCTGTAGATTCCCTTGATACACACAAAAAATGGCCCACACATATGACCGTTAAGGACGGCGACGCCGTTACCGGCGGCACAGTCATTGCCACAGTTCCCGAAACACAGGCCTTAACCCATAAAATCATGGTGCCGCCAACGCTTTCAGGAACGCTGAAAAATGTTGTGTCAGACGGAGATTATACAATCAATGAGGTCATTGCCACTCTGGTAGATTATGCCGGCAATGAAACGCCCCTGACCATGGCGCAGCGCTGGCCGATCCGCACGCCAAGGCCTGCCGCGCAGCGCTTTCCCTCGGACCGCCCCCTCATTACCGGACAGCGTATTTTAGATACGCTCTTCCCTATTGCCAAAGGAGGTACGGCCGCAGTTCCCGGAGGCTTTGGCACAGGAAAAACAATGACCCAGCACCAGATCGCCAAATGGTGCGATGCTGATTTAATTATTTATATCGGCTGCGGTGAGCGCGGCAACGAAATGACCCAGGTTTTGGAGGATTTTTCAAAGCTTGTAGACCCCAGGACAGGAAACTCTTTAATGGAACGCACAACGCTCATTGCCAATACCTCAAATATGCCCGTGGCTGCCCGCGAGGCGAGTATTTATACCGGGCTTACTCTGGCGGAATATTACCGGGATATGGGGTACCATGTAGCAATCATGGCCGACTCTACCTCCCGCTGGGCCGAGGCTTTGAGGGAGCTTTCCGGGCGTCTTGAGGAAATGCCTGCCGAGGAAGGCTTCCCGGCCTATCTTGCCTCCCGCCTTTCTGCATTTTACGAGCGGGCGGGATTTATGGAAACATTAAACGGTTTGGAAGGCTCCGTAACAATTATCGGCGCCGTATCTCCCCAGGGCGGCGATTTTTCTGAACCAGTGACGCAAAATACCAAACGTTTTGTCCGCTGCTTCTGGGGCTTGGACAAAGCCCTGGCCTATGCCAGACATTTCCCCGCGATCCACTGGCTCACAAGCTACAGCGAATATGTCCGCGACCTTGAACCCTGGTATGAGAAAAATGTCGGCTCTGATTTTGTCGCCTGCCGCACCCGTATTCTGGCGCTTCTCACAAAGGAAAGCGAGCTTAACGAAATTGTCAAGCTCATCGGCAGCGACGTTCTGCCCGACGACCAGAAGCTTGTCCTTGAGATTGCGCGGGTCATCCGTCTTGGATTTTTGCAGCAAAATGCCTATCATCCGTCGGATACCTATGTTCCTTTGCAAAAGCAGCTTAAAATGATGGAAGTTATCCTTTATTTGTACGATAAGTGCGCCGACCTCATCGGCCTTAGTATGCCTATGGCCCTCCTTCGGGAAAGCCCTGTTTTTGAAGAAATTATTTCAATCAAATATAATGTAGGCAATGATGAGCCGGAAAAATTTATTGAATATCATAATAAAATCGATCAGTTCTATCATAAGCTTATGGAAGAAAACGCATAGAAAGGAGAGGGAAAGCATGTCGATTGAATATCTTGGTTTAAGCAGCATTAACGGCCCTCTCGTCGTTCTCGAGGGCGTTCTTAAGGCTTCTTTTGAGGAAATTGTTGAAATGAAGGTCAATGGAACACAGACAAAGCTTGGCCGGATCATACAGCTTGATAAGGACAAGGCGGTTATCCAGGTATTTGAAAATACATCAAATATGTCCTTAACAAACACCCACACACGGCTCACGGGCCGCCCTATGGAAATCGCTCTGTCCGAGGATATTTTAGGACGGGTATTTAACGGGCTTGGCCAGCCGATTGACGGGCTTGGCGACATCGTGTCGGATATACGCCGCGATGTCAACGGCAAGCCCATGAATCCTGTGCGCCGGGAATATCCGAGGAACTACATCCGCACCGGGATTTCCGCTATCGATGGGCTTACAACGCTGATCCGCGGGCAAAAGCTCCCAATTTTTTCAGGCAATGGCCTGCCCCATGACCAGCTTGCCGCCCAAATCGTCAAACAGGCTTCCCTGGCCGGAGGCGGCGAAAAGCCAACAGCCGGAGGCGCTTTGGAAACGGCCGGAAAAAGCCTTAATGCCGCGCCGGACGGCGGGAACAAAAGCGGCACGGCGGACAGCGGCGCTGGCGGCACAACGGACGGCGGCGCTGGCGGCACGGCGAACGGCGGCGCTGGCGGCACAACGGACGGCGGCGGCAGTGGCGGCGGTCAGTTTGCCGTAGTATTTGCCGCTATGGGCGTCAAGCATGATGTGGCGGAATTTTTCCGCAGAACCTTTGAGGAAAGCGGGGCTTCCAGCCATGTGGTGACATATTTGAATCTTGCCAACGACCCTGTGGCGGAACGTATTATTACCCCAAAGGTCGCCCTGACTGCCGCCGAATATCTTGCCTTTGATAAGGGCTACCATGTTCTTGTTATTTTAACAGATATGACCTCCTATGCGGAGGCGCTCCGGGAAATTTCATCATCTAAGGGCGAAATTCCAAGCCGGAAGGGCTATCCGGGTTATCTTTACAGCGAGCTGGCCGCCCTTTATGAGCGAGCCGGAATTATTGCAGGAACCGAGGGCTCCGTCACACAGATTCCTATACTGACCATGCCCGGCGATGATATTACCCACCCTATCCCGGACCTTACCGGTTACATTACTGAAGGACAGATTGTCCTTGACCGCGCCCTGCACCAGCAGGGGATTTACCCGCCGATTAATGTTTTGCCCTCCCTCTCCCGATTGATGAAGGATGGTATCGGGGAAGGCTTTACCCGGGAGGATCACCAGGATGTGGCCAACCAGCTCTTTTCGGCCTATGCCAAGGTAGGCGAGGCCCGGGCTTTAGCCTCTGTTATCGGAGAGGATGAGCTCTCGCCCTCAGACAAAAAATATCTGGCCTTTGGCAAGGCGTTTGAAAATGAATTTGTCGGCCAGGATATTTTTGAAAACCGCACTATCTATGAAACGCTTGACATTGGCTGGCGGCTGCTTCGGATGCTTCCAAAGGATGAGCTTGACAGAATTGACACAAAGATTTTAAATAAATACTATGACAGCGAGGCTACATCCGGCCAGGAACCGGACAATGCTCTGGGAAATGCCGGGGCAGCGCCCGGCAGCAGTGAAAGTGCCAACACATCCGGCCTAAAGCAGCTATAATAGGAGGTGGCTTTTATGGATCCCAATGAATTTCCCACCAAGGGCAATCTAATGCTTGCGAAAAACTCCCTGGCGCTTGCCAGGCAGGGCTATGATCTGATGGATAAAAAAAGAAATATTTTGATCCGCGAGCTTATGGAGCTTACCCAAAAAGCCCAGGACATCCAAAAAGAAATTGACACAACCTTTTGCAGCGCTTATGCGGCGCTTCAAAAGGCCAATATTGAAATGGGTATTATGAATGTGGAAAATATATCCTGCACTGTTCCTGAGGAAAATGGTATCCGTATCAAATACAGAAGCATTATGGGTACGGAAATCCCTCTCGCCCAGGCGCCTCCGCCAAGTAACCGCCCGGCCTATGATTTTTACCATTCAACAATCGCCCTTGATGAAGCGGTTTATAATTTTTGCCGCGTCAAGGAGCTGACGATTAAGCTGGCGACCATTGAAACAAGCGCTTACCGCCTCGCTGCCAGTATTATAAAAACGCGCAAGCGCGCGAACGCCCTCCAAAATATTACGATTCCCAAATATACCGCCCTTGTTAAAACAATACAAACGGCTTTAGAGGAAAAGGAGCGCGAAGATTTTACCCGTTTAAAGGTCATTAAAAGCAGAAAAGGAGTATCGTAACCATGGCAGAATACAAAATACAGGATTTCTTTCCCTTCTGGAACCGGCTTAACAGTACATGGCAAAAGCGTCTGGAAGACAGCGCTACTTTGCGGACCTATGAAAAAAATGCCGTCATCCACCAGGGAAGGCAAAACTGCCTTGGACTGCTGCTTCTCCTAAAAGGCCAGGTACGGGCCTATATTATCACAGAGGAAGGGCGGGAGCTTACGCTTTACCGTCTTTTTGAACGGGATATTTGCCTTTTTTCCGCCTCCTGCGTATTTAATAGCATACAGTTTGATGTTTTTATCAGCGCCGACCAGGATACAAGCCTTCTTCATATCCCTCCGGAAATCTACCGGGAATGTATTGAAGAGTGCGCGCCTGCGGCCATGTATACCAACGAGCTGATGGCCTCCCGTTTTTCTGAGGTCATGTGGGTGCTGGATCAGATCCTGAGCAAAAAGCTGGACGCCCGTCTGGCCGCTTTTCTTCTTGAGGAAGCAGAGCTTTCCGGCACAAAATGCCTGGCTACCACCCACGAGCAGATCGCCAACCACCTTGGCAGCGCCCGGGAGGTTATCACCCGTATGCTCAAGTATTTTCAGTCCGAAGGGCTTGTCAGCCTCTCCCGGGGGCATGTGGATATTATCGACGAGACGGCGCTTGCAGCAGCAGCCGGGGGCAGCTTAAGATAAAACCTTAAGATAACACGCAGAGCAGCTTAGGATAACGGCCTGGGCAGCCTGGGCAAAATAGATTTGTTTTGTGTAACAAAGTCACAGAAAAATTTTCCATCCTGTGGTATGATTTCATCAACAAAACAAATACTAATCCAGTTAAATATCCAACCGCAGGCAAAACGGCGGCAGCCGCCAGGGGCAGGCAGGCTTCACTTTGGAACATTGCCCGCGGAAATAATTATAAGGAGTGATTTATATGTCAGTTATTTCAATTAACAGCAATAATTTTTCTCAGGAAGTCCTTCAGAGCGATAAACCCGTGCTTGTAGATTTCTTTGCCACATGGTGCGGTCCATGCAAAATGCTCTCTCCCATTGTCGATGAACTAGCCGGAGAACACCCTGAAATTAAGGTATGCAAAATCGATGTTGATCAAAGCCAGGATCTCGCACAGCAGTTCCAGGTAATGAGTATTCCTACGCTGATCCTTTTTAAAGGCGGCCAGGCAGCCTCCAAGGTCGTTGGCCTTCAAACAAAGGCAGCACTTGAGCAGCTTATTAAATAGGCATCCAGAACAAAGAGTTTTGCTTTGGGAGTTCTAGCGCTATTGTTTTACCGTCGGGCATTTCTGAACATCAGAAATGCCCGATACGTTTGTTCAGCAAACCATACAGTCTCCCTGCCTGCATGTCGCTGCGGAACATAAAAATATCACACCTCACCAGATTAATCTTTTGGACAATGAGATAACCGTCCGTATTATCCATAATTTCGGACGGTGCCATTTTCACTCTCCTTTTTCTTTCTTTATCATAACCAATAAAATCTAAAGATTCTATCGTTTCATAGGAAATTCTATATTCCTCCCGGTCTGAGACTTTCAATATAATTCCTCTTTTATTAATCTCCACCTGCTTAGGTGCAATGACATAATAATCTTGTATCTCCATAGTTCTCTCCAGTAAAAGGGTAACAACATAATGTGGATTATGTTGTAATATTTGCGGACAACATGTTATTACATAAATTAATATTAAATTTTAATTATATATTTGTCAATCGATTTTAGGGTAATCAGATATATGATCTGATTACCTTTTTTACTATGAAAGCCCCGGACGGCGGCTATGAGGCAGGGCGTGCTTGCACGCAATGACTCATAGACATCGGACGGGCAAGGTGGTATGAGTGCGGGGTGCTAAGCGCCAGTGTTGCTGCGTGCCTGTGACACGCGTTTAGCGCCGACCGGAGTGGAACGTAGACATACCACCGGCAGATGGCGGAGTGCCGCAGGAACAGAGCCATCTGGCTTTCATGCGTAGTGGAGCCGCGCGCAGCGCGGCATGACAGTTTGCGCGATAAGTCTTGCAGGTACTTCCAGAGTATCAATCAGTAAAAATAAATACAACATAATCCACATTATGTTGTATTTTAAATACGCTGTCGTTCTTTTATAAAAGGAAGCTGCTCAATGCACCGCTTCCATTCTTCCACACCCTCAGAGGTGTAGATCCTTGTAATCTCCAGGCTGCTATGTCCAAGAATATCCGCGAGGCTCACAAGGTTTCTTGTAAGGCGGTAAAAGCCCCGTGCAAATAAATGCCGGAAATTATGGGGAAATATTTTAGCTTCATCAACTCCCGAGGATTTTGCAAGACACTTCATTTCCCGCCATATATTAGAACGGTCCTTTGGCTTCCCGCTTCGTGTCCTGAAAATAGCCCCGCTTTTAATCGTTCGCCTACAGGCATAATAATAAAGCCGTTCCTTAAGTATATCAGGTAAAGGAACAATACGGTATTTTCCTTTGTTCCAGATTTTTACTGTTCCCAGTCTTACGCTTTCTACTGTAACATACACAAGCTCACTGATTCGTATTCCTGTACAGCCAAGCGTCAACATAATCAGTTCAAGCTGCGTTTTTCCTTCTTTCCGGGCAGTTTCAAGCAGACGTTCATAGTCTTTAGAATCTAGTTCCCGGATACCGTCGCCGCAGGAATATTTCTGGGTCTTTATCAGCTTTATTTTAAGCCGTTCCCATCCCATAAATTCCATAAAACGGTTGAGCGCCACAAGCATGGAGTTTACGCTTCTTACAGCGTAATGCTCCATGAGCCATGCCTTATATTCCATAAGCACAGCCTTGTCTATCGGGCGCCCATATTCAAGAAAATGATAAAAGGTCCGTACATCCGTAATATACTTCCTAATTGTTGCCCGGGAACTTTCCTGTTCTGTCAGAAAAGCTTCAAAAGCCCTTATCAATTGTTCTGTTTTTTTCTGCTCTGTATATAAAATATCCATAAAAGCCTCCTCCTGCATATAACAATGCTGTTACACATACTGGCTCTGCCATGGAAGTATTCCTCCCACGCTCAAATGAGCTATAAATATAACGCCTTATTATTTCATAAGATTAGCATATTATAAAAATTTATACAGAACAAAATGACACATCACCCTAGAATTTTCTTCATATCCTCGTCCACTGTGCTAATCGGAGAAATATTATAATTTTCCACAAGATAATTTAACACGTTAGGAGAGATAAAAGCTGGCAGTGTAGGCCCAAGAAAAATATTTTTGATTCCCAGATGAAGCAATGTTAAAAGGATACAGACGGCCTTTTGCTCATACCATGAAAGTATCATCGATAACGGCAAGTCGTTGACGGTACAGCCAAAAGCTTCTGCCAGGGCCACAGCAACCTTAATGGCGCTGTACGCGTCATTGCACTGCCCCATATCCATAATTCTTGGCAGCCCGCCAATCGTTCCCAAATCCAGGTCATTAAAACGGTATTTTCCGCAGGCCAGGGTCAGTATCATACTGTCTTTTGGAGCCTTTTTAACAAATTCTGTATAGTAGTTACGCCCCGGACGCGCGCCATCGCAGCCGCCTACAAGGAAAAACCGGCGGATTGCCCCGCCTTTTACAGCTTCCACAACCTTATCCGCCACAGACAGCACCGTACCGTGTCCAAAGCCGGTTGTTACCTGGCGCCCTCCATTAATTCCGGTAAATTCCTGTTCCTGCGCATAGCCGCCCAATTCCAGAGCTTTTTTAATCACAGGCGTAAAGTCCTTATCCTCCCCGATGTGCACCATTCCCGGATAGGAAACAACCTCTGTCGTAAATACCCGGTCCGCATAGCTTTCCTTTACTGGCATGAGGCAATTTGTTGTAAACAATACCGGAGCCGGAATACCGGCAAATTCCTTTTGCTGATTTTGCCACGCGGTTCCAAAGTTGCCCTTTAAGTGCGGATAGCTCTTTAACAGAGGGTAAGCGTGAGCCGGAAGCATTTCGCCATGGGTATAAATATTAATGCCCTTGTCCTTTGTCTGCTCCAGTAAAAGCTTCAAATCATAAAGGTCATGGCCGCTGATGACAATAAACGGCCCTTTTTCTACGGTCAGAGGCACCGATACAGGCGTGGGCGTTCCAAAGGTTTCTGTATTTGCCTTATCCAGGATCGCCATACATTTTAAGTTTATTTCCCCAACTTTAAGCGCCATTGGCAGGAGCTTCTCCATTTCCCAGGGAAGCCCCAAAACAAACAAGGCACGGTAAAAAAAGGCGTTGACTTCCTCGTCTGCATAGCCCAGTACCATGGCATGGTAAGCATAGGCGGCCATTCCCCGAATACCAAACAGGATTAACGCTTTCAGGGAACGGATATCCTCCTCGTCCTCCCACAATTCCTGCATATTATAATCATCCGTTTGTCCGCAGGGCGCCCCGCAGCCGGAACATCCCGGTGAAATGCGCTGCTTTTCTTCGTGAATTTTATGGATCATTTCCTGAATCGTTTCGTTGTTAAAATTTACATTTGTAATTGTTGTAAAAAGCCCCTCAAGCACAAGGCGGTCCGTATTTTCTGTTTTTTCATTATTCGCACAGGCCCTCGCAAGCCCTATCAGCGCGCCCGTAAGCTCGTCCTGGAGCGCCGCCGTGTCCGCTGTTTTTCCGCAGACTCCCGCGTTTCCCATACAGCCTTTGCAGCCTGCCGTCTGTTCACACTGAAAACAAAACATTTTCTTATCCATAATCTTCCTCCTATAACCGATCTAATATCTGCCCGTCAATTGAAATTGTAACAACCTGCCATGGAATCAGCTTCCCACTGTCCGCCAAAGCCTTTTTAACAGCATTTTCAATACCGCCGCAGCAAGGTACCTCCATGCGTACAACGGTAATGCTTTTTATATTATTTTGACGTATAATCTCTGTAAGTTTTTCGCTGTAATCTGCGCTGTCCAGCTTCGGGCAGCCAATGAGCGTTATCTTGTCTTTAATAAAATCATTATGGAAGTTCCCGTAAGCATAGGCCGTACAGTCTGCGGCAACAAGCAGCTTTGCATTTTCAAAGTACGGCGCTTTTACCGGCGCAAGCTTAATCTGCACCGGCCACTGGGAAAGCTGTGAAGATATGTCTTTGCCAAATCCTGCATTTCCAGTATTGCCCGCAGCTCCCATAGTGCCGGAAGTTCCAGCATTACCAGCGCCCTGCGGTTTTCTATTCATAAGACGGGCCGCGCTTCCCGGACATCCTCCCGGTATTTTATGATGTTGGCTTTTGTTATGAGCCTCGTTATTTGCGGCAGCCCGTTTCTCCATGTGGATTTTTACAGCTTCGGCGTCATAAGCCGCAGCTTCCCTTTCTACAAATGTAATTGCCCCCGTAGGACAGGCCGGAAGACAGTCGCCAAGGCCGTCGCAATAATCATCCCTCAAAAGCCTCGCCTTTCCGTCAACCATACCAATAGCGCCCTCGTGGCAGGCATTGGCACACAGCCCGCACCCGTTACATTTTTCTTCATCAATATGAATAATTCTGCGAATCATTTTCTTTATTCCTCCTAAGATGTCGCTGCGGCATACACTACAATTTCCGCCGCCAGAGCAAAGAGTTCCGCTTGCCAAACTAACACACCGAGCGCTGTCGCTTTAGCAACAAATTTCTGCTCTGCGCGAGTGCGCAGCCCGCGGAGCGTTTTAATTTAATAGGAAACAAGGTTTCCTAATTAAATTAACAAATTCTCTAAGCTGTTACTTTGTTTATGGCTGTATTTTACGCTATTTTTTTTGATAATTATGTTGTTGTAACAACAAAATATAAAATTTTACTATGAAAGCCCGGCAAGCGGACGCACAGACGGGCAAGCTCGCTTGGCCGGATGCGCGGACATTTGCCGACAAGACGGTATGAGTGCGAGTTGCGCCGTAGGCGAAACGTAAAGCACGGCGCTGCGTGCCGGTGTTGCTAAGCGCCGGTGTTGCTGCGTGCCAGTGTTGCTGCGTGCCGGTGGCACGCGTCCAGCAACGACCGGAACGGAGTGCAGACCACGCGTCCAGCAACGACCGAAGTGGAACGTA
>JAGZDD010000026.1 GCA_018369015.1 Clostridiales bacterium | reverse complement strand
TGATTTATCAGAAAATATGATAACTGACTGTAACGGGTTAAGATTAAGGTACTGATAATCCAGTTCCCCGGTTATCTCTTTAAATATGTCTTCACCTGTATCATATTTCCCAAAGAAATCAGTATTGAATTCTATAAGTGCAAGTCTGTTATACCCTGCCAGAAAATCCCCATTATCAAGTATTCCTGATGCATCACCGGAGTTGAGCAGCGTATACATGTAGTACTGTTTTATAAAGTTAGCCTGCCTGTTATAGTCCTCATCCTTCTTGTGTTCCTCGTCAAGCTCTGTTATAACCCCTGTAATTGTCGAACTGAATTCTGACGGATCAACCGGCTTTAATATATAATCAATAACGCCCAGCCGCATGGCTTTTTGCGCATAGGTAAATTCTGCATGACAAGTCAGAAAAATATTGACACACGGATACGTCTTTTCTTGAATCCAGCGGATCATTTCAAATCCGTCGCCGCCGGACATTTCAATATCGCAAATGACAATATCTATTTTTGTTTCTTCCATTATTAATTTTGCTTTTTCAATATTCCCCGCTGTATAAACAGCTTTAATTCCGTAATCCTCCCACGGAATCATTTGCCTTATAGATTCAACAGATATTTCCTCGTCATCAATCAGAATCACACTGTACATTATCTTTTGCCTCCATATAAGGAATCACTAATTTGACAACCGCTCCAGAAGAATTATAATACATATTATAATAATTATTAGCAAAAAACAATTTCAGCCTCAGCCTGGCATTGTCGATACCTATATTGTAAATTTTATCTTTACTGATCGTTTTATTTTCATCATTTAATACTTTCAGCATTTCTACGGAAAAGCCTTTTCCATTATCGGAAATCGTAAGTTCTACATTTGGTCCATGTTTTTTGGCAATAACATGGATGATTCCTTTTTTGCTAATAGATCCGGCATGTTTTATACTATTTTCTACAAAGGTCTGTATAATCATGGGAGGCATAATTGTATTTTTTTCAGCGCCGCTAAATTGTATATAATAATCAAATTTTCCTGGAAACCGCATTTTCTGAATCTCAAGATAATTTTTTACATGGATAAGCTCTGTTTCCAATGTAACCCAGGACAAAGGCTCCCGGAATAAATAGCGAAAATAGGCGACCAAATGCAAGGATAGCTTTTGTATTAATTCATTTTGCCCAAGCCTTGACATACTATACACAAGATTTAAAGTATTCAAAAAGAAATGAGGCCGGACCTGTACCTGCAAATATTGCAGCCACATTTTCTGATATTTAATTTGCTGCTCATAAACATCAATTTTCAGTCGGTGGACCTCGTCCATCATGTCATTAAAGGCACGGTAGACACAGTAAAACTCATGCTGCCATACATGGGGGCGCATCCTGAGCGTTAAATTTCCGTCCTTAATTTCTCTCATATTTTCATAAAGCTCAAATAACGGGTGGAATAATGTCCGCTTTAATATAAGCATCGCAAATGCAATAAGCATGACAATAACAAAAATCAATATTGTAAAAATAGTACCCATTTTTTGCAGCTCAAAAAACATAACGTTTTCGGAAATATAAACAGCAATAACTAAAGGTGTTCGCCCGGATTCCTGGCATAGCTTAAGAAAGCTGCCGCCATTTTCACACCTAAGGCGTTCAAAATTCCATGCCTGCTCGGCCGTAAAGTCAAGGACAGTATGCGTCAGCATTTTTCCCTCTTTGTCAAAAATTACCGCGTCGCCCCCGTCCTTTTGATACGTTTCTTTTAATGACTTCACAATAGATTCAAGGCAAATAAAGGCACCGACGTAGGAATCCTTATATTTTTCCATACGGATCATATAATATTCATTCTGCATTTGGATAAGCTGCCACCCGGAGGTCATTTTTTGCCCGGATTCCAGAAGGCTTCGGATGTCTGGTTTTAAATAAATATTGATATTTTGTATCTGGGCCGACCGGGCCTGAATGTAAACGTCCGCCGAAAGATTGTAGTAAAAAAATGCGTCAATGCCGCTGTGCAGCAAAGCGCCGTTGGCTAAATCCTGATGAACAGCCACCTTTGCCAGCTCATATTTTAAATCATTTTGGGGCTCGGCCAGTGTCAATATATCATCGCTTGTGGAAATGTAGCTAATCAGAAAGCTGTCCGCATCTAAAAAGCTGGCATCGATCCTGTCCATATACAAATCCAAAAGCTTAGCATGGGTTTCCTTTGCCTGTTCCCTTCCAATTTCCATAGAAATCTTTATTGCAATCACATAAGACATACAGGTCAAAATTAAAAGGATTATAAAAATCATTTTAAATATAAAATTTACTGAAAAACTC
Organism: Clostridiales bacterium; assembly: GCA_018369015.1. Taxonomy (GTDB): domain Bacteria; phylum Bacillota; class Clostridia; order Lachnospirales; family Lachnospiraceae; genus Catenibacillus. The sequence goes on along the minus strand of JAGZDD010000026.1, from coordinate 28,246 downwards.
TTTTTCATTTTCTCCTCCGGCATCCGGCCACCGCGATCCCCCGCTCATCTCACAGTATTGCCGCTCAATAACCGTTGCCCGGAAGATGCCCGCTATGTACAAGCACAGCGGGCACCCTCCGGGCATATCGCGCAAAAAGCCGTCCTCCGACGGCTTTCGCCGCACGAGCCTGACAGTATCAGACTCGTGCCCTTTGGCGCTTATTTCTTCCTATAAAATCATCTATCCTTTGACAGCTCCCACAGACAAGCCCTTCACATAATATTTCTGGAAAAATGGAAACGCGGCCATAATCGGCAGGGCGCCAATGACCGCGACCGCCATTTTCATTGCCCGCCCGGGCATTTCCGCCAGAGCAGCAGCGTCGGTTCCGGCAGTGTTGCTCATTAAAAATTGCGTATCCTTAAGCATACGGTTTAAAAGGTTCTGAATAGTGTACCATTTTGTATCAGATACATAATACAAGCCGTTCAGCCATTCATTCCAGTAGGAAACGCCGACAAGCAGGCCAATCGTTGCAATCATCGGAACAGAAAGAGGCACAACAATTTTAAGAAAAATTTTGAGCTCTCCCGCGCCGTCGATCCGCGCAGATTCCTTTAGCTCACCGGGAATTGATGATCTGAAATAATTTCGCATAATAGCTACATAAAAGGCGCTCACAAGCAGCCTTGGTATAATCAGCCCGGCCAGTGTATTTTTCACATGGAAAATTTGTGTCCACATGAAATAGGTAGGAACGGTGCCGCCGTTAAATAATAACGTAAACAGGACAAAAAAGGAAATCCCCCGGCCAAAAGGCAGATTTTTTACAGACATCCCGTAGGCCAGCAAGGTAGAAATCACCATTGCCCCGGTTGTTCCAAGAATGGTTGTAATAATTGTCAGGCCATAGGCTCTTATAAACCTTGCGCCATCTTCAAGGATATAGTCATATGCCGCAAAGCTGAAATCCTTAATCAGCAGAGAATAACCGTTCTGGACAAGTTCCCGTTCCGCCGTAAATGACGAAGAAAGGACGACAATAAAAGGCACTATACATATCACGGTCACTATGATAAGGATCAGATTGCCCGCTATTTTCGCCCCGTTTATTTTTACTCTTTTATTCATCTTATCCTCCAATCGTAACTATTCAGCCATACATCTCGGATTCACGCAGCTAATGCTGCTCACCGCCGCTATCGCGGCTGAAGATCCGCAGGCCCCGGACTCTCCGACAAACCGTTCGATCAAATCAGCGCATTTTCTTTATCAATTCTGCGCACAATGCCGTTGGCGGCCAAAATAAGAATCAGCCCCACAATGGATTGGTAAAAGCCCGACGCGCTGGCCATTCCAATATCCCCAAGCTGCATTAGGGCGCGGTAAACATATGTATCAATCGTATTTGTCACATTAAATAACAGCCCACTGTTCATAGGAACCTGGTAGAACAGGCCAAAATCCGAATAAAACATACGGCCAACCGCAAGCAGGGTCATTGTTATAATTGTTGGGCGCAGAAACGGCAGGGTAATGTATTTAAACTTATGCCAGGCAGACGCGCCGTCTAACATAGCCGCCTCATAGTATGTCCGGTCAATTCCCAATAACGTGGAAAGATAGATGACCGTGTTATAGCCAAAATTTTTCCACAGATTTACAAAGACAAGTATGAAAGGCCAATATCCCGGCTCTGAATACCAGTTGACCGGAGTTATGCCAAAGGCTGATAAAATAGAATTGTTCACAACGCCATTTTCCGCATGTAAAAATGCATTAACAATATAAGCCACAACAATAATGGAAATCAAATAAGGGTATAAAATAACCGTCTGAAATACTTTTTTCCCGATCCGGCTCTCCACATTATACAAAAGTACCGCAATCAAAATCGAAAATGCTGTCACGGTTATAATAAAAGCAACGTTGTAAAGCACTGTATTTCTTGTGATCGTCCAGGCTTCCGAGGTTCTGAATAAAAACACGAAATTTTTAAGCCCGCACCACTCGCTGCCAAAAAAGCCTTCGGTCACTTTATAATCTTTAAATGCCAGCACAATGCCAAACATTGGAATATAATTATTGATTAAAAGATAGATCAACCCGGGAAGCATCATTAGGTAAAACGGCATACCCTTTTTTATCGACTTTTTAGTCCACAGCTTCATTTGTTGACACCACCTTTAATTTGATGCTCCATTATTTTCCAGCCATTCATCAAGCTGGCGCTGTTTTTCAGCAATAATCGTGTCGATTCCGGCAGTCTTTAACTCCGCGTTAAACTCGGGAAGGGCCACTTCCGGGTCTACCGCGCCACATTCAAGGCTCGCGCGGTATTTGGCAACCACATTGTTGCATGCCGTAATTTCATTGGTGACATTGGAGCTGTCAAAGATGAAGCCGTAGGCCACAGATTTTTTGGCGTTCTTATTATATTCCTCCTGCTGCTCCCATACATCGGCGTCATTTCCCGCATAAACCTTGGAGATGAACTGGTTTCCCTGGGCCCATGGATGAGAATTAATGTAGCCGCTGTCTGGAACAGTCGTAATAAAGCCATCCTCGTCCGTCGTATAGTGAACACCCTCAATACCATTAATTAAAAGTGACGACACATAAGGGTCCGAATACATCAGATCCAAAAACTGCATAGCTTTCTCCGGGTGCTCGCTTCCAGTGGGAATCATCCAGTTTGTGTTGAGCACATTGCCGGTCATAGCAAATTCTTCAAGGATCTCCACCTGGCCCAAATCATACCCTACCGTATTTTCAATCTCTACAAGGCCGCCGGGCTTATTGGCATTAATGGCGCCAAAGCTTGTTTTATTAATCATCCGTGCGGACCATGTGTCCTCGGAGGTGGCATAATCTGAAATCAAATAGCCGTTTAAATACCAGTCTCTTGTCATTGTCACAAGCTCTTTATAATAATCCGTTTCAAACAAATTCACAACGACCGGCTCCGCTCCGCCGTCCATAAGGACGCCCAACTGGTCGCACAAAGTATCCCATGACCAGTTTTCCCAGATTTTGTTACCGCCGCCGGCCCCGGCAAAGGGAACAAGATCGGTTTTCTCCTTAACAATTTCAAAAATTTCTGTCAGATCCTTTTCTGATTTTACATTGGAAAAATCAAGCCCCAGTTCATCGGCAACCTCCTGATTGTAGATAAAAACCCTCCCTGCCGCCATATCCTTTAATGTCGGAATGGAATATAGGACGCCCTGCTGCTTGCAGGAATCTAACACATCCTGGCCGACAGCATCAATAATGCCTTGTCCATATTCTGCAAGAAGGTCATCTAACGGCATAACGGCTCCCTGGGAAACATAGCTGAGCATTTCTGCCTGAAAACCAAAAACAAGGTCCACAGGCTCTCCAGTGCGGACCATAAGGCCTACCTGATCGGCATAAGAACCTACATTAATAAGCGTCATATCCACAGTGGCGCCAATGATCGGTTCTATATACTCGTTGAGTTTTTCTTCAATCAGCGGCAGATCGGACGTAGCCCCGCTGGCTGTAAGGAAATAATATTTTAATACAACACTATCCTCCCCCGCTCCGTTTCCATTATTTTCAACGCTGTCACTATTGCTCCCCGTACTGCCGCCGCTGCCTTTAGTGTTATCCCCGCCATTTCCCCCGCAGCCTGTCAATAAAGCGGCACTTAATGTAAGAACTAATACACTGCTAAAAAAACGTTTCATAGCTTCTCCTCCTTGTAAATAGTAATGAATAGTTACATATTTCCTTACATAAACCTCAAATCCGGCTCCCTTATATCGTCAAAGGGATACATGGGCCTGCATACTTTGTCCATTTCCTTCTCAATTCTGGCAAAATCCAGATCCGTAACCCCCGGTGTTTTAACCATGAAGCAATCCTTTTTATAAGGCAAAAACCCCGGAACAAGATAGCCCAGTTTCAATACGACAATCCGGTAGTCGCTAAGTTTTATTCCAAAGCTGTCAGTAAAGCTTCTGTCTAAAGCGCCCTCCTGATATTTTGTCACAAGAAATACGACATTTTCACATTGAAGACGAGCGCCGGTCACTTCCTCCCCGGAACCTCCTCGCAGAGCCAGAAGTCTAGCCTTTATGGGAATACGGGTGCTGCCTGAACTTATATGCGCCCCAATTTCTCCTTCAACCCACAAATCATCATCGATCGTCATCACATAGCCGCAGGCTGTTGCTTTGGAAGCGCTGTCCTTGTAGGCCTGTACGCACATATCCAGGAAATCCTCAGCCCATATTCCGGCAACTAAAATCCCCTTCACCTGGCTTTTAATCGCTTCTCCCAGCATATATGCGCTGTCGCCAACACCTGAACCTGTCGGATTGTCGCCAGTGTCGTTAAGAAATACAACGCCCTGCCCGCTTTGCCCGGCAATGGTATCCGCGAGTTCAAAGGCGCTGTCAATGTCAAGCAGCTTATCAATAGACACCCAGTCTCTCCTTATATCCCACAAATGTTTGGCAATATCCATCATTTCAGCTCGCAATAGCTTTTTATCCGCCTCCGGATAAGCGCTTACCAGCAGGCACGTCGCGCCTTCGGGAACATTATTCCATACAATTCCTGTAATAAACGACGCCGAAACTACGCCCGGGATTTCTTCCAGTTTTTCTAAGCAGTCTGCCACCTCCTCGCCGGCACCTTCGTCCATGCGGGTAGAATCAACGCCTAACATCGGCAAACGAATATATGTTATCTGAGGATTTTCACGGCTCATCGCTTCAACAAGCAGGCGTGCCGCTCTCAACCGGGTAGCTTCAACATCTGTGTGGGGGTTCGTCCGGAAATTGCTTACAATATTAACCATTTTTGCCACATTCGGGGTGATAAGGCCATGAAAATCCATAGCTACAGATATAGGAACCTCATACCCGATTTTGTTCCGGATCATTTTTAACATGAACTCCTCGCCATTTCCAACAAAATCTACGGCGCTCAGGGCATAGGTATAAAACCAGATACCGTCCACAGGCCCGCACTTTAGCGCATTATCAAGTGCAGCTTCAAGACGCCGCATAATCTCCCAGAAGGTTTCAACATCCATTCTCCCTCTGGCTTTTGCCACAAACAGCGGCACAACCTCGCAATCCTTCTCTTTCAGAAAATGAAATACCGGGTCATTTTCGTAATAGCTTTCTAGATCCGGGAAATCAAAGCCCGAAATATCTTTCATTACCGGATTCCTCCGGGTTCCCGACGCCAAAAATTCCATTAACAAAACTCTTTTCATACCTTCTCCTTTCCGTCCTGTTGCTCAGGCCATTATGGAATACCCTGTAAACCCCCCGCCTATGCTTCGGCGCTTAAAATACATGCCCGAAGTACATCATATTCCTTTTTTGCGATTTCAAATTGGCGCTGCGTCTTCATTTCACTTTCCGCAACAACATAGCGCACAAAGCCCATATCGCTGGCCGCCTTAATGATTCCCTGAATATCCACACAGCCTTCACCTAAAACTCTAAAAAAATCCGGCCCGGTGTGTTCGCGTACAAATGTCTGAATATCCTCTACATCATTAAGGCCAAGCGTTTTCATTGTTTCAAAAAAATTCACAGGCTCGGGGAACTTTGGGTTGTAATCTTTCTGGTGAATAATAAAGCACCGTTCTCCCATTTTTTTCAATTGCTCCACAGGATCGATCCCCGCCCTCATTGACCACACAACATCATACTCAAAGCCAAGATATTCCGGGTCTGTATTTTCCATAATGATATCAACTAAGGTTTCCCCATTATTAAGCCGCCGAAATTCAAAATGATGGGTATGCAGTAAATAGTCAAAGCCCCTCTGCCGCATATATTTCCCGGTTTTATTTAATTGCTTTGCAAGCCGTAAGGCGTCCTCCCGCGTGCGGATCCATATCATGGGATGCACAATACAATGGCAGCCCAGGGTGTCATAATATTTTAAAATATCATCCCAGTAAAAATGATCCAGATCCTCAACTCTTTCATGGGCCGTCACCGGAGTCATCCCGCTCTTTTCCATGGCGGCCTTGACCTCCCGGACAGGGTATTGCTCCGAAAAACGTTTATTTTCGGCATAATTCATCCCCAGAAGCTCCACATATTCATATCCCGCAGCACGCATTTTTTCAAAGCTTTCTAAATAATCCCCATGAATACTTGTTAAAAGTGCGTATATTGGGATCACCGGTTCCATTCCCATAAGTACCTCCTCCTTCTCGTCATCTCCTGACGTTTTGTTAAGTGGATTATAACAAATAGACACGGTTCTTTTCTTCCACAATGCCGTACTTTGTATGTCACTATCCTGACTTTTGGCTATGAAGATTTCCTGCTTGCAGAATATTGGCGATTCGTTGGTTTATAATATCAATTTTTAGATATTATTTTTTATCCTTCACTTTCTTCTTCGACAAAACTGAACAAATTTTAGACATTTATATATTATCTCCCCCCAAATTTTGCGTAGCGCTTCCTCCGGTCTTCCTATAAAATGATCAGCAGTTCAAAAGCATGTTCTGAACTGCTGATCATTTTGTATCATTTGATTTTAAATGTGGTTTATGAGCCAATGGCCTAAGCCGCAGGAATAAGAAAAGGAAGGTTGGTTGCAAATGAACGAAAAAAATGCTGCCCGCGAAAAGACCAGCTTCAAGCTTGGGTTCTTTTACAGCTTTGGCGAGGTTGGCTGCCAGTTAAGCTGGTACATGGTCAACACCTATTTAATGTTATTTTACACCGATATTATCGGACTGACGGCAGGAGCGATCTCTATGATCATGCTTATTGCCCGTGTATGGGACGCTATTAATGACCCGCTTATGGGTATGGTTGCTGACCGTACAAGGACCCGCTGGGGAAAATTCCGCCCCTATATCACTATCGCCCCCGGCTTTCTTGCCATCTTTAATATTTTGACATTTACTGTCTTCCCTGTAGAAGGTATCGCAAAAATTGTTTTATGCCTTGTATGCTACATCGGCGTCGGCATGTCCTACACTGCCATTTCCGTCAGCTACGGAAGTTTGGTTAATCTTATTGCCAAAGATTCTCAGGTACGTATGAACTATGTTTCCGCAAGGGCAATCGGTTCTTCAATTATTCAAATGATTCTTTCCGCAACCGTTATGCCCCTGATCCTTACCTTTGGCCGCAGCGATACAGCCAATGCCCAGGGGTACTTCTGGACAACCGTCCTCTGCTCCATTGTCATGCTGCCTTGCTTCTGGCTGTGCGCTTGGAAATGTAAAGAAACAGTTGTGACCGTCAATAATTATTCCCACGAGAAAAAGCCAATGCTTCGTTCTCTGAAAATGATGGTCAAAAACAAAATGCTGATGATTACCGTATTTTGTGTACTAATGGGTACCATCGGCGTTATGGGCCGTATGTCCATGCTGTCCTACTATGTTATTTATGTGGTAGGCTCCTACACAATGATCGCCCCAATGTTCACTGTTATGACCTTTACATCTTTCATTGGCTGCTTATGCCTGCCATTTGGAACAAAACTCTTTGGAAAACGGAACTACCTCATCATCCTTAATGTCATTATGATTGCAGGCTTTATTATGATGTATCTCATGCCTGCCAATAACATCTTTGTCATCCTTGGAATCAGCGCGGTCATTGGCTTTACAAACTCCTGCTCCAATATATGTACAGGTATGCTGACCGACTGTGTGGAATACGGCGACTGGAAATACGGCGTCCGCGAAGAAGGGCTGACCTTCTCCTGCCTCGGCTTTGGCGTTAAGCTGGCCTCGGCTGTCGCAGGCTCCGCATGTGTTCTTCTTCTGGCTGCCACAGGCTATGTTCCCAATGCTGAACAGACGGAAGCCGCAAAAAATGGTATTAATGCGGTTGTCAATTTAATTCCGGCCGCATGTATTGCCCTCTCGATCATCCCTCTGTTCTTCTATAAGCTGGATGCGAAAATGGTTGCTAAAATCTCTGAGGAGCTGGCTGAGCGCGACGCCAAAAAGCTGGCTGAAAATCAATAGTAAAACAGCTTGACACAGCCCCCCTTTCATCCTATATAATACTATTTGTCTGCCAAAGCGGACGCCTGTTGCCCTATATTTTGTCAACAGGCAGTTATAAAGATGAAAGGGGGGCTTGTTTTATGGAATCGCTCATCCATCTGCAATTATCCATGGAACGGGTCCAGGAAAAACATTCCCATGAAAATATAGAACTGATTTATATTATTGAAGGGCAGCTATGTATCACCTGCTCAGAAAGCACATCCGTCCTTGGACCTGAGGATTTTATTATCATCAATCCCAATGAAGTCCACGAATTTCATTCCTACGAAAAGGTGTTTGCCGCAGCTATAACCATTGGCTATGACGCGGCCGCCCGCTGTTTTGACCACCACAGGCTTGCATTTTCCTGCAACAGCACGGACCATACTTCCCGATATTATAATGAGCTGCGCCAGATTATACGGCGCCTTCTTGGCTACAGCCAGTCGGCGTTAAAGCAGGACAGCCTGATGAAAGAAGCGCTGGGCTATGAACTTCTCTACAAGCTCATCAGCCGTTTTCTCGCGCCTAAGAAGGACGCCCACAGCCGCAGCCCCTTGCCAGATGGCAGAACAGCGCGAAGCCACAGCCTTTTACAATATATTACGGCCAACTACAAAAACCCGCTGTCACTGACCGAAACAGCCCGGCAGCTCTATCTTTCCCCAGCCTACCTGTCCAGATATTTTAAACAGCATTTCGGTATGGGATTTTTGACGTTCGTCAATAATATCCGTCTGGATCACGCGTGCCGGGATTTATCCGATACACGGGAAAATATTACCAAAATTGCCATGAACAACGGCTTCCCAAGCCCGGCGGCATTTATCCGGGCCTTTAAAAACGCTTACCATATGACGCCCAGCCAGTACCGTGAAAAATTTTCCGGCGCAAAACCGAATCAGGAAACAGCGCTGCCCGAAGAAATCCGTACAAAGCTTTCAACGTATCTGGATAAAAACCAGATAGACATACATACCGCCAAAAGCTTTGACGAATATAACATTCAGATTCCCACGTCGCATGGGCAAAGACTTAATCATCCATGGAATCAAATGATTAACGGAGGCCCGCTCCATTTCTTTTTAAGGCAGGACATGCGTTCTCAGATCTTGGAGCTTGTACGCCAGTGCGGGTTTAAATATGTGCGCATATCGAATATATTTTCGGACAGCCGCATGTTAAAAAATTCGGCTGGTTACAGCGATTATAATTTTAATGAGCTGGATCAGGTGCTTGACTTTTTTGTGGAAAATAATATACGGCCCTACATTCAGCTATGTAACCGGACCTATTTTGTTTACCGGAACCTGAAAAAAGTTCTGGCCTATGAAAATAATTTTGACCTTATCCATTTTATCAATGAAAATCCTCAGATTATTGACAAGCTGGTCAGTCATCTTTTATTTCGTTATGGGCGCAGCGAGGTTTCCCGGTGGTATATTGAATTTGAGGGCTGCGGAACAATTTATGAGGAGGAGCCGGCTCAGGATTATTTTCACACCTTTCGCCATGTATATCAGTGCTTTAAAACAAAAATACCGGATATACGCGTGGGCGGCCCCGGATTTTCTCCGAATTACTATAACCAAAATATGGAAGAAACCCTTCTTGCCTGGAAAGAGTTTGGGTGCCTGCCGGATTTTATATCCATGTACCTTTACCTGTATGAAGCCCAGGACCCCCAGTCTTTTGAAAACCCCCGTTCCTACAGCCGCAATAAAAATCTGATGTACGATGAAATCACCGCAATGCGACGCAGGCTTTCAGAGCTTGATATTCCCATATCTGAGCTTCACATATCCCAATGGAACTCCTCTATATCTGACCGCAGCACAATCAATGACAGCTGCCAGAAGGCCGCCTGTATTATGCATAATATGCTGGGCTGCGGGAATTTAGCTGATGTTTTTGGATATACAACAGCCAGCGACATTCTCTCCGAGCTTTACGACACAAAGCAGGCGCTTTTCGGAGGCGGCGGCTTGCTTTCCCCAGGCGGAATACGCAAGCCGGCCTACTATGCTTACTATTTCCTGAATAAGCTGGAAAATACCCTGCTTTTCAAAAACGAAAATATGATCATCACCTCTGGAAGCGACGGGCATATTGTGATATGCTCTCATAATTATAAGCACTATAATTTTAAATATTATTTTACGGATGAGGATAAAATCTTCCCTGAGCACCAGGAACAATACTATGAAAACCACCGCGCACTGGAGCTTTCGGTCAGTCTTTTAGGTCTGGATGATGGAATTTATTCTAAAAAATCAGAAACTGTCAACCATATTTATGGCAATGTCCAATATTACTGGGAGCAAATGGATTATGAAGCAAATCTGACGCAAGAGGAGCAGAATTATTTAAAATCCATTTCACAGCCCCAAATCACTATTGAAAAAACACGGGTGGAAAATCGTACCCTGCAATTAAATATCCGCCTTGAACCTCAGGAAATACGATGTATTCATATACGCAGGTATGAAAGCTGAAAGGGTATAAGCCTGTCAATTCACAAAAAACAAAAGGAAATCTGTCATAAAAAGAGCTGTTATAAAAGTAACAACTTAAATAACAGCTCTAGTTTCACAGGCACTCCTATTATGACAAGTATTTTCTTAAATTATCCGCACTGATTTTTGCATGTTCAAGGGAATTTCTTTCATTCCACAATTCTGTAACAACCCATTGGACGCCGCATTTCTTTGCCGATCGGATAATGCTTTCAATATTTTGTACGCCATTGCAGCCTACGGCGCAGCCATCCTTTTGTTCCTCACAAATCGTATTATGGCGGACCATTAAATATTTGTAGTTTTCTTTCAGCGGGTGATAATCCTTAAAATGCAAAATATCCACATGGCCGTCATATTTTTCCAGCATTTCTTCCGGCTTTACCTGTCCGCAGATCATCCATGCCGTATCAAATTCCGGCTGCAAATAGTCAATCCCGGCTTCCTCAATCATGCCTTCAACCACATATCTTCCCATATAATCCTTTAAATAGCCAAAGGCCGAGCAATGGACCTGAAGCTGAATACCGCTGCGTTTAAATAGCCTTGCAATTTCCCCAAGCTTTTGGTACAGCATTTTCTGTTCCTTTACCGTTGCCCGGTCGCCCCAGAAAATAGGGCCAATAGCCGCATAAGGAAGCCGAAGCTTTAAACATTCCTCTAAAACCCTGTCGGCCCGGTCAAGCAGAGGCTCAAAAGGAATATGAGAACCAATAGCTTTAATGCCGTTAGCGTCAAGGGCGCGTATAACCTCATCAACATCCGCCCCGCAGCGGTCTTTTAAACATATATCATCCCCAAGGGCAAACTCAAAGCCTTCATAGCCCATTTTCCGAATCATTTCAAGCGCTGCCGGTATTCCCCGCTGCACACAAACATTATGTATGCTCCACATTTGCAGCCCTAACTTTAAATTGCTCATTTTTATACCTCCAATGACATCACATATTTTTTCAAGGAAGATCACTGCTCATTTTACAAATATTCTTTAATTACCTGCGCGCTTTTTGCCGCATTCTCCAGAGAATTTTTCTCATTCCAAAGTTCGGTGACAACCCACTTTGTACCGGACTGCCTTGCCGCGTCTACAGCCTCCTTTACATCCAATACGCCGTCTTCCCCAACGCTGCACCCATAATGCTCGTCGCATATCGTATTATGACGCACAAGAACGTATGGGGAATCATCGGGGATCGGTTTGTAATCTTTTAAATGTAAAATATCGACATGATTTTTATATTTTTGCAAATATTCACGTATCCCTATTTTTGAACAAATCATCCACGCCGTATCAAACTCTGGCTGTATATAGTCCAGACCGCATGTTTCAAACATCCCTTCCACAGTGTAACGATCTTTATAATCTTTAAGGAAACCAAAAGCCGCGCAGTGAACCTGAAGGATAATTCCATTCTTTTTAAATAATCCTGCGGTCTCATAGAGCTTCTCATACATTTTTTTCTGAACATCCACCGGCGTTCTGTCACCATAAAATATAGGGGCAATCGCCGCATAAGGAACATCATAAAGCAGGCAGTCATTAAGCACCGGATCAGGATTTTCAAGCAGTGATTCCCAGGATATATGAGAGCCTATCGCCTGAATGTCATAAGCCTTTAACGCCGCCTTGACCTCTGCCGGATCTGCGCCGCAGCGTTCTTTTAAGGTCGCACAGTCGCCAAGGGCAAATTCAAAGCCTTCATAGCCCATTTCCCTGGAAAGCCTTAATGCCTCCGGCATTCCCTTTTCAACGCATACATCATGGATACTCCACATTTGAAGTCCTAATTTTATATTATTTTCCATAATAAATCCCTGCTTTCAGTTTTTTTATATTTATAATCCCAATTCTTCCGCTTTAATTTCCCTTTTTTCTTTCGCCGACAAATAAAATGCCTCGATAATTGCCGCGACATTTAGCATTTCCTCCGGCTTAACCAGCGGCTCCGCCCCGTTTTGCAGCACATCCGCCATATTGCTTATTATTCCCAAATGCCCGAAATCCTCCATTGCGCCGGGCTTTGCAATATCGATTTCCATTTCCGTGTTCAGCAAATGATCTTTATCCTGCCCGAAAACGCTCACCGGGTTTGGAAGGTTTTCGCCTTTACGGGCAACCATCCCTTTTTCAGTTCCTGCAAACTTATAAAAATCCGATTTTGGCAGATTAACGGCCCAGGCAAATTTCATTTGCATCTGCATACCGTTTTTAAACCGTACAAGCCCCGCCGCGAAATCTTCTACATCAAATTCATTACGGTCGTAATCGTTCCTCGGCAAAAAGGGCTGTTTCCCGGTCATTGCCGGAAGCGTTTCCTGATTGCAGTCATACCTGCGGGCAAGCTTTTGGTAAGTGCTTGCGCAAACGCTCTCAAATTCCGGATTTCCAAGAATATATATAGCGCTGTCCAGATAGTGGACGCCCAGATCACAGAACGGCCCTCCGCCGTTGTCCTTTTTCGTATGGAACCGGCCCCAGGTTGGAACTCCGCGGCGTCTTATGTTTTCAATCTCCGCGTAATAAACCTCCCCAAGGGTTTTGGCATCGACAATTTTTTTCATCTCCTGAACCATACCGATCCGGGAATTTTGGCATGTCATTAAAACACGTCCGGCTTTTTTCGCCTCCTCAAGCATTTCTTTGGCATCCGCCAAAGTAAGGGCCAGAGGTTTTTCGCATAATACGTTTGCACCAGAACGCAGAGCAGCAATGGTAAATTCCTTATGGGTATTATTCGCCGTACACACATGTACCAGATCCAGATGGTTTTCTTCCAGCATTTTCATCGGATCCGTATATGTTTTTTCAATTCCGTAAACCTTGCGTATATGCTCCAGCGCTTCCGGCCGGTTATCTGCAACCGCTGTAAGATTCAGACGTCCGCTCAGCTTTAAAATAGACGGGATGTGTTGTGTTCCCGCAATAAAACCGGCGCCAATAACAGCGACATTCAATTTTCTATTCGACATCCTTCTTTTCCTCCCTTACGGATCTCCGGTATTGAACCGGAGTCATTGAATATTTTTTCTTAAACAGACTGTAAAAATAATTCACATTGCTGACGCCTACTTTAAGGCTTATCTCCTTCACCGGCAGCTGCGTTTCCTTCAGCAGGGCCGCAGCATTTTCCATGCGTACCTCCTGAATATAATCAATGCAGCTTTGATGCATTTCCCTGGCAAATAATTTACCAAAATAAGATGAGGTAATTCCAATAACATCGGCGATTTTTTCAACATTCAGGTTTCCATCGCTGAAATTTTTCCCAATATAAGCTACGGCTGCCTGTACATAGCTTTCATCGTCTGGATGATCTGCTTTTTCGTTTTCCTTAAAAAGCTGTTCGCTAAACGCGGTCAGCAAAGACTTTACTTCATCCATGGACTCCATCCGCGAAACCAAAGCCTGAAGCGCTTCATAGGAATATTCCCTAAGCCGGCTGCCTGGCCTGCTGTATTTTTCTGTAAGCTCAAAACAGGACTTAACCGTTGTCCTGATAATATCATCCGCATCCATCCGTTCCAGACGCCCGAACAGCTCTCCCAGGCTTTCAATCCCCTGTTCCCTGTTGCCTGCCGCAATGCAGCTTCCCAGCCTGGAAACAGCTTTATAAGGATACTCCGAGGAATGTCTTCCGTAATCATATTCCGCGTCAATAATACAGCCCTCGCCCAAAAAGATCTGTTTTTTTCTTCCGTTTACCGCGCTTTTATAGGATTCAGGAATCTGCCGCCAATTTCCAATGCACGGCCCGATACACAGATTTACAGTCAGATTCATATACTTTATAAAATTTTTCTGCACATCTTTTATCCCAAGAAGTACTGTTTCGGATATTTCCCCCGGACGGCATTTCAAAAGAAACATCCAGCAATTTTTATCCGTCCGGATCAAAGGGCTTTCACATCCGTCAACAATCTCTCCAAGAATATTTCCCATTGCAAATTCAATAATTCCCCGGTCTTTTACCGAATAGGCGTCCTCATACTGGCTGTAATGGGCCATCCACAAAAGCACCACCCTGTAGCATCCCTCCTCAAAGGCATATATGCACTGATCTGGAATTTCTTCCAAAGACGGGGCTATTTCGCCGCGGGCAAGTCCTTTAAGCCAATAATTACTTAAATTGCCAGACATATCTTTTGTATATTTTTCAAGTACGTGGCTGTGTTCCTCATAATTTTTCAACATATCGCCAAATATCTCTATTTCATTTACCGAATCGGCATATCCTTTGGCCTGTTCTGTCAAAGTTTTCCCTCTGTTCCTGCGATTTGAAACCTGCCTGTACAACTGGCCCAGCGGCTTATAAACGCGGGCCGCCATAAAAAAGCTGACGGTGCCTCCCGCCAAAAGCAAAAGCATATCGATAAGAAGCACAGGCAGGACAATGTTCCTCATAGCAGGGCCAATTCCAGCACCTGTCCGGTAACATACGATTGTAAACCCAAAACTTTCAGTTTTGGCTGCAGCAATCTCAAAACTTTTTCCCGCCACGGATTTTATTGCGTACCATGGCGTTTTATCTTCCATATCCGGCACAATTTGCAAAATATCTTCATCGCTGCCATTCTCCGCCAGGCTGCTCATTAAAAGCTCTCCGTCTTTTGCGATAAACATATGGACAGAATCGGTAAGGGGCATTGTTTCAAGCAGAGAATCTAAAGTAATATCGATAACGATCAATCCCTGCTTATATACCTGCCCTGGTCTATAAACAAATGTAAGGACATCAGCCCGGGGGCTTGAATCAATATTTGCATTCAGAGAAATCTTTCTTGAAAAACATTCCAGTATCCGCCCGGATTTCCCACAATTAAGAATTTCCGGTTCAATCCCGCTATATACGCCCCTCGTACCGATGTACCTGCCCGCCGATAGATTGACAAGGCCAATATAATTTACCCGGGAATCGGCGATTTCCAGACGGTTCAGATCATTTAACAGTTTCGCCTCTAATACACGGTCTACATGATCCGTATTCATAAAATTTCCGGCGTTTTTAAAGGTTAAAACATAGTTTACAGTCGGTAAAATATTGTCATACAGGCTGTCCATGACCGTGTCTACCCCAGAGACAGCCGCTTTAAGCGTTTCCCTTTGTTCTTTGCGGCTGCTGCGTAAAAAAAAGCCTGATAAAATAATACTGATACCAATGGTGGAAATCATATTTAATAGAACAAACGCCGTAATTATTTTCCGGTAAAAATAGAAGGATTTTAATTGTTTCATTTGTAATCTCCTTTGTATTACTCATTTCCACCATTATATCAATATTGATGATTGAACTCTATCTGAGATTATATTCTCATAATTTCAAAATATTTTACAGTTCCCGGCTGAAAATAAATCTCAAAAGCATACTCCCTGTCATGCTCCGGCACCCATGCCACATCAAAACGCTGCTTTGGCCGGGCTTTTACGCCAACCGGACGGTATACCTGTCCGGATACAAGATCCTTAAGGCCCTCGCAGGCACCTTTAATAACAATCGTCATATGCTCCCTGTATTCCCTGTATGATTGCACCGCCAGCATATTATTGTCATATAAAAACAGGTTATACTGGGGATCGGCTTCGATATAGGCGTCTAAATGTTTTGCAAAATTTTGGCGTATCAAGTTGAGAACACCCATGGGAAGCTTATATAAGTCCGAAAAATTATCAGGAATATTCCATACATATAATTCACCTGAGCCATAATCATCCCTAAGAAATACCGGATAATTACAATTTTCAGTAATAAGCTCTGCTTCCGACCAAGTGGCATTTGTCTTATAATCCAGACTGTGGAGCATTACTGGCTCAGGGCAGGAATGGAAATCCCGTCGGTCGCCAATATATGGATCTGTGCAAAAGCATGTGCCGCTGACAACCGAGGTTCCCGGCCTTGCAGAAGTCATATCTAAAATCCCTTTATTTTCCAGAATCCTAAGCAGCCCGCCTGTAATCACCGCGTGGCCGCCATTTTCCACATAATCTTTGAGCTTATCCATTAAATTTTCGTCCTGTGCAGCCGCGGCTGTCAGGAGCATCGTTTTAGCCGCTTTGTTAAAATAAGGCGCCGGCTCGAGAGGTATGCCCAGCATTCCTATATAATTAAAGAGCTGATCTTCTCCCTGATCTGCATTGAATGGATAATATACCGGCACGCCGCAATTTTTCCCGGCTTTTGCTATAAATGCGTCCGCTCCTCTCAGGCTTTCGCCAAGCATTGGCAGCCATGGCTCGTCCATCAGGCCCCCAAAACCAAAAAGGCATAATTCCTTTGCACCGGCAAAAGCCGCAAGAAGTACCTGCTGGGCATACCAGTTCATGTTATTGGATGAATCCCCGGTATCTATCCATGCGCCCAAATTTTTTGCCGGCGCCGCATTTTCCATGTAACGTACAAGAGAGTAACTTAAATAGCGCGGCAAATGCTGCTGGCTCATTTTCGGGTTTCTTGATTCTGCCGCCGTGTAAATACCGTCAAAAATATCTTTTTGTTCCTTGGGATTGTACCCGGTTTCCTGCCAGGATTCAAACCAGTTAGGGTATTTTATCACGCATTTACAGTCAGGATTTACACTTTTGGCGGTGTCGCATACAAGCTGAGCCATTTCCTTCATAAGATTCAGACGGTATTGCGGCCAGCTTTGTGTGCCTTTGCGGCGTATACATTCTTTACACCGGCAGCTTGTAAAGAAAAAGTCGTCGAGAATAAGCTCGTCAAAATACTGTGCCGTCGAAGCAACGTTTTTGCGAAGTTCTTCCCTGAAATTTTCCCTTGAATAGCAGTAAACGTCAAAAATCCGGTGAACGTCTCTTACCTCGAGATCTGTTGTGGCCGTAAAGCCTCCGGCAACAGTAATCCCGTTCTCCCTAAAAAGCTCTATATAGCGCCTGAGTTCTTCGGGGAGAACGTGATGTTCTCCCCGGTGTATCTCAAGATACACTTTATCAAGACCGCCAAGATATTTCTTAAAATAATCAATCTGTCTTAATATTTCTGCCTCGCTTGTATGTGCCAGATAAGGCGCATGGGCATAGGAGGCAATTTTAAACTGGCTATAATCAGACATAGTGGCTGGCTCCCTTATTATTTTCCTAAAAATTCGTTAAACTGTCTTTCATATTCTTCTACCACCTTGTCAAGTCCGGCGGCTTTCAAATTAGCAATAGCTGCGTCAATATTGCTGTCATAATCGACAAGGCCGTACTTAATAGGGTAAATGGATGTAATAACTTCGGTCTGAAGATTTGCGATCTCCTGCGCTACCGGTGTCTGGTCAAAGGCAAATCCGATTACCGGGCTGACCGTAATCTTGCCCTCCATAGGCTGAGTTTCTATCTCAATCGTTTTTTCGGAGGTTCCCTCCTCAAATAAACGGAAGTCGACAAGCCCCATCTGCCATTCATCATTCTTAAATGTATAATTTCCGTCCGGCCCTTTGACAAACTCTGCGGTCTTGTCGTCGATTATATTATAGTTCCGGCCTTCAACGCCGTAAGTAAACAGGCGGTAATTCTCTTCACTGCTGTACAGCCAGTCAAGGAATTTAATACCAGCCTCCGGATTTTTGCAGGAGCTTGGCACGGCGTTTCCATTAAATACTCCAAAAAACTTATAATTCCCAAGCTCAGGATTCAGTTCAAAATCAGCCAGCGTATTGCCTGTGTTATTTTCTAATGTTGTCTGCAAGGCCGGATATGTAAACGTGTCAAAGCCAAAAAGGAATCTTCCGTTATTCCCTTCATTGGACTGGAACTCATGGTCCAGCGTCAAAATATCCGGATGAATAAGACCGAGGTCGTACATCTTTTTATAAATTTCACAGTCTTTTTTAAACTCTTCACTTTCGTACCATGAGGATACGGTTCCGTCCTGGTCGATCTTGACATATCCCAATGTATTTTCCACAGTAAACGGAGCATTGTCGTACGTCCGGTGCATCCAGTCAGGAACGGAGCTGAGCTGATGAGGCCAGCAATAAATCTTTTTGCCGGTTTCTTCATAATAAATCTCCTGCATCTTCAAAGCAACGTCAATAACCTCGTCGATCGTTTCAGGGATTTCACATCCTGTCTTATCAAATAACTCCTGCTGATAATAAATACGTCCGTAATCCTTGCTGACATTCATTGTCGAGGCCGCAGGAACCGCTAAAATTTCGCCATTAACTGTAAAATCCTCCCAGAAACCGTCCATGGCGTTTTTCAGATTTGGATATTTATCCACATAATCGTTCAAAGGAATAATCCCATTCTGGCTGCGAAGCACAGAGGCGGGCTTAAGATCCTGCATAACCTGAATCAGCTCAAACTCTTCGCCGGTAGACAGCATCAGGTTTGTCTTCTGATCCCAGGCATCCCATGGAATACGGATCAGCTCTACCTCAAGATTCATACCGTCCTCCAGCAGCTTTTTATTAACCTGTTCGAGAACATAATCCTGATCAGACCACTCATTTCCCGGCATCACATAACGCACCTTCTGGATTTCACCGGAATCTGCATCCGCAGTATTTTCGCTTTTTTCATCGGATGAAGAAGCGTTCCCTGCTTCCGGGCCTCCGCTTCCAGAGCCTCCGCAGCCAGCGAGCGTTCCAAGCAGTAAGGTTCCTGTCAGAGCCATAGCCCCCACACGTTTCAACTGTTTTTTCCATACATAATTTTTGTACATATATTCTCCTCCTTTTTCATTAACCCTTTACAGAGCCCATAATAATACCTTTCACAAAATATTTTTGTAAAAACGGATACAGGAATATAATTGGCCCGATGGTCATAATCACCGTCGCCATCTTCACCCCCTCGGTCGGAAGCGTCATATTGGCCGACGCGCCTGAAACCATTGTCATCATCTTAATATCCGACTGTATCTTCATCAGAAGCATCTGAAGGGGGTACAACTTTGAATCATCAACAAGCATAATAGCATTAAACCAGCTGTTCCAGTAATTAATTCCATAAAACAAAGTAATTGTCGCCAATACCGGCTTGCACAGGGGCATACAAATCTGAGTCGCCACACGGAGCTCGCCCGCGCCGTCAATTCTCGCTGATTCCATAAGCTCTACCGGCAGCTCCCTGACATAATTTCTTACAAGGAACATATTAAACGGCGTAAAGACCATGGAAGGAATAATCAGCGCCAGTATATTATTGTACATATGAAGCTGCCGGCACATCAGATACCAGGGAACCAGGCCCGCGTTAAATACTGTTGTTATAAAGAAGAACATTGCAAAGCCGTTTCTGTATCTGAATTTTTTATTTGCCAGCGGATAAGCGGCAAAATAGGTCATCAGCACAGCGATCGCCGTTCCTATGACTACTGTAAATATTGTCACTGCATAGCTTTGAAACAGCGGCGATCCCGGATAAATAATCCTTTTATAGGCCTCCAGGGAAAAAGCTTCCGGGAAAAAGGAATACCCATTCATACCAATCGCTCTTTCGTCGGTAATGGACACCATAAATACCAAAAGCAGCGGCAGCACACAACACAGTGAAAATAGCGTAACAAGTGCGTAAATTACAATCCGGGAAATTTTTATTCGTTTGCGGTTCATGTTTTCCTCCTCTCAGAATAAAGCACCGTCAGGGTATTTTTTCTTAACAATAAAGTTAGAAACAAATACAAGGACAAAGCCAACCAGCGACTGGTATAGCCCTACCGCCATGGATAACGACGGGTCGCCCGTTACGCGGAGCATACGGAATACATAAGTGTCTATAACGTCTACCTTCGGAAGAAGCTGTCCGGAATCTTTAACTAACGCATAAATCATACCGAAATCCCCATAGAAAATCTTTCCGATTTCCATAAGCAGCAGTATGCAGATTGTCGGCAGAAGCGTCGGTATGATAATCCTTCGGATAATCTGTATACGCTTTGCCCCATCGATCGCGGCCGCCTCAAGGATACCCGAATCAATTCCTGTAATAACCGCCAGATAAATAATCGAGCTGTACCCGGCGGTTTTCCATATTCGTGCAAAAACGATAATCCCCCGCCAATACTCCGGTCTTGAATACCAGGATACAGGCTCTATCCCAAAAGCTCCGAGAACTGAATTGAAAATGCCGTAGTCTGTAGAAAGCAGCGAATATAGTATGTAACTGACAATAACCCACGATATAAAATAGGGAAACAGTAATGTAGCCTGCGACACCTTTAAAAACCATTTGCACTTAATCTCATTAATTAAGAGAGCCAAAGCCACAGCCACGATTGTTCCAAATATAATATAGTACAGATTCATCAACACTGTATTTCTTGTAACTTCCCATGCCCTTGAACTGCTAAAAAAGAATTCAAAATTTTTTAAGCCTACAAACGGGCTGGCAATTCCTTTTTTGAAATCAAACTTTTCAAAAGCAATAATGATATAGGGCAATGTCGCATATCCAAAAATAAATGTATACAATGCTGCCGGCGCAAGAAACAAATAATTCCACTTATCTTTCTTGAATCCTTTTCCGACTCTTTTTAATACACCTCTCAAAAAAATCCCTCCTTCCAAGTCTATAAACTCTGACTGTGCCGCCGGCGGCCCGTCTTTATGGTTCCAAGTATAATCTTTTTTCCACTCCCGTAAAGCGCAATTATTCATAAATACTCTAAATTTTAGTTTTTTCAGTTCACTTTTGTCTATTATTACTATTTTTTATATTCATTTCTATTTTTTAAACTTGCGAAATTAAAATTTAGAATGATAGAAACCGGATGGATTGCCAAATCGCATGCCGAAGCGCAAAAAATGCCTGATGCAAAACCGGATCTATTAATGGTATCGTACAATCCGGCCATCAGGCAAAAATTGAAATTCAAATATCGGCAATTTAAAAATGAAAAATGGGCCCCGCCGCTTTCGCAGCCTGAGCCCGGATGTATGTTTGAAAATTCATTTCAACAAAGCAGGCATACTTTTTATACCTACTTCTCTTTATTCGCAAATTTTGTATAATTAGGCAGCCACACAAGCTCCACCGTTCCGATCGGGCCGTTTCTCTGCTTGGCAATAATGATTTCAGAGATATTTTTCTTATCCGTGTCTTTATTGTAATAATCATCACGGTAAATAAACATCACCACATCGGCGTCCTGTTCAATAGCCCCCGATTCACGAAGGTCTGAAAGCATAGGACGGTGATCCGGCCGCGTTTCGCAGGCGCGGGAAAGCTGGGAAAGGGCAATCACCGGGGCGTTAATCTCTCTGGCCAGCGCTTTCAGTGACCGGGAAATATCTGAAATTTCCTGCTGCCTGGATTCAGAACCTTTGCCGCCCCCGGTCATAAGCTGGAGATAGTCGATAATCACAAGGCCGAGGCCATTTTCCAGCTTGTATTTCCGGCATTTTGAGCGAAGCTCTCCAATGGAAATACCCGGCGTATCATCGATAATGAGCGGCGCCTGGCTGATAATCCCCGCGCTCTCAATCAGCTTTTCCCAGTCCGCCTGGGTTAAATTTCCGGTACGCATGGACTGGGAGTCCACCTTCGATTCCATGGAAAGGACACGGTTAATCAACTGGTCCTTTGACATTTCCAGGCTGAAAATCGCCGTAGGCACCTTATTGCGCACAGCAATATACTGGGCAAGATTCAGGACAAATGCCGTCTTTCCCATAGAAGGACGGGCGGCTACGAGAATAAGGTCGGACGGCTGAAGACCACTCGTCTTATAATCCAAATCATAAAATCCGGTAGAAATGCCCGTCACCGTACCTTTATGCTTGGCCGCCATTTCAATTTTATTAATAACACTTAAAACAACTTCCTGGATGGGAACAAAGTCCTCTGTGGACTTTTTCTGGAGCAAATCGAAAATACGCTTCTCTGTTGTTTCCATGATAGACTCCACAGGCTCCTTGTCCAGATAGCACATATTGGCAATTTCTTCATTAGCCCGGATCATCCGCCGCAGGGCCGCCTTGTCAGCGACAAGCTGGGCGTACTGCTTAATATTGACGGAAACGGACACACTGTTTAAAAGATCGCTCAAAAACTCTACGCTGGCCAGTTCCTCCGGCACATCCTTTGTCTTTAACGCCTCCTGGAGGGTAATGAGATCCACAGGAATATTTTTATTGTTCATCTCCACCATCGTATCAAATAAAATACCGTATTTGCGCTGGTAGAAATCATCCCCTGTAATCATTTCAGACGCCGTGACAACAGCGTCGGCGTCCATAACCATAGAGCCAATGACCGCCCTTTCCGCCTCGTCATTGTGGGGCAGTACCCGTTTGATTAATGCTTCATCCATAAGCTTTGCCCGCGCTTACGCTTCTTTAACCTTGACCGTTAATTGGGCGACAACCTTTGGATGGACTTTATAAGGAACGATGGTCGTTCCAAGCGTACGAATCGGCTCCGAAAGCTGGAGCTTTTTCTTGTCAATATCAAGGTCAAGCTGCTCTTTCGCCGCAGCGGCGATTTCCTTTGTGGACACCGAGCCGAAGGTTCTTCCGCCCTCTCCGGTTTTAATGGAAACGATAATGGCTTTTTCCTTAATATCTTCGGCAAACGCCTTTGCCTGCTCTAAAAGCTCCTTCGCAACCTTTTCTTCATTCGCTTTTTTTAATTTCAAATCATTGAGGTTTTTAGGAGTCGCCTCAATTCCAAGCTTTTTAGGCAGTATAAAATTTCTTGCATAGCCGTCATTAACATTCACCATTTCTCCCTTTTTCCCAAGGGCCTTTACATCTTCAAGCAAAATAACCTTCATCTATATCTCTCCTTCATTTTTCATTCTTCTTACTTCAGCTTTCACCTTTGCCATGGCCTCCGGCACAGAAATATCCTTAAGCTGCGCCCCGGCAATGGCGCTGTGGCCGCCGCCGCCAAAATGCTCCATAATAAGCTGGACATTGACCTCCTCCATGGAACGGGCGCTGATATAAACCGTTCCCTTCATATTTGTAAATACAAAGGACGCCTTTACATCTGTAATATTGAGAAGCTCATTGGCAACCTGGGCGCCAACGACCGTCGGTGTTTCAATATTTCCCGGAACACACTCCGCCATGGCAAATTCATGGTCGAATATTTCTGCCTTGCTGATCGCCTCAGCGCGGACGCGGTAGGTTTCCATATCATCCCTGAACATCATACGGATCTTAAGGACGTCCGCACCGTTTTTTCGCAGATACGCCGCCGCTTCAAAGGTCCGCACGCCGGTTTTATTGAGGAAATTATTGGTATCGATCATAAGCCCCGCATACATGGCGTTGGCTTCCTCAGGGCGCAGCTTAATCCCGTCGCTGATATACTGTAAAATTTCCGCAACCATTTCGCTGGCGGAGGAAGCGTAAGGCTCAATATAAGAAAGCACCGCATTTTCAATACTTTCACTGCTCTGGCGGTGATGATCAAGAATCACAATGCTGCGGGTGCCGCCAAGCAAGTCCGGGCACTCCGTATAGGACGGGCGGTTCACATCCACCACAACAAGGGCGGTATTTAAATTCACAATTTCCCTGGCCTGGGCTTCATTGAGAAACATATCGCTGTCATAAAAGGAATTATTTTCAAAACATTCCTTAAGCGGGCGGACCGTTTTCGTCACCTCATTTAAGACAACATAGGCTTTTTTATTCAGCGCCCGGGCAATGCGGTAAACGCCCACAGACGCGCCAAAGGAATCCACATCTCCGATTTTGTGCCCCATAACAACGACCTGGTCTTTGCCTTCAATGAGCTGCTTTAGGGCATGAGCCTTCACGCGGGCGCGGACACGGGTACTCTTTTCCACCTGTTTTTTCTTACCTCCATAGTAAGAAATTTTTTCCCGCTCCTTGACAACTGCCTGGTCGCCGCCCCGGCCTAATGCCAGCTCAATGGCGTTTTTTGCCCACTCCGCAGACTGGGCGTAGGACGCGGCATCCGCCCCGATACCGATACACAACGTTACAGCCATTTCATTACCAATATTGATTTCCCTGACTTCATCGAGCAATGAAAATTTTGTACTCTGAAGCTGGGGCAAATACCGGTGCTGGATCACAAACTGATAGCGGTCCTTCTCAACCTTGGTTACGATCGCGTCGTAACTCTGCATATATTTCGTAATCTTACGTTCAATCAAAGCGGCAAGAAGCGATTGGCGCACTTCTTCCGTACTGTTTAAGGCATCCTCGTAATTATCGACAAAGATCACGCCGCATACAAGGCGCTGTTCCTGATTTTCCCGGATATAGTTCCGGATTTCCGTTTCATCAAATAAATACATAGCGATGAGTACATTATCCTCGCCCACATCTACAAGGGCATTGTTTTGGGAAAAATCTGTTAAAACAATACGCACAAGCTCCGCACGGTAATAGCTTGCATTGAAGGTTATTGGAACAATGGATTTATTTCCGTCTCCCGGCAGCTTCTCTTTTGTAATTTCGGGAAATAAATGCTCGATTCCCTTTGCCGCCCCGCGCTCTCCTGTCATTTCATTAAAGCTTTTATTTGCCCATAAAATCTTTCCCTGATCATCCAGCACCACATAAGGCACCTGGAGGTCATAGAGCAGCGCCTTTTGAACCTGTCCGTATTCCAGAGCAAAATTGACCAGCTCGCTGATAATAATGGGCTTTATCCGGGAATGAATAACCAGCGCTGCAATTACGTAACAGATCAGACACAATGCAGCGATAAAACCACATTTATAATCAACAATGAAAATGCCAATAGTCATGGCGACGAGGAGACAGCTTAATATGATCGGCCATCGCAGGTACGATTTTAACTGCCCCTTCAATTTCACCTGATTCTTCATGCCTTTTCCTCTCTTTCCTAATTCTTCCATGATAACTTTCCAAAGGCCGTACGGCACATTGCTACTGTGAACATTACAACACGGCCGCAGGCGGCCCGTTGTGGCTTCGCCTTCCATGCGTACTTTCGCGCAGAGGAAGGCTCGCTTATGGTCTACGCTCCGCTTCGGTCGGCGCAGAACAGACGTCCACCGGACGTCTTGCGCCGCCGCGCGTAAGACGCGATATAATGTCTGCCTACGCAGACATTATATCATTAAGATTAATTTTGGTAAAGGCTATAAAAGAGGACTTTACTTTTCTTTTCCGCTTTTCTATACTAATAGGGTAAGCATTAAATTATTATTTTGCTAATCATTTAATGAACAGCTGTTTACGGACATATTTCAAATTTTCAGGAGGTTTTCATTATGTCAAAAGTTTATATTTTCTTTGCGGATGGGCTTGAGGAAATTGAAGGACTGAC
Organism: Clostridiales bacterium; assembly: GCA_018369015.1. GTDB lineage: Bacteria > Bacillota > Clostridia > Lachnospirales > Lachnospiraceae > Catenibacillus. The sequence continues at coordinate 2,505 of JAGZDD010000026.1, read as the reverse complement.
GGTCGTAGATATGATGCGCCGCGTTGGAATTGATATTTCCATTGTTTCTATGAATGACACATTAAAGGTCACCGGGTCACACAAAATTGTTATGGAAGCAGATATGCTTTTAAAAGATGTGGATGTGTCCGCAGGCGATATGTTTGTGCTGCCCGGAGGGCTTCCGGGCACGACACATCTGGCCGAAAGCCGTGAACTTGCCGAAATTTTAAAAAATGCTTATGCCGCAGGCAAATACGTCGCTGCAATCTGCGCTGCTCCCAGTGTTTTAGGCGGTCTTGGCCTTCTTGACGGCAAAAAGGCTACCTGCTATCCGGGATTTGAAGATAAGCTTACTGGCGCCCATTGCCTGACAGACAATGTAGTTACAGATAAAAATATAATTACAAGCCGTGGGATGGGAACAGCTATTGAATTTTCCGCCCGGCTTATCGCCCTTTTAAAAGATGAAAAAACAGCGGATGAACTGAAAAAATCGATTATGCTGTAACTATCCAGCCATGCGGCTGAGGAGGGAAAAATTTCGGAGCAAGCTGGCTTGAAGGGAGGTTTTGCCTTACTCAGACGTAGGGCGTTTAGCCCGAATCGAGGATTCAGCCGCGATAGCGGCGGTGAGCTGCGTTAGCTGCGTGAATCCGAGATGACATGGCTGAATAGTTACATTATGTTTAATTATTAAAGTACAAAAACCGATTCCCCGATTTCCTCCAGAACATCGCCGGATCGAACCGGGCATAGGCGGCAGTCTTCATCCCATACCATTTGTGCCATTGCCTTAGACGTAAGCCCGGGCCACATACAGTCTTTTGACGATGGATTCCCGTTTTCAATAAACCGTACAAAGGCGGCGTAAATTTTCCGGCCTAATGCCTCTGCCTTTTCCATATGTTCCTTTCCGTTAAAAAATACGGGCATAGGCGGCAAAAAAGCAAGTTGCTGGTCAAAGCAGTGCAGTGCTGGCAAAAAAGCAACGCTGTACTGCCATACCTGACAGCCCTTACCTGACAGCCGCCGTGCCAGCCGGTAGCTGTATGTCCGGTACATATAATCAGTTAAAATACGCTCCCAGGCGTCTGAGGCCAATACTTCAGATATATCGCCGCCATGGCTGCGCGCATAATCCTGACAGTACACATCAAAAGCGGCTCTGGCACAGGACACATTCTTTCCCAAAAGAAAGCCCGCAATTTCCTCAGCTTTCCGTGAAAAATCCGGATTCATCATTTTATGAAAGGCCAATTCATGGAAGCTTGACCCAACCATCGCCCGGCCTTCCCACAGCGTACCGGACACCGCGATCTCCTGCCAGTTTTCAGGAATAAACTCTCCATCAGCAACAGGGCCAAACATACAGGTATTTCCCGGATTATCGCATAAAATTTTCTGCGCTTCAATCAATGTATCTGCCGGGAGGGTGTATAGTTCTGAAAAATCCTTACAATGCCTGCCTGTCACAGAGCTTAAAATTTCCATGTACTTAGCAGTAATGATTTTCGCCGTTTTCTTATCACGTATGCTCTGTGTGCCACCGCTGGATAAAATCAACTGATGAACATATTTTTTAAGTTCCGGGGTACACATCAGCGCCCCGATCGCTTTAGCCCCGGCCGAGCTTCCCATAAGCGTTATTCTTTCCGGATCGCCGCCAAAAGCAGAAATATTTTCATAAACCCACCGTATTCCGGCCATCAAATCCATTAATCCAAGATTAGCGCTTCCTGTCTTGACGTCCGGATAATCCATATAAAGGAAGCCAAAAATTCCCAGACGGTAATTCAGTGAAACATAAATAAAATTGTTGCCGCGAATCATTTGTTCCGCCGTATGCTCCTGATTGCTGCCATTTTGGAAAGCGCCCCCGTGGATCTCAACAAGCACCGGCAGGGCTTTTGTTCCCAGGCCTTCTTTATCGGAAATGTTCCACTGTCCGGCAGGGATATAGATATTCAGATTCAGGCAGTCCTCATCAAACTCTTCCCTCTTTTGAGGCTTTGCCCACGGCCCTCCAATATCTATGACCTGCATCGCCTTTTTGCCGAACGCCGTACATTCCTTCGGTTTGTTCCAATACACAGGCTTTGGGCGGCCAAACCGGACAGCCCGGGCATAGGGAATCCCCTTAAATTCTATAAACCGTTCGGAAATATTTCCAATAATATCCCCACATTTTGCCTGTACCAAAATTTTGTTATTCATACAAAACATCTCCTTTAATTCCTTCATTGCCAATCCTGCTAAATTAAATTATACTATAAAATAAAAAGCAGAATGATTGATATCAATATTACTATGAAAGTTATCAAGTGGGCAGGCACAGGGGCAAGTAAACTTTCCCCTGTGTATGCACATTTGATAACCCCAAGGTATGAGGACGGTTGCTGCGTGCCAGTGGCACGCGTCCAGCAGCGACCGGAGCGAAGCGTAGACCTGCCGTAGGCAGCGGAAAGTCCGGCGCTGCGTGCCTGTGACACGCGTTTAGCGCCGACCGGAGTGGAACGTAGACAT
>JAGZDD010000025.1 GCA_018369015.1 Clostridiales bacterium | reverse complement strand
TCGTTGCTGGACAAGCGGTCTACGTTCCACTTCGGTCGTTGCTGGACGCGTGCCACTGGCACGCAGCAACACTGGCGCTTAGCAACGCAGGCACGCAGCTCCGTGCTTTACGTTTCGCCTACGGCGCAACTCGCACTCATACCGTCTTGTCGGCAAATGTCCGCGCATCCGGACAAGCGAGCTTGCCCGTCTGTGCGTCCACTTGCCGAGTTTTCATAGTAAGCTGTACGACTGGCGGAAGTAGGGAACTACAAGGGAGTATGGCATTTGACGAGCGTCGACCGCCTGGGCCAAACAAAGTAAGGGGAATTTTAGATTTTCTTGTAATTTGTGTGCAGCCTGGGCGGTTTTTTTTAATAGGAAACTTTGTTTCACATTTAAGAAAAACGCTCTGCTTTGGATCGCACTGAGGCAGAATGGAAGATGGCGCTTGCGCGGCCCGCCGCAGGCGGAGAATCCTGCAAAGCAGGATTCGTTCTTGTTCTTATAACTTATACATAACGATTAGCCATTGAATTTGGCTTTTAACGTTCCTATGAGGATTCATGCTATACAGGAAGGAGAATTTTATTATGGAAAAGCTTTCTATTGCTGAAGAATTATCACAAAATGCATATCCGGGCAGAGGGATTATTATTGGAAAAACTCCTGACGGAACAAAGGCAGTTACGGCTTATTTTATTATGGGAAGAAGTGAGAACAGCCGCAACCGGGTATTTACAGAGGATGGGGAGGGAATCCGCACTCAGGCATTTGACGAATCTAAGCTTGTCGATCCAAGCCTGATTATTTATGCCCCGGTACGTGTTCTTGGCAATAAGACAATTGTTACTAATGGTGATCAGACAGATACAATTTATGAAATGATGGATAAACAGATGACCTTTGAACAAGCGCTGCGTACAAGAGAATTTGAGCCGGACGCGCCGAATTATACACCCCGTATTTCTGGAATTATGCACATAGAAAATGGAAAATATAATTATGCTATGTCTATTTTAAAGAGCAACAACGGTCATCCGGATAGCTGCCAGCGCTTTACATTTGCTTATAATAATCCGGCTTCGGGGGAAGGCCATTTTATTCATACTTATAAATGCGACGGCAACCCATTGCCAAGCTTTGAAGGCGAGCCTAAGCTTGTAGATGTGGCTGGCGATATTGATGCTTATACAAAGCTTTTGTGGGAGAATCTGAATGAGGATAATAAGGTTTCCCTGTTTGTGAGATATATTGATATTGCAACCGGAACATATGAAACACGTATTGTTAATAAGCATTGCTGACCCAATCGAGGATTTAGCTGCGTAAGCAGCGAAAATGCTGCGACAGCTGCGAATCCGAGATGCATGGCTGAATAGTTACATAATATGAGATGGAGGATAGAACATGAAGGAATTTGAATTAAAATACGGATGTAATCCGAATCAGAAGCCGTCAAGAATTTATATGCAGAATGGAGAGCTTCCAATTACTGTACTTAATGGAAAGCCGGGATATATTAATTTTTTGGATGCATTTAACGGCTGGCAGCTTGTACGGGAATTGAAGGCTGCAACCGGGCTGCCTGCGGCTACATCTTTTAAGCATGTTTCTCCGGCAGGTGCCGCTGTTGGCCTTCCTTTAAGTGATGTAGAGCGTAAAATCTACTGGGTCGATGATATGGGAGAACTGACACCTATGGCCAGTGCCTATGCGCGGGCCAGAGGCGCAGACCGCATGTCCTCTTTTGGTGATTTTATTTCCTTGTCAGATGTGTGCGATGCAGCTACCGCAAAGCTGATTAAAAGAGAGGTTTCCGATGGAATTATTGCGCCGGGCTACGAACCGGAAGCCTTGGAAATTTTAAAGGCAAAGAAAAAGGGAAATTATAATGTGATCCAGATTGACCCGTCCTATGTTCCAAACCCCATTGAGCATAAGGAGGTTTTTGGAATTACATTTGAGCAGGGAAGAAATGAGCTGGCGATTGATAAAGAAATGTTGAACAATGTTGTTACGGAAAATAAAGACATTCCTGAGGCTGCTAAGATTGATTTGATTATTGCTCTGATTACGCTGAAATATACCCAGTCAAATTCCGTATGCTATGCTAAGGGCGGACAGGCGATTGGCATTGGCGCAGGACAGCAATCAAGAATCCATTGTACACGGCTTGCAGGCCAAAAGGCAGATAACTGGTTCCTCCGTCAGTCGCCTAAGGTTCTTGGTCTTCAGTTTGTTGATAAAATTGGCCGCGCCGATAGGGATAATGCGATTGACCTGTACATTGGTGATGACTATATGGATGTTCTTGCAGATGGCGCCTGGGAAAATATTTTTAAGGTAAAGCCAGAAGTATTTACAAAGGAAGAAAAAAGGGCCTGGCTGGACCAGATGCAGGACGTGGCTCTTGGCTCAGACGCATTCTTTCCTTTTGGGGATAATATTGAGAGGGCGCATAAAAGCGGTGTAAAATATGTGGCCCAGCCCGGCGGCTCGATCCGCGACGACAATGTGATCGAAACCTGTAATAAATATGGGATGGCCATGGCATTTACAGGGATCCGTCTGTTCCATCATTAATTTTGTAAAAGCGAATAATAGATACCCTCAGCTTCTAAGTACTCATGCTTGGATGCTGAGGGTAATTTGATATGGACCGGCTGAGCGTTAATATATGATAGGAACCAGCCAAGCGGTGATTGGGGCGCAGCAAAACTTTAAATGAGTCTGCGAGTGTTAATGCTTAAGGGAACCGTGAACAGTAACGAATAGACGAAAGCTGTAATAGTTCGGCATGGCTGAACTGTTACCGAAAGTTTTACGAAAATGCAAAAAAGTGTTGTCATAGCTGACCGAAGTATTGTAAAATAGAGTACCAGTTAAAACTTATGTATTTTCAGTGGCAGTGGATAGCTGTTCGCTGAAGTATGAGTTGAAACGATTTGGCGTTTTGCCAAGAACTGCGCAAAGGTGGTTATCGACAGTCAAGTGCAGTACTGCCTGAATGGGTGTCAATGCCAGAGGGTGCCTGAAAATTGTTTGTACATGAGCCATTCATTTGGCTGCCAGAAGTAGCATAGGCAGTCATGTATTATTGAAGTATATACAAACAATTTTCAGACACTTTTTGGTTGGAAGGGAACACGTTGTTACTGTTCACGGTTGGGCTAATTACTTGCTGATTAGCCAAGTGCAACAGTGATTTGGGAGTGAGCGGGCTCTTTTTGCGCGAAGAAAAAGCTCTAAATAGCCTGCGAAGTTATTATTCTCGGTGAAGACGTGAATAGTAACAACGCGCTTTCTGTGAAAGGTTATCAAGTGGACGGATACAGGGAACTGCGCGGCAGCGGTATGCGTTTGACAACGCCTAAATCGGCAGAGGAAAACGTCCGGGGCAGAGCCATTGGCTTTCGTGCGTGGTGGAGCCGCAATGCAGCATAGCACTTATTGGATAACTGGTGTTTAGCAGTTATTTATGGATTTCAAGAAAAGTGTAGTTGGTTTGAAACGTTTGAGATGGAGGAAAATTCTGTGAAAAACGAAATGATTATTGTTTTAGATTTTGGAGGCCAGTACAATCAGCTTATTGCGAGACGTGTCAGAGAATGTAATGTTTATTGTGAGGTAAAGCCTTATACGATGTCGTTGGACGAGATTAAAGCCTTAAATCCTAAAGGAATTATATTTACAGGCGGCCCAAATAGCGTTTATGATGAGGCTTCGCCTCATTACCAGAAAGAAATTTTTGAGCTTGGAATACCAATTCTTGGCATTTGCTATGGTTCACAGCTTATGGCCTATACATTGGGCGGCCGTGTTGAAACTGCCCCAGTGAGCGAATATGGCCATACAGAGGTTCATGTGAATACAAAGGACATACTGTTTGATGGTGTTTCTGAAAAGACAGTCTGCTGGATGAGCCATACAGATTATATTGCTCAGGTGCCAGAGGGATTTTCTATAACCGGCCATACTCCGGTATGCCCGGTAGCCGCAATGTCCTGTCCGGAACGAAGGCTGTATGCGACGCAGTTCCACCCGGAAGTCATGCATACGAAGGAAGGTATGAAAATGCTTTCAAATTTTGTCCATAATGTATGCGGCTGCGTGGGGGACTGGAAAATGGATTCCTTTGTGGATAGTACGATTAAGGCCCTGCGCGAAAAGATCGGAAAGGGAAAAGTTTTATGCGCTCTGTCCGGCGGTGTGGACTCTTCTGTGGCAGCAGTGCTGTTGTCCAAGGCGGTAGGAAAGCAGCTTACCTGTGTGTTTGTCGATCATGGCCTGCTCAGAAAAAACGAGGGCGATGAGGTGGAGGCTGTATTTGGCCCCGAAGGCCCATATGAGCTGAATTTTATCCGCGTTAATGCTCAGCAGCGATATTATGAGAAGCTAAAGGGTGTGACCGAGCCAGAGGAAAAGCGTAAAATAATTGGCGAGGAATTTATCCGCGTTTTCGAGGAAGAAGCTAAAAAGATCGGTTCTGTGGATTTTCTTGTCCAGGGAACCATTTATCCGGATGTGATTGAGAGCGGTCTTGGCAAGTCTGCGGTGATTAAATCCCACCATAATGTGGGAGGGCTGCCCGATGTTGTAGATTTTAAGGAGATTGTGGAGCCCTTGCGTATGCTTTTTAAGGATGAAGTGAGGAAGGCCGGATTGGAGCTTGGGATGCCGGAATATCTTGTATTTAGACAGCCATTTCCAGGACCGGGGCTTGGCGTGAGAATTGTAGGCGAGGTTACGGAGGAGAAGGTACGTATTGTCCAGGATGCGGATGCTATTTACCGCGAGGAGCTTCATAAGGCTGGTGTTGACAAGAATTTAGGCCAGTATTTTGCAGCATTGACAAATATGCGTTCTGTTGGCGTTATGGGTGATTTTAGAACTTATGATTATGCAGTGGCCTTGCGGGCTGTAATGACTTCGGATTTTATGACGGCCGAGGCTGCACAGATTCCGTGGGAGGTGCTGGCAAAGGTTACGAATAGGATCGTGAATGAGGTTAAAGGGGTTAATCGAGTTATGTATGACTGCACGGGGAAACCGCCGGCAACGATTGAGTTTGAATAGTAAACAGGGAGCCGGGAAGCCGCATAAACAGCGACTTTCCGGCTCTTAGTGTATAGTGTGATACCTTTTTTGATACCTAAATATAAGATGATTTATTTGCTAAATAAGGCATTGTAAAGTTTTTGCTGAAAATCTCCAGCATGACTATATTCGATATATTCTATACTTCCTAGATCGCTAATTGCCTTGGCGAGATGTCTTTGAGTATAATTACTGGTTTTCCCAGACTATAAGCAAGACCTTGCTTTAACATCACGTTAGGATTGAGCACGGATATATTGATAATAGCCGTTTGACAAGATTGTATTTGCTAACATATTTTACTCATAATGTCTTTGTTAGTGATTTTATTATGATAGTGTCAAGATTTTTTCGCAAAAATAAATCTAACCGTTTGGTAGCCGGCAGTCAACCGGCTATGATATCAGACAGCAGATCATCCTCTCCTTTGAAAAGATGATCCATGTTCATGTAGCGTCTGGCTCCCCAGCTGGTTGCTACTACATGGCGCAGTCTGGCGCATACGAGCATCAGGGCGCTCTGCCCGCCAGGAAAAGCGCCGATTGCTTTTGTACGACGTTTAATCTCACGGTTGAGACGCTCAATTGCGTTATTGGTCCGGATCCGAGTCCAATGCTGCATAGGAAAATCCATATAGGTCAAGGTTTCTTCAATGCCATCTTCAATCTTTTGTGCGGCTTTCCCCAGTTTCATGGCTTTCAGCTTTTCGGCTACCTGGATTGCCTTTTCACGGGCGGCCTCCTTGCTTTCTTGAGAATGAATGGCCTTAAGCATAAGAGCTACGGCTTTCATCTTGTTTCGGGGGGTAACAGAAAAAATGTTCCTGTAAAAATGTACAGTGCAGCGCTGATATCTGGCATCCGGAAAGACTTCCGGGATGGTTTCCAGCATACCAAGATTTTTATCGCCGATGATCAGACGTACACCAGCAAGTCCTCGTTCTTTCTGCCATACAAAGAAAGAGCGCCAGCTTTCCCGATCTTCTTTCATGCCTTCAGCAGCACCAAGGATTTCACGACAGCCATCCTGGCTGACCCCGATTGCAACCAGAACGGAAACATTCTGGATCTCGCCGCCCCAGCTGCGTTTCAGGTAGACACCATCTACATAAACATAGGGATATTTCCCGGAAAGCGGACGGGTACGCCAGGTTTCGATATGCTCATACGCCTTTTTATTCAGGTTACTGATTGTTCCGGGAGATACTTTTGTTCCCCATAAAGCTTCGGTAATATCTTCCACACGACGGACGGAGACACCTGCGAGATACATTTCAATTAACGCTTCTTCAACAGAAGATTCTCTGCGGCGGTAGCGTTCAATAATGGCTGTTTCAAAAGGAATGCCCTTAAGTTTAGGAACTTTCAGTTCTACTTCTCCTGCTGTTGTATGAAGATTTCGCTTATAATGTCCGGAACGATATCTCAGGCGCTCAGAGGAACGCTCATACTTTTCAGCGTTGACTAATTCATCCGCTTCCTTATCAAGCAGAGCATTTAGTGTTTCTTCGACACTGTTGCGGACAAGATTCTTTAAATCATGCTTTATTAAGTCCTCATTTAGCTGTATAATCTTATCAGACATGGTTCTATAGCCTCCTTTGATGAGTTTTGTTGTGGTGACTTAATTCTACCAAACGGCTATAGGCCAGGTCTTTATTATTATGAAATTTTATTTTTGCGAAATTTATTATACGTCATCTTTATTATCAGCTTTGTAATATTGATACCTTAGAGCGTGTTTGAAAAATATAAAAATATCGTCATTTTAACCAAATCAGTATAGATGCAATATAAATAAAACCTAAATAAGTGAACGCCAGCTTATCATAGCGTGTGGCTATCCGGCGGAAAGCTTGGAGCCTAAAAAAATATCTTTCTACCAAATGCCTTTCTTTATGTAGCCACCAGTCACACTGCCGTTCAAATCTGGCCCCTTTTCTGGATGGGATCGTTGGCTCATTTCCACGGCTATAGATGTAGTCTATGAGTGCATAGCTGTCATAGCTCCGATCAGCCAGTGCCTGACTCCCGTCCAGAAAACTTACTTTTGCCAGAACCGGTATCACATAATTGCTGTCATTGCACTTGCTGATTTGAAAGTATACAGGATATCCATATGCATCTACTACTGCATGGATTTTGGTACTGGCTCCTCCACGGCTATGACCGATCTCGTTTTCAGGCCCCCTTTTTTGTGCCTGTGCTATGCTGGTGGGCTTGAACAATCGAGGCGTCCAGGGATAATTCTTCCAGTTCCGCTTCCAAGCTGAGGACACGAAAGATATTGTCGAGAATGCCATCATCCAGCCATTTACGGCAAAGGCTGGATACGGAGCTCCATGGGCCATAGCGTTCCGGCAGATCCCGCCAGGCAGCGCCGCTGCGGGCGAGCCAAAACATGGCATTGAGCATAAGGCGGTTATCTTTTAGTGGGTGGCCGGGCTTTTGCCCTCCTTAGCCGTATGGCTGACTAGTTACCAGGAAGTTAGGGGGAACTATATTGAAACAATCAGAGGGCTGTGGTATAAAATTGAGAAAGAAGATCAGTGAAAGTATTCAGGCAAAAACTTTTATTGGTATGCTGACACTGTTAATCGGGTGCTGCGTGGTGATTTACGCTAGGGCGATGATATTCCTGCCGAAGCATTATTATCCCTTCCGAACTGGTAAGCCAGGTGACGTTAGACCTTTATGGCTTGCTAGAAATGCTGAAGAGAAAAGGCTGGGAGGACAGCTCCGAAGGTTTGATGAGATTTTCTATGTGAAACAATGCTTCGGCAGAAATCAATGATGGGAATGGAAATAAAGTATTATCGGTGAATTTTTTTAGAACATAGGACGAGGAACAGCGCTCGCCATCTTCCTCATTCCTGAGCTGTTCGGCGGCGTCCTGGCAGCGTGGGTATACTTTTCAGCGCTCCGCCATTGTTTCACTTGTGGCAGTACCCCAGTCTTATGACATATTGCTGAAACATGCCGTGTGGCGAAATGAATGACCGGTTTGGAAATGATATGGAAGTACAATGTGAAACGCAAGGACGAAATCGGTATTCTGTTCCACAGCCTGAATGAAATGTCGGAACGGCTCAGTAATGCTTTAGAGAGTTTTCAGGCTGCCAACAAACAGCTCGAGCTGGACATTGAGCGGGAGCGTGAACAGGAAAAACAGCGGATAGACTTGTTTACTTCCGCATCCCATGAATTGAAAACGCCGCTTGCCATTATTAAAGGTGAATTGGAGGGAATGATTTACTAGGTGAATATAAGCACCGGAACGCTTTGTCTGCGTCATTGTCTGAAAACGACCAATGATATGGTGAAAATCGGGCAGGAGATTCTTGCGGCAGTCCGGATGGACGGCAGCAGCCTTGGACTTTATATTACAAAAACAATTCTTGACCATGATGGGATTGTTTATTGTAAGGAAAATACAGAAGCGGGTGTATGTTTCAGAGCAGTTTTCTGATCAGCCTAAAGGAAAGTAAATGTAACTATTCAGCCGTACGTCTCGGATTTACGCAGCTAACGCTGCAAACCGCCGCCAACAAGGCTAAATCCTCGATTCGGGCTAAACGCCCTAGTCATGTGATGGAAAAACTCCTCTGCAAGCAGGCTTGCGGTCTGCTCCGTGCTTCGGCCGGCGCAAGACATCCACTGGACGTCTTGCGCCGGATTTTTGCCATCATCAGCCGCACGGATGAATAGTTACAAGAAAATAGTGTGAGCGATAAAATCCGTCTGGATATGAGAAAAAAGGAAAAATTAAATCAAAACTAAATAATTGTCTGCTAAAATAGAAATGTTAAAACAAATTACAGGAGGTAAACTTTCATTGCATGAACCAGTGTTAATTATAGAAGATGAATTTGCTATCCAATCCATCCTTTCCGAGCTGCTAGCCGATGCCGGATATGACATAGAGGTTGCAGGCGATGGTTTGGAAGGGATTACAAAATTCAGGGAGAAAACGTTCTCTCTTGTTTTGCTGGACATTATGCTGCCCAAAATCGACGGATATGCGGTATGCGAAATGATACGCAAAGAATCCAATATTCCTATTATTATGCTGACTGCATTGGATGAGGAAGAAGCCCAGATAAAGGCATTTGAATTGGAGGTGGATGACTATATCACAAAGCCGTTTTCTGTAAAATTAGTGCTCATGCGTGTTGAGGCAGTTTTGCGGCGCGTACAGGAAAAGGAAACACCAGGACAGAATGTTGTCCTCACCTTCCAAAATATCCGTCTTGATCTTTCCAAACATTCTGTTTGTGTCGATGGAAAGCCTGTTACATTGACGAATAAAGAATATCAATTGGCAAAACTTTTTTTGCAAAATCAAGACCGTATCTTTACAAGGGATAACCTGTTAAATCAAGTATGGGGGTACGATATTGCTTGTGAAGAAAAAAATGTGAATATCCATATTATGAATCTGCGGAGAAAATTAGGGACAGATATCATCGAAACAATCAGAGGGGTGGGATATCGGCTTGGTAAAAAAGATTAAAAACAGCTTAAGTGTAAAAGTTTTTCTATGGATTTCCGGCCTCCTCATCTTATGCAGCCTGATTATTTATGGGATCGTGATGTTTTTTTTACCCCAAAGCTACACCGTTGTAGCCAGCGACCGGGTGGAATCGGAGATTCAGCAACTGACAGAAAGGCTTACTCAAACTGCTTTTGTTGATTCTGGTCAGATCCTGGATCAATTTAGCCGTGAAAACCAAGCCCTGGTGGTCCTTTCTGGGGGCGAAGAAAACCAAGCCTTTGGCTCGTTGGTAAAAAAAGATGGGGATATTTTGACAACATCCATAGAGATCTCTTTTGCAGACAGTACTGAATTTTATACATTAAGCATTACAGCGCCCGTTTCTGCTGGACGGGAATTGATCGCGGCCTTTGTAAAATTACTGCCGCTGTTGCTGTTACTTATTCTGCTTATCTCCTCCCTGGGGGCATTTTTTTGCAGCCGGGTGTTGGCGCGGCCTGTGTTAGAAATTAGCCGGGTTTCTAAACGAATGGCGAATTTGGATATGACCTGGGAGTGTAGTGTGAACCGCACGGATGAATTGGGCGTTCTTGCGAATAGCTTGAATTTTATGGCAAAGCGCCTGGATGCCGCTATGAAGGAATTGGAACATGCCAACCAAAAACTGCGGGAGGACATGGAACATATCACCGAGCTTGCCCGACAGCGCAGGGATTTCTTCGCGGCTGCTTCGCACGAACTTAAAACGCCGATTACTATATTAAAAGGCCAGATTGAGAGTATGATCTTAGGGATTGGCAAATATAAGGACACAGAAGGTGTGCTGCCGGAAACCCTCAAAGAGGTGGAAAACATGGAACGGTTAGTCAAAGAAATCCTTACCATTTCAAAAATCGAGATGTATGGCTTGGTTGGGAAAACAGAGGCAGTGTCACTGACGGACGTCTTAATTAAAGTTACGGAAACACTGTCTCCTTTGACCAAAGAGCGGCAGACCACTGTTCATTTGCAGACTGCTGAGAATGTCACGGTATTTGGCAATGCCTCCTTGTTAGAAAAGGCTATTCACAATATTCTGAGCAATGCTATCCGCCATTCGCCGAAAGGTGCAGAAGTTTTTGTGCATCTTACACCATCCGCCTTAACTGTGGCTAATACTGGCATTTCTATTCCTGAGGAAGATCTATCGGTGCTGTTTACACCTTTTTACCGAGTGGAAAAATCCCGGAATAAGTCTACCGGCGGCAGCGGTTTGGGGCTGTATCTTGTCAAGACGATTTTGGAGCTTCATGGTTTTTTGTATCAGCTAAATAATACAGAAACAGGTGTAATGTTTACGGTAGAATTTTGATAAAGATATAATTTATAAAGAAGTTGTTCACATAAAATTAAAGTCAATGCTGCTATCTATAAAAAGCAGAAGAAATGATGATGTTTAAGGATTAAAATCTATCGATCGATGACAAAAGAAAAAGCCGCTGTTCGTCCTTTTTCGTACCTGATGACATGACAGTGGATTACAAGGAGGTGCTAGTAGAACAATATCAGCTTTTTGCTTGCAATACTTAAAAAACTAAATCAAAATTAAACCAAATCTAAGCGAAAAATAAACCGTCCTTTTGTATGGTAAAAGCACCATCAAATGAAAGGACGGTGTTTTTATGACTATATCTAGGCGGGCAGCTCTTTATTTAGCCCGTAAGAAAGGAAAAGCGGCACTCCTTTTCTTGATTTTCTTTTTGGTATCTGCACTTTTGCTGATCTGCTTTTCTGTTTTAAACGGCACGGAACAGGCAGCGAAGGATCTGCGTTCCAATATCGGCGCGGCCTTTTATGTCCGCCCCTATCAGCAGATGATTTTTGAGGGCGGAGCGGTCAGTGAGGGGGCGGTACCAACCATTTCTCAAGAGAGTATTGACGAGATTGTGGATGCTGCCGGGGGCCGGGTAAAAGCCTACAATACGGAACACTATGGCTATACTAAGAGCGAGCAGATCCATTTTTTGCCGGGAGCCGGTGACAACACGGCCAGCAATATGGGCCAGGTGACTGCTGTGCGGGATTCCCAGTTGACTGATGTGTTTTTGAATGAGGAATGTATTTTGACCTCTGGCCGCCATATCCGGCGGTCGGATGAAAATAAAATCCTCATCAGTGAGGAACTGGCGGCGGAAAATAATCTGAAGGTGGGAGATATACTCACCCTCACCCATGCCGGTTTGGATCAGCAGGATGGGGTGTATATTGACACGATCCCGGAAAAGACAGCGTTTGCAAAGGTGGAGATCATAGGCATTTTCCGATGTGGCGGGGCAGACGACGGTATGGACACCCCCACCGCCGGGAAAGCGGTCAACCATATTTATTCCGACAGTCATCTGCTGGTAAATTTGCAGGAGCAGCAGGCAGGTGTTTTTGAGGGAGAGATCGCCTTTTATATTGCCGATCCCTTGGAACTGGATACTTTGCTGGAACGCGTAAAGGTCGTTCACTCCATTGATTGGAACAACCACATCTTGAAAGAAAACGATTTCCAATACGAGCAGATTGCCGGGCTGCTTAAAAATATTCAAAACCTGGCAGTGGCGCTGATCGCCCTTGCTGCCGCTTTGGGGATTGTCATTCTCATGCTGGTCCTAATGGTGCAGATACGGGGGCGTATCCGGGAAGCAGGGATTTATCTGTCCGTGGGAAAGCCCAAAATGGAAATCATCGGACAGTTTACATTGGAGACATGGGTGCTTCTGATCGTTGGATTTCTCAGCGCTTTGGGGCTTTGGCTGTTCTGCTCTGGACCGGTGAATGGGCTGCTGTTTGGCTCTCTGGTCCAGGGAACGGGAACCGCGCCGCTGCAGACAGGCGGCAACGGAGTAAATTATTTGCAGCCGGATCTGGTTCATTCCGGTGCTCTGCTTGCCGGAGAGCTGGCGGCAGTCCTGTTGACGGTGCTGTCAGCCAGTGAGGCTATTCTCCGCTTAAAACCAAAAGAAATTTTAACAAGAATGAGTTAAGGAGGCATTTTCCATGAATTTTTTGAAACGGTCAGTCCGCTACTGCTGGCGGCAAAAAATAAGGAGTATCATCCTGCTGCTGGTTTGTACGCTGCTATCTTCCGTCGCGCTCATCGCCTTATCCGTAGGCCATGCCACGGCAGCGGGAACCGATGAGGTAAAGCAAACCGTCGGGGCATCAATCCGTGTGGAGATTGACAGCGGCAATCAGGAAAACTATGGTTCCCCTACACAGAATGAAAATGGGCTTACCTATGAATATAACGGCGATTGGATTACGCAGAAAATCATTGACGCGATTGCCAAAGTTGACGGTGTAACAGGATACAACGCCGAAAGCGAGGGAGGATATTGGGGCTCTGGAATAAATTTTGAATACTTTCCCGGTTTGTTTGATTTCGGAAATTCTTACAATGGTCATACAAGCCCATCCTCCTATACTGTTACGCTTAATTCGGCCTTAAACAGAAAATTTCTGGATGGCACATATACGCTTGTAGAAGGACGCCACATTCAAGAAGATGATTCTTTTGCTGTGATGATTTCTAAGGAGCTTGCAGATAAAAACGGTCTCTTTGTGGGAGACCATATATCCATGTACGATCTGGATACGGATTCTGAAAATACCTTTGAAATTGTAGGAATCTTTGGCGGCACCGAGGGGATGTCCAAAGAAGCCATAACGCCAGAGTCCATTCCTGCCAATCAAGGCTACATTGACATAAACAGCTATCAGAAGATGTGGAACGAAACGACTTTAGAGCTTGGCTCTTTGGATGTGTATGTAGATTCGGCGGAAAATGTAGAGGATGTTCTTACGACCATTAAGAATCTGCGGGAGATCAAAGGCAAGACCTTCACTTTTTCTACGGATACAGAGGATTTTGACTGGATTTCCAATCCCCTTTCTTCTCTCCAGAAAATGGTAAATACAGCGGTCACAGTGATTGCCATTACAGGCGCGGCAGTCATCACTCTTTTGCTGATCCTCTGGACGCGAAGCCGGAAGAAAGAGGCTGGTATCTTGATGGCAGTAGGCAGAAGTAAGGTGGAGATTGTACTGCAATTCCTGGCGGAAAACATTTTTATCGCCATTCCCGCAGCGGCAGCTTCCTTTGGCTTGTCTGCTCTGCTGGCGGATCAGGTTGGTGCTTTTCTTGTCAGCCAAACCGCCAGTGATGTTCAAGGATTAAGCGTGGTTCTTCATTCTGCGGATATGGCGGCAGTGTATGGTGTTGGCGCACTGATCCTGATTTTGGCGCTACTGGCAGCGTCGGTGACGGTAATCCGTCTGGAACCGAAAGCGATTCTAACACAAATGGATTAAAACAGGAGGCAGATAATATGAGCATTTTAGAATTTTCAAATCTGAAATACAGCTATGATGGAAAACAAGGGGTTTTGAAAGGAATCAGCGGCCAAATGGAATTGGGAAAGATGTATGCCATACTCGGCCCGTCAGGGTGCGGAAAAACAACACTGTTATCACTCCTTGGCGGTTTAGACTGCCCTACAAGCGGACAGATTTTGTTCAACGGACAGAATATCTCGGAAAAATCACTGGCAGATCACCGGAAAAACCATGTATCCTTTATTTTCCAGGCATACAATTTGATCGATTATTTGACGCCAATGGAAAATGTGGCATTGACTTCCAAACTGCCGCCATTGCCGATTTTGGAGCGTCTTGGTCTGACGAAGGAGGAAGCCAAGCGGAACGTGCTAAAGCTCTCCGGCGGCCAGCAGCAGCGGGTGGCAATTGCCCGCGCTCTGGCAAGCGAGGCCCCGGTAATTCTTGCGGATGAACCCACCGGAAATCTGGACGAAGAAACCGCTCAGGACATTACAGAAATTCTGAAAGAGAGCGCACATCAGATGAATAAATGCGTGGTAGTCGTTACCCACTCTAATGGATTAGCAAGGCAGGCCGATGTGGTTTTTCGGCTCAAGAAGGGAGAATTGCAGACTTTAGAGTGTGTACAGGGGCCGCCTGTACAGCCATAGGCCCGTAAATCCAATTCACGTTGCAGTCAAGAAAAGTCAAACTCAATAGACAGTAATCCGATTGGAAAGCGTTGCTGTTTATGGATACTCCTCAGACAGTAAACATTCATGCCGCGCTGGGCGCGGCTCCACCACGGATGAAAGCCAGATGTCTCCGTTCCACTCCGGTCGGCGCTAAACGCGTGGTCTACACTCCGCTCTGTCCGTTGCTTAACAAGCGGTCTCCGTTCCACTTCGGTCGTTGCTGGACGCGTGCCATCGGCACGCAGCAACACCGGCGCTTAGCAACGTGCTCATCAGCTTATGTCTGTATTGTTGATAAAAATACAAACATTTGTTCGGTAAAACTATTGCGTTTTGGGAGAAATTATTGTAAAATATAAAAAGATAATCTTTTTAGGTTTTAATCGTACTAAACGCCATTTTGAAGCTTTAATAATGGAGTGTCATCGGAGCTTAGTGCTGTATGGACAGGGGGGATGAAGAGCATGCTGGAACACTTGAACGAAGCTCAGAGGCAGGCAGTTTTGACTACAGAAGGAATGATCCGGGTGATTGCCGGGGCTGGCTCAGGAAAGACGGGGGCATTGGTGGAAAGATTTGCCTATCTGGTTAACGCGCTGGGGATTCTTCCGGGGAATATTTTATGTGTTACCTTTACAAATAAGTCAGCCAATGAGATGCGTCAGCGGATTCACCGCCTGACTGGGGATAATGACACAGGCTATATTAATACTTTCCATGGTTTTTGTGTGTCGGTGCTGCAGGAGGACAGTCATGCCGTACAATATCCCAAAAGTTTTCTTGTTCTTGATAATTCAGATATTGATGCAATGCTTAAAATAATTTATGAAGAGCGAGGGCTGACCTTGCGTGATATGACGTTTTCACGGGCCCGAGATATGATTGAGATGCTTAAGATTAAAGAGCGGCCAGAGTATTATCTTGATATGCTCACGATGTCTTTGGACAGCTTATATCAAAAATATTCGGAGGCATTGTCGGTAAAGGATATTATTTTTTATGGTTACTTATATCAGGAGAAGAAGTGCTTCGGCCTCGATTACAACGACCTTATTAAGTTTACATTATATATTTTTTCTAAGAATAAGGATATATGCCTGAAGTGGCAGAAGCGGCTGGAATATATTATGATTGATGAATTTCAGGACATTGACGCACTCCAGTACCAGCTTATGGAGATTCTTTGCGCATACCATAAAAACCTTTTTGTTGTCGGTGATCCGGATCAGACGATTTATACGTGGCGTGGGGCGAATGTCCGTTATTTGCTTGATTTTGATAAGAATTTTGCTAATGTCCGCACAATTATGATGATGGAAAATTACCGGTCGACACCACAGATTTTGGATGTAGCCAATTCTTTGATTGAAAAGAATCAAAATAGAATTAAAAAGACTTTAATCCCAAAACTCGAAGGCAAAAGGGCCGTTGTATATTACCACGGCGCAGATACAGCCAGGGAGGCGGACTGGATTGCGGATCAGATTCAAAGGCTCCATGAAGAGGGGAAAAATTATCAGGATATGGCGATTCTTTATCGGGCACATTATGTCACTCGTGTGATTGAGGAGGCCCTTTTAAGGTATGAGCTTCCGTACAGGATTTACAGCGGTGTGCAGTTTTTTGGGCGGGCTGAAGTTAAGGACGCCCTGTCCTATTTAAGGATGGTCGCTTATCAGGATGATTTGTCTTTTCTGCGTATTGTGAATGTTCCAAAGCGGAATATTGGAGAGCGCAGGACGAAGTTTTTAAAAGAATATGCACAGCGTCATTCCTGTTCTTTATACCGGGCGCTTTGCGAAACGTCGGAGGAGCCTATATTTAATGGCACAAAGGCTTCGGATTTTATACGGTTGATCCATTACTATTCCCAGGAGTTTGAGCAACGCCGTATTTCAGAGCTGCTTTCCGCTATCCTTGATGATAGTGGATATGAGGAAATGCTGAGGACTGAAGGCGCACAGGAGCGGCTGGATAATTTGGCAGAGCTGAAGCAGTCTGTATATGAATATGAGGTTTCCTGTGGTGAAGAGGCGGTGCTAGAGGACTATCTGGCCCATGTGGCATTGTTTTCTAATAGTGACGGGGCCGGATCGGAGGATAAGGTGCGTTTGATGACGGTTCATTCGGCAAAGGGGCTGGAATTTCCATATGTTTTTTTGTGCGGGATGAATGAAGGCATATTTCCATCCAGAAAAGTGCGCTCCGTGGATGGAATGGAGGAAGAGCGGCGTCTCGCTTTTGTGGCTGTAACCCGTGCAAAGCAGGAACTTTATCTGACAGAATCAGAAGGCCGTAATTTGGACGGTTCGCCCCGCTACCCGTCAAGATTTATTTTAGATATTGATCAGGAGCTTTTAGAGATAGCTGCATCCCCGGGAGAGCGCCTGCTGAACGAAGCCCGGGATTACAGCCGCTTGTCTGCACTGATGCTTAAGGCAGATGAAGCTTCAGCTGTTTTTTCCGAAGGCCAGCGGGTCACCCATCTTGTTTTTGGCCCGGGTACGGTCCATGCCGTGGAATCCGAGAAAAAAGCTTATCAGATTAAGTTTGACGGGATGGAGACAGTGAGAACAATTTCTTTTAAAGTTAATCTTAAGGCAATAGATGATAAAAAAAGATATGAATGAATATTATTCATTGACAATAGAACCCATGAGTGGTATCCTAAATGTGCAGAAGGCTATATACGGGAGTGTGTTTGAAAGCTCATTTTGGTAAGTTCAAACACATCCCAGGGGATAGGATTTCATATTCTGGAGGTGATAATGATGGCTAGAATCAGTAAAGAGCCTGAGGTGCGCAGGCAGGAGATCTTAGATACAGCAATGCAGCTATTTTACGAAAAAGGCTATGAGAAAACGTCGATTACAGATATTGCGAAGAATATGGGGGTTGCCCAAGGGCTTTGCTATCGGTATTTTACCTCCAAAGAGGAAATTTTTGACACAGCGTTGGATCAGTATGCGCAAAAGCTTGTCGAAAGGCTGACCGATGGGATTTTAGAGAAACCGGGGCCTTTAAGGCAAATTATTATTGAGATGCCCACATTTCTTGATGTGGAATGGGAGGACAGCTTTTATTACAAGGTATGTCATGGCTCGGAAAATCTAAAAACTCATAGACAATTATCAATGCGGGTTTGTGAAAAGCTTATGCCAATTATTGAAAAGGTGCTTCAACGTGCGGCTTTGGACGGGGAAATTCATATCGCCGACTGCCGTGTGACGGCCTCCTTCTGCGTTTATGGCCAGTTAGGGATTTTGCTGGATCAGACCTTGGACGGAGCTTTAAGAGTCCAGAGGATAAAGGCATTTCTTTTAAAAATGCTTGGACTGGACGCTTAAATTTGGCTGGGCCTGAAAGGAGCGATGATATGAAAGCTGTGCTGATACTACGTGGTTCTTTTTTTGCGCTTCAAACATAAAAGCTGTTTGCGGCGCAAAAGCAGTAGCTTTATTTTTTTGATTAATTAATGAATAATATTCATTCATTTTGCTTGCTTTCGCGAAGGTAAAAGTCCAATACCCCGATGTAAGCATAAGAGGAATCAATGCGCTTGGCTTTGGATCGTTGACCGCAGAAATCACCGGAGCTATTGAATCTTTAATGTTACTCTTTGCAGCCAGCACAGATACTTTATAGCTGACAAAGAAAATCCGACGGGCCCAACGAAAATTTTAATTGTGAAAGGAACGTGTGAAAATGAACATGAAATTGGATTTTGTCAAGGAAAAAACAAGCCGGTGCTTTTGGCTTATGTTTCTTCCTGTGATGGCAGCAATGTTTTTAAACATGGCTTATAACGTGGTAGACAGTCTGTGGATTGGAAATCTTTTAGGGGAGAACGCTTATGCGGCTCTGACAAGCTCTGCTCCGGTTGTTCTTATTTTAAATTCGGCGGCAATGGGAGCTGCGAATGGGGTTGCTATTGTTGCAGCCCGGGCTTTGGGAACGGGCTGCAAGGAAATGGCAGAAAGCGTGATTTCGACATCTTTTTTTATGGCTTTAGCATTTTCTGTTAGTGTTACCGGGATAACAGAGCTTTTGATTCCTGTTATTTTAAAGGCGCTGAATACTCCTTTAGAAACGCTTGTGATGAGTACACAATATTTAAGTATTTATGTCCTTGGATATGTGTGCGTATTTTTATACTGCTATTTCACGGCAGTATTGCGCAGCTTTGGCAATTCGGTATTTCAGATGACGGCCATGCTTGTCTGTACAGCTCTCAACGGCGTATTAGATCCGGTGTTCATTCACTTTATGGGATTTAAAGGGGCTGCGGTCGCCACCGTCATTTCTCAAGGGCTGTGTCTTGTTTTTATGATTGTATATATGTTCCGGAAAAAATATTTTTGCCTGCGTATAAAAATGTGTAAAAAAATGTATGTCAAGGAGATTATTTTAAAGGCGCTGCCTTCGGCATTTCAGCAAAGTATCCCTGCAGTCAGCACAAGCTTTTTGACAGCTCTTGTAAGCAGCTATGGCGTTACGGCGATTGCCGCCTATGGAATTACAGGGAAGCTGGAAATACTTCTGTTTTATCCGGCAATGGCTCTAAATATGGTTCTGTCGAGTATGGTGGGCCAGTGCGCCGGGGCGGGCAGATACGACAAAGCGTCAGGTTATCTAAAATATTCGTTAAAATCCGGCACTATAATAATGCTTATATTATCTGCGGCTGTCGTAGGCTTTGCCGGGCCGCTTTCGGGCCTGTTTGTGAGAAGCGCAGCAGTGGCGGCTATTGTGAAGCGGTATTTTCTTATTGTAAGTATTGGTTACGTTTTGAATACTATAACAAATTGCTGCCTTGGCACATTAAATGGGTTTGGGAAGCCATTAAAAAGTTTGCTGCTTATGGTATTGTATTATATCATTGTAAGGATGCCTCTGGCATGGCTGATGGACGGAGCAGGCACAGGGCTTGACGGTATTTGGACAGCCGTTTTAATAAGCCATGTGGTGGCCTGCGCTGCCTCTTACTGGCAGGTCAGAAAACAGCAAAGACGTTTGCCGCTGGCCTAAACCGACGCCGGGCAGCAATTTCCGGTATATGGCCGTCCGCTTACAGAGCTTTCCGGACTGAAAAAATTTGTATTCATTAAAAATAAGTGCTAGAATAGAATCGGTTTGTGCAGCCAAATAGCGGTGTACAATGCCAGAGGAGTGATGGTTGAATGATAGAAGAACGTTTTTTAGAAGAACTTGATGTAAATTATGCCTACAATCTGGCAAAGCGGATGGAAGAATATAAGTGCCATCCAATTTTAGGTTATCGTCCGGCAGGCTCAGAGGCGGAATTTTTGACCGGCGAGCTGCTTTTAGAAGAAATGAAAAAGATCGGCCTTTGCGATGTACATAAGGACAAGATTAACGTGGATGCCTGGGAATTTAAAAAGGCAGAATTGACCTATACGGATGTGCATGGAACGCTCCACCGGATGCAGCTTGGCGCTTATCAGACGCAGCTTGTGACCGATGGAGCCAGGGAATTTCCCCTTGTGTATATTGGTAAGGGAACAATGCATGATTATCAGGGCATTGATGTCACGGGAAAGCTTGTGTTAGTTGACATAAATCAAAGAGAAGAATGGTGGATTAATTATCCTGTTTATCAGGCGTACCTTAAAGGTGCAAAGGCGCTGATTGCCACACAAATCGGCGGATATGGAGAGATCGACGAGGAAGCACTCAATGCCCAGGATATTGCGGGGCCGGATTATGCCCCGGCATTTTCTATTTCATGGAAGGATGCCCAGGTTTTAAAAGACGCATTTAAAGCCAGGGGAGAGCTTAAAGTAACTTTGGATGCGGATACAAGAGTGGTAAAAAATACCTGCTCGTACAATATTATCGGAAGCATTCCCGGAAAAAATCCGGACCGCATGATTCTTCTTTCTGCCCATTATGATTCTTATTTTGACGGCTTCCAGGATGACAATACGGCGGTCGCCATGTTTTTAGGTATTGCCCGCGCTATGATTCGCAGTGGCTACCAGCCGGAAAATACACTCATTTTTTGTGCAATGGCGGCAGAGGAATGGGGGGTGTCCGATTCAAAATATGACTGGTCAACGGGCGCTTATGAAGAAGTATTTACGGTACATCCAGAGTGGCGGACAAAGGTTTTTGCCAATCTTAATTTTGAACTTCCGGCAGTGTATAACGGCCCTGTGGATGGGGTGCGTAGCACTTATGAATATGAGGAATTTATCCGGGAGTTTCTGGATGACCTTCCGGGAAAAATGGGCCGATGCCCCAAGCTGCCGAGAGATGTTTTTGAAGGCGGAATTATGGTTAAAGCGCCCATTGAAACATGGTCCGATGATTTTTCGATTGCCATTTCTGGTATACCGTCGCTTGTCAATGACTTTTCCGGCGGCAGTTTTATGGTGACTCATTATCATTCACAGTTTGATAATGACAGCTTTTACAGCGAAGATGTGTATTTACTTCACCATGAGATGTATGGGCTTTTAGTTATGGCCTTTGACCGGCTAAAGATTGCCCCGCTGAATTTTTATCCGGTATTTGAAAACGCGTCGAAGCGCCTGGATCTGAGAATGTGCCGAAAAACCGGGGCTAACGGAGAAATGCTTGATGAAGCCCTTTGGGAGGCTGCGGATATTGCTGAAGCCATTTATGCTATAATTTATAAAATAAATAACGGCGAGCTGCCTGCCGGCTCGGGAGTAGCTGAGGCTGAAAGGCAGCTTTTGGACGTATTTAAAAAGTGCCAGGATGCTTTTGTACGGCTGAACTGGCAGGACGATGTCCTTTTTCCTATGGAGGCAGTCCAGGAAAATATAAAATATCTGGAGGCTGCCTATAAATATTTAAGCCAGGGAGAGATCAGGGCAGCGCTTCGGATGTTGTATTCCATTGACAATAATCAATACGCGTTTTTGTTTGATGAGGCTGTATATACTCACTTCACAGAATATGTGCTCAACCAGGACAAAAGCAGGTTAAAATGGGGGAGTGGAAGGATTATCCACCATGAAAATTTGTACTGGCTTGTGGAAAGCTTAATGAGTAAAGAGAAAGAGCCAGAAGCAGCACTCAAAGAAGAGCTGGAATTTCTTCAAGAAGTTATGGAAAGGCAAAGAAGGCATTATTGCGCAGATGTAGAATACATGTTAAAATCAGTAAAGGAAATAAATAAAATGCTTCAGGAGGCTCAAAAGACTCTTGAAATGCATGAAAGCCGCTAAGCGGCATTCTATAATGCCGTGGGAAGCGTGGAAGGAAAGAGGAAAGCCGCTAAGCGGCATCCCATAATGCCGTGGGAAGCACGGCAGGAAAGAGGAAACAGAGGTTTTTGTAATGGATAGTGACCGACTATACCAGGTGCGGAAAGAAGATTTTCCCCGCCTGGAAAAATTGTTGACCCGTTGTTTTGAGAATGATCCGCTTTATTGTAAGCTGATTCCAGATGAGCAGCTGCGAAAAAGGCTGATGCCGGAGCTGTTCGCCTGCGATTTATCAGAATTTTACGAAACCTGTGAAATTTATGCGGACAGCCCGGGGCTTAATAGCGTTCTCGTTGTTTCAGATGAGGCGGAATCCGGTAATTTGTTTAAGCATTATTTGTCGGAATTTATTGCGCTGATGAAAACGGACAGTTACCTTATTAAAGAGGACCCTTCCTTGAAAACCTTTTGGAATTTTATTCTTGGAAAGGATTATCTAAATTCCAGGTGGACGGACCAGCTTCACCAGAAGCGGCGCCTGCATATTATTTATCTGGCAGTAGACCCGGATATGCAGCATCATGGTCTTGCTGATCTGCTTGTTGGCGAAGTCATTCGTTATGCCGACAGGCACCGGATGATGGTGTCGCTGGAAACCCATAATCCTAAAAATGTAGCAATGTATGAGCATTTCGGGTTTAAAGTTTTTGGAGTGGTCAATAAACATTTTGACCTGAAACAGTATTGTCTGATACGGGAAATCTGACGTCAGATGTCAGGGAGGTGCTGTGGTGCCGGATTTTCAGAAAATACAATATTTTATAAAAGTAGCTTCAACTCTGAATTTTACAAAGGCGGCTCAGGAACTTTACATTTCGCCGCAGGCGCTGAATAAACAGATTGCCCGTTTAGAGGAGGAGCTGGGGGGAAAGCTGTTTGTGAGGACGACCCGCAGAGTGGAACTGACAGATTTTGGCCGCTTTGTTCAGGAACAATTTACAAAAGTTTGCCGTCAATACGAAAAAGCATGTCAGTCTGTGGAACGGTACCGGCAGAATGAGCTTGAAACGCTGAAGATTGCTTTTTTTCAGGCAATTTCCAAAAAGGAAGTTGTCCATCCACTTGTCCAGTACCTACAGGCAAGCAATAAACATCTTAAAGTAGAGCTTATTGGCGGAGAGATTGATGAGGTGAATGACTGGCTTTTTGACGGGCGTGTTGATCTTCTTATTACAAATGTCCATGAGTATGAGCGGTGGCCGGGAATTGAAATAATTCCATTTTTGACAATGCCGGCCCAGATCATTGTTTCTCTTTATCATCCATGGGTCGTTTTAGACAAAATTACCACCAGAGATATGGAGGAATATCCGATCCTGCTTTTAGAGCGGAAAAAAGAACTGGAGGAAGACAGCTTTTACCGCCATGTTAAAAGCGCCGGCAGGCATTATGCACCGAATTTCAGTTCATTGCTTGCAAATCTGGAAAATGGTGACCATTATGCGGTATTTCCTAAAATGTTTGAGAGTATGCGCTGGGATGGATATAAATACTTTGATCTTCCCGAAGAATACAGGTTTTCGTTTTCTATGGTTGCCATGTACCGCCCGGACAGCCGGTTTCGGGATTTGTTTGAAATCATAAAAAATATTGCCGCAGACGGGCTTATTCCCGCTTGAGGCAGCCGTTAAAAATAAGGGGCTATCACTTGATAGCCTCTTTTGCTGTATCATGGGAGGAGCAATCCTGAACTTTCATTTATGGTGATGATGCCAGACAGCGGTATGTCCGTTTACTATGGAATACCCTGTAATACAGCGGCTTTGTGAGGATTGTGGAAAAAGAGCGCCTATTATCAATTTAAGGTTGATAATCGGCGCTCTTTTTGTGATTATCACTAAAGGATTATAGTGCTATACTATAGTTGCCTGGTACATGGGCATGAAATACAGATTGCTTTGCATTTCATGCTGACGCTTGTCTCATATGGCTTGCACACAACAGGAAAATTTGTAACCGTTTTGTCAGGAGACTGCGGTTTCACAGGCTAAACAGTGACGATATAGGAAATGGACATGCCGCGCTGTGCGCGGTACTACTACGGAGGAGGATTACTATGACGGAAAGAGAGAATATGCAGCTTGTCTGGGATCATAAGCAGCCCGAATGGGTGCCAATGCTCACAAAAGCATCCCAGATGCTTATTACGCCGGAGGTGAATGACCGTCCGCTCTTTATGAACGGCAAAGACTGGTTTGGCGTACCATGGGAATTAGATCCGGATAATCCGCAGTTTATGACTCACGTAAAGCCAGGTTTCTCTATGTTTGACGATATAACGGAATGGAGAAACTATATAGCATTTCCTAAAATGAAGGATTTGAATTGGGAAATGATTGGCGGCCGCACGAAGGCAATGTGGGCGGACAAAGATAAAAAAATGGGCTATATTGTAGGAAATATGGGAGCCTTTGAGAAAATTAATGCCATTATGGGCTTTGAAAATGGGCTGTGCGCCCTTTATGAAACCGAGGATTATATTGATTTTGTCAATGCCTATGCAGATTACAGAATTGATGAAATGTATTATGTAAAAAAATATATGGATGCAGATTTTGTAATGATGCACGATGACTGGGGAAACCAAAATAATATGTTTTTATCGCCGGATCTTTGGCGGGAGATTTTTAAGGAGCCGGAGCGGCGTATGGCGGAAGCCTGCCGGAATCTTGGGATGCATTATATGCATCATTCCTGCGGCTATATCGAGCCGATCATTGGCGATCTTGTGGAGATTGGCGTAGAATCCTGGCATTCTGTATCTCCGGTCAATGACCTGAAAAAAATCAAGGCTGACTATGGCGATCGTCTTGTTTTTGCCGGGGGCGTGGACCCGCAGGTGACGGATCATCCCAATGCCACAGAGGAGGATATACGCCGCGAGGTGCGCCGCTGTATTGATGTTCTTGGAAAGAATGGCGGGCTGCTGTGCGGTTCTGCGGTAATGTTTTCCACCGTCAAAGGTGTGGATGCTCTTATAGAGGATGAAGGAACAAAATACGGAAAATATTAGAATAAACAAATAAAATACAAAAAGATATCAGGAGGAGTAAAAAATGAGCGGTTTAACGGGAAAATGGAATATTGTTGTACATACATATATGGGAGACCAGTTTTCAACCCATGAGTATGCTGTTGACGGAGAAAAACTGACCGGGGAAATTACAGACGGGGGCAATGGAAATAAGGCGTCGGTCCAGAATGGCAAGGTTAATGGAAACAAATTCAGCTTTACGTTCCGTATTCAAATTCCTATTGGAGATTTGGAATTTGAGATGAACGGGGAGCTTAAGGAGGACGGAACGGTTTACGGTATTTCTAAAAATGCTATGGGCGAATTTGAGTTTGAAGGAAAGAGGGCATAAAAAAGAAAGCTGCTGTGCCAGCGGTCAGGTGAGGCCGCTGGCACAGCAGCTTTTTGCGCGATAAAGCCTGCAAGCGGCTGCCGTGTTCGCACGAACCGGAAAATCCTATCTGCCCGGTTCCGGGAAGTATCAGATCCACCCGCCGTCGAGGGTAATGATCTGGCCCGTAAGATAGTCGTGCCCGGTGGCCAGAGCATAAATCAGCGCTGCGGCTTCCTCAGGGCGACCCATACGGCAGGCGGGAATTTCTCCGATGAGCGCCTCGCGGTCCTCTGGCGAAAGACACTGGTTCATTTCCGTATCTATGGCGCCGCAGGCGATGGCATTGACCTGAATATTGCTGGGAGCCAGTTCCTTTGCCAACGCTTTTGTGAAGCTGTTCATGCCGCCCTTGGATGCCGAGTAGACGGATTCACAGGAGGCGCCTGCATTTCCCCAGACAGAGGAAATATTAATAATTTTCCCGGCCTGCCGGCGGACCATGGAAGGAACTGCCAGATGACAGCAGTTAAAGACGGAATAAAGATTTGTCCGCATAAGCCGCTCCCACTGGGCGGGGGCCATATCGGTGAAAAGGCCGATATGGGCTATACCGGCGTTATTAATAAGGACATCCACAGGGCCGAGATGTCCGCTGATTGTTTCAAACATTTTTTTGCAGGCATCATAATCGCCTACATCTGCATTAAGGGCAAGGCATAGTGTTCCCGAAAGCGCCAGGATTTCCTCACGGGTCTTAATGAGCTCGTCTGTATTGCGGCAGTTATTGATAATAATGTTCCATTGCCCGGCGCCATGGGCTGCGAAGTAAAGGGCGGCGGCCCGTCCGATTCCACGGCCTGCGCCGGTAATGAGTACAGTTTTGCGCATAAAATAAACCTCCGGAAATTTTAATGCTGCTGTTTTGTTTAGCCAGGTAAAAGCTTCCGGAAAACGGACGATTATTCCGGTCTGGCAGAACTGTTACAGCAGTATATTTAGTTTACCACGGAATTTGTAGGCATAATAGACAAGTTTTTTTATAAGAAATTATACAAAATCCAGAGATAGCTATTGACAAATCATAAAAATGCAATTAATATGTAACATAAATGTAAAATATTCGACCGTTCCATAAAAAAAAATAGAATTTCCTCTTTATTTTTTGTCGTTATTGCATTAATATATAGATAGAGTATGCTCCTGACAGTCAGGAGTGAAGGACTTGTAACAAAAACATATGGATAGGGGAGAAAACTATGATATCAAATCAGATTCTTCAAAACACAATGGAAGGTTTGAAGGCAATTACACGTGTGGATTTATGCGTTATGGATACAGAAGGCAAGACTTTGGCAGCGACCTTTGACAATGCCGAGGAATATGAAGGTGCAGTACTTGATTTTGTAAATTCGCCTGCGGACAGCCAGGTTCTTGCCGGATTTCAGTTTTTTAAGGTTTTTGACGAGCATCAGCTTGAGTTTATTATTCTTGCGAAAGGTGACAGCGAGGATGTTTACATGGTGGGGAAAATTGCCTCCTTCCAGACTCAGAATCTTCTTGTTGCTTATAAGGAAAGATTCGATAAAGATAATTTTATAAAAAATCTTTTATTGGACAACCTGCTTCTTGTAGATATTTATAACCGCTCCAAGAAGCTTCATATTGAAACCGATGTGCGCCGTATTGTTTATATTATTGAAACAAACAGCGACCGCGAACTGAATACCCTGGAAACAGTGCGCTCCATTTACTCCAGCAAGACGAAGGACTTTATTACGGCTGTAGATGAAAAATGTGTGATTCTTGTCAAGGAGGTAGCCCCGGCAGAGGGCTATGAGGAATTGTGCAAATCGGCGAAAGGGCTTCGGGATATTCTTGTAGGAGAAAATCTTCCGAAGGTGCGTGTTGCCCTTGGAACGATTGTCAGCGAGATTAAGGATGTTTCCCGCTCCTACAAGGAGGCTAAGATGGCTCTGGATGTAGGAAAAATCTTTTACAGTGAGCGCAGTGTTGTGGCTTACAGCAATTTAGGCATCGGCCGTCTGATTTATCAGCTTCCGATTCCTCTGTGCAAGATGTTTATCCGGGAAATTTTTGATGGTAAATCACCGGATGACTTTGATGAAGAAACATTGACAACGATCAACAAATTTTTTGAAAACAGCCTGAACGTTTCTGAAACGAGCCGGCAGCTTTATATTCACAGGAACACCCTTGTGTATCGTCTGGATAAGCTGCAAAAAAGCACGGGGCTTGACCTGCGGGTATTTGAAGATGCGATTACCTTTAAAATCGCACTCATGGTTGTAAAGTATATGAAATATATGGAAACATTTGAATATTAAGGAGGAAAAGTTATGATTGCTTTGGATAATGTCTATAAGACGTATTCCACCGGCGTGTCTGCACTTAACGGAATCAGCATGAAAATTAAAAAAGGTGAGTTCGTTTTTGTTGTAGGCAGCAGCGGTTCAGGAAAAACGACATTATTTAAGCTATTATTAAAGGAGCTTGAGCCAACATCCGGTACGATTTATATTAACAACAAAAATATTGGGCGGCTCAGACGCCGTAAAATTCCAAGGATGAGACGGGGGATCGGCGTTGTTTTCCAGGATTTCCGTTTGCTTAAAGACCGTACGGTATATGATAATATTGCCTTTGCCCAGCGTGTTGTGGGAAAATCGTCCAGGCAGATCAAGGAAAGTGTTCCCGGGCTCTTGAGCCTGGTCGGCCTGTCTGATAAGGCGAAGGCGTTTCCAAATGAGCTCTCCGGCGGTGAACAGCAGCGTGTCGCCCTGGCCCGGGCGCTTGCAAACAATCCTCCGGTGCTTCTGGCCGACGAGCCTACGGGAAATCTGGACCCTAAAAATGCATGGGAAATAATGAAGCTTTTGGAAGAAATCAATTTAAGGGGAACGACAGTGATTGTTGTCACCCATAATAAAGATATTGTTGAGCAAATGCAAAAACGAGTGATCACACTGAGCAATGGCGTTATTGTCAGTGATGAGCAAAAAGGTGGATATTATGAGGATTAGTAACTTTTTTTACTGTATTAAGCAGGGCTTAAAAAATATTTTCAGAAACCACACATTCTCGCTGGCGTCCATTGGTACAATAACGTCGTGTCTTTTTCTGTTTGGCATTTTCTTTTGCATCCTTATTAACTTTCAGGGGATGATGAAAAATATGGAAACGTCTGTCGGCGTGACTGTCTTTTTCAAAGAGGGTGTGTCAGAAGATCGTATTCTGGAGATCAAGAGTACCGTAGAGCTGCGCGAGGAGGTTGCCGGCGTTACCTATGTTTCTGAAGAGGAAGCCTGGGATGAATTTAAGGAATATTACTTCCCGGATGGAAATATGGGTATTTTAACAAATCTGGATCAGGATAATCCTCTGGCGGGAATGGCAAACCTGGAGATTTCCCTGAAGGATACGTCGAAACAAAAAGATCTTGTCGCTTACCTGGAATCTTTCGAGGAAGTCGACCATGTCAATTCCATGGATTCCGTTGCCGACAGCTTTACAGACATTAGCCGCCTTGTGAGTTACGTAGCCCTTGGTATTATTGTGATTCTTATTCTTGTTGCGATTTTCCTGATTAGCAATACGGTGCGTATCGGTATTGCTGTTCGCCGGGAAGAAATTGCAATTATGAAATATATCGGAGCGACAGACATATTTGTACGCGGACCCTTCCTTGTAGAAGGTATTGTCATCGGCCTTGTAGGCTCGGCAATTCCGGTCGCAATTCTACGGTTTGTTTATGTGGAGATTGTAAAATTTATTACAAGCCAGTTCCCGGTGGTCAAGGCATTTCTTACCTTTGTGTCTGTGAATGAAATTTTCAAAATACTCCTTCCCGTATCGCTGATTATCGGCCTGGGGATTGGTTTTATCGGCAGTTATATCACATTGCGCAAGCATATCCGCGTATGAGAAAAGCTTCCCATACTCGTGTAAGGCTTTGCCTGAAAATGTATCATTAAAAAGCCCTTTATGTCATTAATGGCATGAAGGGCTTTTATACGCGATACGCCCTGCAAGCGGCTGCTGTGCTTGCACGAGCAGGTCTTCGTTCCACTGCGGTCCGTGCTAGGCGCGTGGTCTACACTCCGTTCCGGTCGTTGCTGGACAAGCGGTCTACGTTCCACTTCGGTCGTTGCTGGACGCGTGCCACCGGCACGCAGCAACACTGGCGCTTAGCAACACCGGCACGCAGCACCATTTGCAGGGCAACGGACAGTTGTTTTTTGTTTGTGAATTTATAGTGAAGCCAGTTTTATTCCTGGTGTGGTTATGGTATAATGTCCACAAAGTGGACATTATACTGCGCATAAAGCGGTTTCTGCGCTCGCCGCAGAAAGCCGCTGCGCATCCGTCGGGCTGCCATGGCCGCCTGCGGCCATGGTATAATGTCCACAAAGTGGACATTATACCGCGCATAAGGCAGTTTCTGCGCTTGCCGCAGAAAGCTGCTGCGCATCCGCCGGGGGCACCGTGGCCGCCTGCGGCCATGGTATAATGTCCACAAAGTGGACATTATACTGCGCATAAAGCGGTTTCTGCGCTCGCCGCAGAAAGCCGCTGCGCATCCGCCGGGCTGCCATGGCCGCCTGCGGCCATGGTATAATAGCCACATAAGCGGCTACTATACCGCGTCTTGCGCCGACCGAAGCGGAGCGTAGACCGCAAGCGAGCCTGCCGCTGAGCGAAAGTACGCATAACAGGCAACGCCATACCATGGCCGTTTGCGGCTATGGTATAATGTCCACTTTATGGGCATTACTATATAGAAAGCAGGGCTTTAAGATGGGAAAAAGAAGATTTATTTATTTGATTTTGGCAGTGTCATTGATATTGAACTGCACTTTTTTATTTGCCGGATGCTTTGGAAATTGGAATCCATCATCATTTTTTGAGGCTTCCTCCGGGGATGGGCAGACAGAAAGCAAAGAAAGCGGACAGACGGTAAGCGGTGTTGCAAATGCTTCCAGCCATGCGAAAGAAATTGAAGAAAAGCTTAGTAAAATCGATCAGGTCATTAATTCCTATTATCTCAATGACTCTGAGATTGACGAGGAGAAAATGATCGAGGGTATTTATTCTGGTTATGTTGCCGGGCTTGGCGAGGATTATACGACTTATTATACCTCAGAGGCTTACGCGGAGCTTATGGAATCTTCATCCGGGGAATATTCGGGTATCGGTGTCAGTGTGAGCCAGAATTTGAATACAGGAGTGATTACGATTGTTAATCCTTTTGAAAACGGCCCTGGCTATGCAGCAGGGATGCGCAAAGAGGATATTTTATTTAAGGTGGAAGGTGAAGAAGTAACGGGTGTGGACATTAACCAGGTCGTTGCTAAAATCAAAGGCGAGGAAGGAACAACGGTGGAACTTACGGTTTACCGTCCTTCGACGGATGAATATCTGGATATGACGGTGGAGCGTCGTGTTGTACAAAATCCTACAGTAACATGGGAAATGAAAGAGGACGGTATCGGTTATATTCAAGTGACTGAGTTTGACGAAGTGACGATTGAGCAGTTTGATAATGCCATTGAAGATCTGCAAAGCCAGGGAATGAAAGGTCTGATCTTTGACCTGAGAGATAATCCTGGTGGCAGGCTTGACAGTGTGTGCCAAATGCTTGACCGTTTGCTGCCTAAAGACCAGCTTCTAGTATATACGATGGATAAAGATGGAAATAAAGAGGAATATTTTGCTGAGGATGAAGATGCTTTAAGTCTGCCTATGGTTGTCC
This sequence comes from Clostridiales bacterium, assembly GCA_018369015.1. GTDB lineage: Bacteria > Bacillota > Clostridia > Lachnospirales > Lachnospiraceae > Catenibacillus. Next base: position 626 of record JAGZDD010000025.1, on the reverse strand, counting down.
TTGTCAATGGAAACAGCGCCAGCGCGTCAGAAATTTTTACGGCGGCTCTGAAGGATTATAAGGCAGCGACAATTATGGGAACAACAACCTTTGGAAAAGGCATTGTCCAGGTAATATTGCCTTTGGGCGACGGTTCGGCAGTTAAAGTGACTCAGTCGAAATATTATACGCCAAATGGCATATGTATTCATGGGGAAGGAATTTCTCCGGATATTGAAGTCGAATATGACAGGGAGTCGGATAACGATAACCAGCTTGAGGCTGCAATGGAACAGGTAAGGACGATGATTGGAAAATAGAAGAAAATTTTATGCCGCGCTGCGCGGCTCCATCACGTATAAAATCGAAGGGAAAACAATGTTTTTTAGATTGTATTCCCTTCGGTTTTTTTACGCGGGCAGCGAGCCAAAGCCAGGCCTGCCTGACCTTAGCGACTGCCGCGAGGAGAACTAAGAGCCTGTGGCGCTTGTATGGCAACGACTAGAACGGAGTGCAGACATTTGTTAAGCGCCGGCCGAAGCGGGGCAGAACAAAGAGTTCCGCGAGCGGAACTCTCGCGCCGAGCGCGGTCGCTTTAGCGACAAATTTCCGCTCTGCGCGAGTGCGCATCCAAAGCGGAGCGTTTT
>JAGZDD010000024.1 GCA_018369015.1 Clostridiales bacterium | reverse complement strand
GGATTTTGAAAAAAAATCAGCTATAATATTATAGAAGAAAGACCGCTAAGGAATAAATGAGGAGGCGTGCATTGATGGAGGACTTTGTTAAGCTGGTGAATGTCACCAAAACCTACAAAATGGGTGAAGTTAAAATACGCGCTGTAGACGGCATTAATTTTAATGTGGAAAAAGGCGAATTTGTTGTTATTGTAGGGCCGAGCGGAGCGGGAAAGACAACCGTATTAAATATCCTTGGGGGAATGGACCGGGCAACCAGCGGACAGATTTGGATTGACGGAACGGACATCGGGAAATATACGAACCGGCAGCTTACCGGGTACCGCCGGGAGGATATTGGCTTTGTGTTCCAGTTTTATAATCTCGTTCCCAATTTAACTGCCCTGGAAAACGTAGAGCTGGCGCTTCAGATTTGTAAAAACCCTCTGGACGCGAAAACTGTTTTGGAGGAGGTCGGGCTTGGCGACCGGCTTGGCAATTTTCCTGCGCAGCTTTCCGGAGGGGAGCAGCAAAGAGTTTCTATTGCCCGGGCCCTGGCGAAAAATCCAAAGCTTTTGCTGTGCGATGAACCTACGGGAGCCCTGGATTATAATACCGGAAAATCCATACTCAAGCTTTTGCAGGATATGTGCCGGGAGCGGGGGATGACTGTGATTGTTATTACGCACAATTCTGCGATTGCCCCTATGGCGGACCGGGTCATTAAAATAAAAAATGGAAGAGTTTCCAAAATGTCGGTGAATGAGGCGCCGGTATCTGTGGAAACCATCGAATGGTAGGGATAGCCCATGAAAAAGAAGAAGAATATGCTGCGGAAAGATTTCTATATGGAAATCGCAAAAACAATGAACCGTTTTATATCCATTTTTCTCATTGTTGCCATGGGTGTGGCGTTTTTTTCAGGTATCCGGGCCTCAGAGCCAGATATGAGATATACGGCGGATGACTATTTTGACGAGCGGCAGCTCATGGATATACGTGTTCTTGGAACGCTGGGGCTTACGGCAGATGATGTGGCGGCCATAAAAGAGCTGGACGGTGTTGCCGATGCTGTGGGCGGTTATTTTGCCGATGTTTTATGCTGGAGCGAGGATAACCAGAAGGTCTTTAAGGTTATGGCGGATATGGGCGAGAGGAACCGGGTCGATGTTATCGAGGGCCGTATGCCAGAGAAGGCCGGGGAATGTCTCATTGACGCCGGCACTCTGGAAAACCACAGCTTTAAGCTGGGCGATAAAATTACTTTTGAGAGCGGCGACGATACGGATATTTTGGACACCCTGTCCACAGATACCTTTGAAATTGTTGGTATCGGAAGCAGTCCGGAATACATTACATTTACAAGAGGAAGTACGACCATTGGTGATGGCGAACTGGATTCCTTTGCCATTGTGACGCCAGACAGCTTTTCCATGGATGTGTTTTCTAAAATTGATGTATGGGTCGATGGGGCGGCAGATGAAGTAAGCTATACGGACGGATATGACGATAAAGTTTCAGAGATTGTGGACCGTATTGAGGATTCGGTTGCCGGCGCCCGCTGTGAAGCCCGCTATAATGAAGTCCAGGGAGAGGCTAAAGAAGAGATTGATAAGGCGCAGAAAGAGCTTGACGACGCCAGGGCCGAGGCCGACGAGGAGCTGGGAGATGCCCTGGCAACATTGGAATCCTCTCAGAAGGAGCTTGAAGACGGCGAAAAAACGCTGAAAGAGGAGGAGGCAAAGCTGGCGGATGCCAAAGCCCAGATTGCAGCCAGTGAGGATAAGCTGGCTTTAGGGCAGGCCGAGATTGCCGCCAATGAAGCGACCCTTAACAGCGGCTGGCAGGAATATAATAATGGTCTGGCCCAGTATAATGCCCAGGCGGCTTCCGTAGATTTTGAGGCGGCGCGCCAGCAGCTTGCAGACGGCCGCACCCAGCTTGACGCCGCAAAGGCAAAGCTTGAACAGCAGAAAAATGACGCCTATGCCACGGCTTTTGCCGCAGCCGAGGATACAGCCCGGGCAGCGGCAGAGGAAGCGACAAAGGCGCAAAGTGATGAGCTTGACGCGGCTGAGGCCGAGCTTACTTTGCTAAAGACAAGCCTGGAGCAGTCGGCGGGGCAACTTGAAAGCTTACAGGCCCAACTGGCGGCGGTGAATGAACAAATTGCAGCACTGCAAAGCGCGGGAGACTCTGGGGCAGAATCCTCCGGGGAAGAAAGTGCAAATAATGCTGCCCAGGAAACAGAGACTTTTAATGGCGCCCAAGTCACGGTTTTATCAGAAGTATCGGCTTCAGATGATACTTTAGCAGAGCTGGAAAAGCAAAGGGCGGCTCTTGAAGCGCAGATTCAGGAGCTTTCTGCTACAGTTTCCCAGCTTCAGACTCAATATGATGCCAGCTATGAGACGGGCATGTCTAAGGTTACTGCCGGCAGAGCCCAGATTGAAGCGGCAATAAACGCGGCGGTGGAAAAAGTCCGGACAGAGGATGCAAAAACAGCGATCCGTGCCGAGGTAGATCAGCAGCTTAATCAAAACGAAGCCTATGTGAATATACAGCAGACAATTTCAGAACAAGAGGAAAAATTAAATGATTCGGAAGCCAATCTAAACGCATTGGCGGCGTTTAAGACGAAGCTTGATGAATCTTATAACCAGCTTGTTAGCGGCCAGGCCCAGCTTGACGCGGCCAAACAGGAGCTTGCCGATGGCCAGGCTCAGCTTGCCAGCGCCAAGACTCAGCTTGCCGACGGCCAGAAACAAATTGATGAGGCAAAAGCAGAACTTGAGGAAGGGCGGACGGAGCTTGAAGACGGCTGGAAAGAATATGAGGACGGAAAAGCTAAAGCTGAGGAAGAAATTGCTGACGGCCAGGAAAAGCTTGATGACGCTAAGGCTGAGGTAGAGGATATTGCCTATCCTAAGTGGTATGTTTCCGACCGCTCTGCCCTTTCGGGGTATGGGGAGCTGGGAGACAATGCGGACCGAGTAAGAGCGATCGGCGAAATTTTCCCGGTGCTGTTCTTCCTTGTGGCCGCATTGATTAGCCTGACGACCATGACCCGCATGGTTGAAGAAGAACGTATACAGATCGGAACGCTCAAGGCGCTGGGCTATGGGAAAGGCGCTATTGCTAAAAAGTACATTTATTATGCTCTGCTGGCAACGATTGGCGGAAGTGTTGTCGGAGTACTTTTTGGAGAAAAAGTCTTTCCTTATATTATTGTCAATGCTTACAAGATTGTTTACCCTTACATACCGAACACGACGATTCCTTATAATGCCTATTATGGGCTTTTAGCTTCCGTGGCGGCGATTGTGTGTATAACGGCGGCAGCATTTCTTGCCTGTTACAAGGAGCTTATGGCAACGCCGGCGTCACTCATGCGTCCGGTTCCGCCAAAACAGGGGCGGCGTATTTTGCTCGAACGGATTACCCCGCTTTGGCGGCATTTAAGCTTTACACAAAAATCGACCCTGAGAAATTTGTTCAGATACAAAAAGCGCTTCTTTATGACCGTTTTTGGTATCGGCGGCTGTATGGCGCTGATGATCGTTGGCTTCGGGCTTAAGGATTCTATTAAGGATATTGTGGATCTCCAATATAATAAAATACAGCCCTACAGCGGTATGGTCATTATGGACGAGGATGCGGGCAGCAAGGATAAGGATAAGCTTTATGAAATGCTTGACGGTGAAAGCGGCATTGGCGCATATAAGACCGCTTATATGCTCAATACAGATATTGCTTCACAAACAAAGGACTGGGAGGCCTATATTGTTGTGCCTGAGAGCCTTGATAACCTCAGTGAGTTTATGTACTTTAATGACCGGACCACGGGGAAAGAATACCAGCTTGATGACAGCGGTATTATCATAAGTGAAAAAACAGCAAAGCTGCTGGATGTTGGCGCTGGGGATACCATTCAGATTAAGGAGGACCAGTTTGAGTCCAGGGATGTGAAAATTGCGGCAATCTGTGAAAACTATGTCGGTCATTATATTTATATGACGCCGGCGTTATATGAAGAGACTTTCGGGAAGCCGGTGGAATATAATACAGTATTAATAAAAATTGCGGACCCGGATATGGAAAATGATATTGGCCAGAATCTTCTTGCCCAAAATGCAGTCGTCAGTGTGTCTTATATGGACAGTATAAAGACAACACTGGATGATATGCTGGGGTCACTGGATATTATTATTGTTGTCCTGATTATTTCCGCAGGTATGCTGGCATTTATCGTTTTGTACAATCTGAATAATATTAATATTAACGAGCGCCGAAGAGAGCTGGCCTCGATCAAGGTCCTTGGTTTTTACGACCTTGAGGTGGCTGCCTATGTATACAGGGAAAATATTTACCTGACAATCATTGGCATGGCTTTTGGCTGTATTCTCGGAAAAATATTGCACCAGTTTATTATTGTGACTGTAGAAATTGATAGCTGTATGTTTGGCCGGATTGTCTATGCGCCAAGCTATATTTACAGTATGCTTTTGACGGTTGCATTTACGATTCTTGTCAATATTGCAATGTTTTATAAGCTGCGTAAGATTGATATGGTTGAGTCGCTCAAAAGTGTTGAATAGTGAATGTGTCCAGAAAGGCCATGCAGACAGGCTTTGTATGGAGGCTGCTTTTAGGCCGCGGTGCCGGGATATAAAAATCCCTGCGCCGCGGCTTCACTATTATAGCCATAGGTTTATAAAGTTTAAGAAATACGTAAGATATAAAAATAAATTGTGTATAATTTAAGAAAAACATAATAAAAAAAATGACGAATATGTACATTATTGAAACAAGTCAAAAAATATTGGCAAATAAATCGCAATGTCATTTAATACATAAGCAATATTTGTTAAAAAATATGTAATATTTCTCTGGATTTTTTGTAACAGCTATGTTATAATAGCCTCAGTGATTAGAAAAAGTATCTTTTTGAAAGGAGTCACCTACCCATGCAGAAGAGATTTTTGCGTACATTAAAAGCAGCAGTTGCTTTTTCCTTAGTATTTTCACTGAGTATGCCAGCCTTTGCTGCGAGCAGCAAGGAAGAGGTTCAGCAGAATCTTGCAGCTTTGGAAAGTCAGAAAGCCGCGTTGCAGAGCCGTCTTGCAAGTCTTCAGGCAAACAAGGCAGACACAGAATCATATATTGCAGAGCTGGATAAGGAATTATCCGCTGTATACGAAGAAATCGAGCGCTTAAACGGCGAACTTGAGCAGACAGAGGCCGACCTGGCCCAGACGCAGGCGGATCTTGAGGTTGCCAAGGCCAAAGAAGCAGAGCAGTACGAGGCATTAAAGGCGCGTATCCGGGCGATGTATGAAGCGGGAGACACAACGATGATGGAGATTTTCATGCAGGCCGAGGATATTGCAACAATTCTTAACGCCGGTGAATATATTTCCAAAATTTCTGATTATGATAACGCTTTGCTGGAAGCTTTAAACGAAACCCGCCAGCAGATCGAGACTCTTGAAGCACAGTTAGAGGAGCAGAAGGCTCAGCTTGAAGAATTAAAAGCAGAGCAGGAAGCAAAGCAGGAGGAGCTGCAGCTCGTCATGGAAGCAAAGCAGGCAGAGCTTGGAACGATTATGGGCGATATTGGCAGCGCTTATGACAGCATTTACAGTACAGAGGCAGAGATTGCAGAAAATAATAAGATTCTGGCAGATATAGAATATCAGGAAAAGCTGGCCGCAGAGGCTGCCCGCAAGAAAGCGGAAGAAGAGAAGAAGAAACAGGAGCAGCAGCAACAGCAGAATAACAGCAGCCAAAATAACAACGCGAATACAGGTACAGGAAGCGGTTCTGGCTCTTCAAGTGATACACAGGCTCCAAGTACAGGTAATTCTGGTACAGGCTCAAGCACAGGCTCCGGTTCTGGCTCGAGCGGTTCTACAGGCGGCGTTGCTACAGGAAGCTTTATCTGGCCATGCGCCGGCGGTTACATTTCCTCCGGTTTTGGCGGACGTACATCACCTACGGCAGGCGCTTCCTCCAATCATAAAGGCGTTGATATTGCAGCCGGCTCGGGTACAGCCATTTACGCTGCCGACGGCGGTGTTGTTACGACCGTATCTTACAGCGCTGCAAGAGGAAATTATATTGTTGTAAACCATAACAACGGACTTACGACACTGTATCAGCATTGCTCATCAATTGCAGCTTCTGCAGGACAGAGTGTGAGTCAGGGGCAGGTTATCGCATACGTTGGAAGTACAGGCTATTCTACAGGTCCTCACCTTCATTTCGAGGTTTGGGTCAACGGTGTACCTGTAGATCCACAGGGTTATATTTGATAATAGCGGGAAAAGCGGCTGTCATGCATGTATAGCAGACATTTGATGGATATTTTCATCGAAATGCAGCCGGAATGGCATAATAAAACAGATACATAATATAGCTAACTATTTGGCCACAGGCAGAGTTTAACTGCCTGTGGCTTTTTGCTGCCCTATTGCATAGTCTATAAGAAAAACGGGTTTTTATATGGATGAGCAAAAGGTTGAAAATGTATTGAATCTGGCATTGGACACGGCACAAAACCAGAGGGAAAAATCTTTAAATTTGAATGAAGGCTATGACCAGGAGGATAGAACATGGGAACTGATTGTTAAATATTCGGGAACTCTTGAAGAACTTAAAGCGGCTGGGATTACGGTTGTCTATTTATTAAATAATTATGCGATATTAACTGTACCGGAAAATGCTATTGAAAATGTTGCCCGCCTTCCTCAAATTGAATATATTGAAATGCCTAAACGGCTGTTTTTTGCGGACAGTGTTGGAAACCGAACATCCTGTATTACTTCGGTTCAAAATGGGCCTGCGGGCCTTTCGGGAAAAGGTGTCATTATTGGGCTTATAGATTCGGGAATCGACTATACACACCCGGATTTTATAAATGCAGATGGCACGACGCGCATATTGGCGCTATGGGATCAGACCGCAGCAGGCGGCGCTATGCTGACTTTAGAAGACGGCACGCAGATGATTCCCGGTCCGCCCAAAGGCTATGTCAGAGGCGTTTTGTACACCAGGGAAATCATTAACGAGGCATTAAAAAGAGAGGAAAGGAGAAGCGAATTGGTTCCCAGCGTGGATTATTCCGGGCATGGCACCGCAGTGATGGGCATTGCCGCAGGCAATGGGCGTCAGGGAGGCGCTTCCTTCCGGGGAGTAGCCTATGAGAGCGAGCTTATTGTCGTGAAGCTTGGAAATCCTGATGCGTCAGGCTTCCCAAGGACAACTGAGCTTATGCAGGGGATTAATTACATATTGGAGGAAGGTATACGTCAAAACAGTCCTGTGGTCATTAATATAAGCTTTGGAAATAATTACGGGAGCCACGACGGAACGTCGCTGCTGGAAGCTTATATTAATGATGTCGCTGGTGTGGGCCGCTGCCTGATTGCTATTGGAACGGGGAATGAAGGGGCGGCATCAGGCCATACGGCAGGACGCCTTTCTATTGGGGAAAACAGGGATGTTCCTTTGTCCGTGGGGGAATATCAGCCGTCGTTAAATATACAAATATGGAAAAATTTTGTGGATATTATTGATGTAGAAATTATTGCCCCTTCAGGAAGGCGTTTAGGCCCGATTCAGGAGCGGCTCGGTCCTGTAGCATTTACATTGGAAAATACTCAGGTACTTGTCAATTATGGCCAGCCGAACCATTATAGTATGGCTCAGGAAATTTATATAGAGCTGATTCCGGTGAACACCTATGTTGACTTTGGAGTGTGGATACTCCGGCTTTTGCCGAAAAAAATTGTCGACGGAACCTATGAAATGTGGCTGCCTGGCCAGACAGTACGTAATCTGGGAACACGCTTCCTTTTTGGTACACCTTATTTAACATTAACAATCCCTTCTACAGCGTCAAGAGCAATTTCTGTAGGAGCTTATGATGCGGCGGCTACAGTGATGGCAGATTTTTCCGGCAGGGGCAGTGACAGTGCCTGTATACCGGTCGGGGGCTGCATGCTCAAGCCGGATATTGTAGCTCCGGGAGTAAATCTGACGACGACGGCGGCCGGCGGCGGTTACACATCAGTAACAGGAACATCCTTTGCCACCCCCTTTGTTACCGGAAGTGCAGCGCTGCTCATGGAGTGGGGGATTGTTCAGGGAAACAGCCCTTATTTGTATGGGGAAATGCTTAAAGCCTATTTGGTAGCCGGAGCAGCAGCTATGCCTGGCTTTGACATATATCCCAATGCGGTTACAGGTTATGGCCGTCTGTGCCTTCAAAATTCTTTGAACCGGCTTCTTTAAAATGTGAATTTATGTAACCGTTTGGCATGGCAAAGCTGTTACGAATTGACCTTTCCATATTTTCCAAGGAATGAAAAACGTTTCATTGCGTTATACTACTTTCTATAAACGTGACGATTCAGCCATGCTATCCCGGATTTGTTGGCGGACTGTTGCAAATAACAAGAATTGTGGGGTGAGGATGTGTACTTACAGGGAACTGACCGATTAGAGCACCTGTCACTTGCGGAAGAACTAGAAATGTATAACGCAGAATTTGAACTGTTTCATCCAAGAAAGGTCTGTATTTCAATGAAACAGGGAGAAGGGGCGGCTGCCAGACCTGTGGTCAGTGTCGGAGAGCATGTTGCCTGTGGGCAGTTGATTGGTAAGAATACATCCCAGCTGTCATTGCCGGTATATGCAAGTGTTAGCGGAACTGTTGTGAAAATATGGGAAAAACAGATGAGCGTTTATGAAGTCGTCAGCCATATTGTCATTGAGGCGGATCATTTTCCAGACGGCTCTGTTCCCAAAATGTTGGAGCTGGAAAAAAATCCTCTTTATAGCCTGAAAAAAATGGGGATTATAGGGATGCTTCATAAACGCCGTCCGTTATTTCTTTCAGGGCTTTATATGGGAAAGGTAAAAGAGCTGTGCCTTGCGGCGTTTGACCGGGAACCGCTTGTTTATTCCGATTACCGCCTGATTATGGAATGTCCGGCTAAGGTGCTGTTTGGTGCCAGAATGTTGGCTGAAATTTATCATTTTGATACAGTAAGTATTTATGTGTGCCATGATGAAATTCGTTATTTATTGGAAAAAACGGCAAAAACTTACAGTCATGCTTTGCTGCCGCTGGCCAATATAAGGTTTTATACCGTTCCTGAAAGTATGTATAAAAAAAGTTGTACACCTTTAAAGAAGGTGGAATATGGCTTGTGGTGCAGCGCTGTAGAATTGTGTGCGGTTTATGACGGTTTTTATGACAGCCGTCCAATGACAGGGCGGGGGCTTACTGTATCCGGCAAGGTGAAGCATAGAAAAAACTTATGGGTTCCCAATGGAACCTATGTCAGAGATTTGCTGGAGTTTTGCGGCGGTATTGCCAAAGAAAAGGCTTATGTGAACTCTGCTCTTATACAGCAGCAGCGTCTCTGTGTTGTTGAGGGCGGGCCTCTTAAAGGACACTGCGTGGATGTGGACCATGCCTGTGTGTCCTTAACAACAGAGTCGCTTCTCGTTCTTGAATGTGAAATTTTGGAACACAGGGAAGAGGAATGTCTTTTATGCCGGGATTGCTGTTTTGTGTGTCCTGTAGGCCTCAAGCCATTGCATATTGAAAAGGCTCTGAGGGAGGAGCCCTGTTTGTGCAGCCTTCTGGATGCGGATCTATGTGTGGAATGTGGCTGGTGCTCTTATGTGTGTCCTGCCCACCGGCATTTAAAGGAAAGAGTGGCAGCGGCTAAAAAGCTGCCGGTCCGGCCTAAAGCCCCGGCCGCTGCGGAAGAGGGCGGTCTGGAAAAAAAGGACGGTGCTAAGATTGTAAAGGAAACACAAAGGTATGGTTCCCGAAAAGCTTATGCGATGGAAGCAGCTGCACAACCATGGGATTATATTGACCTGGATATTTCGGACGCAGACACTTTTGAACCGCTGATACCTGTGAGCCAGAGCGGCCCGTATATTCATGGAGGAAGAAGTGTCTCCGGAATCATGGGAAAATGGCTGGTTGTATCATTTTTTATGTGCAGTATTTATTCCTTTGTTTTTGGGCCTTTGGTTTGGATAAGGGCTGGGGCCGCGGCGTTTTTATTTGCTGCCCTTAAGCTTGCTGTCAGACTGTGGCAAGGACGTATGCAAGGATGTATGTATGGACATATACAAGGCCGTGCGGGCCTGGCAGAGTTTTTCGGTCCGAAAAGCTTATTATGGAAAGAGGCACTGGTGGACGGCGCGATGACTGGGATGGCTTTGTCATTTATTCCTTCCTGGAAATGGCTTGTTTTGTCGGTCATTGTTTCGTATGCTGCTGGCAGGGCGGTAAGGGTTAATTCGCTTTTAGCCGGAATTACCCTGAGCCTGTGTGCATATTCCTTTGTAAATCCTGGCTCAGGCCCGTACAGCCTGTGGATTGCCCTTGGGTGGATGGCTGTCTGGGTGTATATGATTTATGAAATGCTTATATTGCCGTGGGCAACGATTTTTTTTCTGCTGGTTTTTGAATGGTTCGCTGTCATTCTTGGCGGCCATCTGTTATGGACGCCGATGGCCTTTATGGGCGCCGTATGGTTTATGAATGATTATAAAAATGGGGGAAAGGATACGCCAATGCAGCGTTTGCTGGCAGTATTTGCAGGAGCTGTTTCAGGGATTTTGGCAGTCATTTTTCCTGTGGGGGCCGGCGTGTGCCTTGGACTTTTAATCGTGAATATTATTGCTTGCAATTTAATGTCATACACAATATAATGGATAGCAGACAACGAGTAGAAGTCCGGTGTTTTGGACAGTTACGTATGGAGGTGTTCCTTTGGAAATGCGGCCGGAAAATAGCGAAAATTTAAAGCAGCATCCCCATGGAAGGATGAGGATTAAAAATATAACAAATGAGGTTGAAGAACATAAGTTTGACCCGGCGGTTGACTCAATATTGCCAAAGACCGACTGGGAAACACGCATGGCAGCAGCCCGCGCGTCTCAGGCAAGAATGAAAGCTGCCTCTTTAAAAGAGAAAAACGGCGGTACCCGCCAGGGTATGTCGGATAATGGACCAATGAAACGCCAGACAAGCGGCGGCATGGCTCCTGCTGGGCAGCACACCGCCGGGAGCGGCGCGCGCCCGGAACGCCCTGCCGCCGGGAGTACAGCACGGCAGGGGCGAAGCGCGACAGGAGGCGCCGCGCGTCCAGGGCGCCATGCAGTGGGAAGCACTGCGCGGCCGGGGCGAAGTACAGGAGAAGGCGTCTCGCTTCAAAGGCGTTACAAGTCCGGCAGCGTGGCTGGCTCTCAGGGCCGGCCTGGAACACGGCCGGTATCTGTAAGCCAGTTATCCCGGGAATTTGAGGATGAGGACAGGCGCCAAAATGTCCGTCCGCGCAAAAAAAAGAGCAGCCGTCCGGCAAAGATCATTGCGGCTGTGATTGTTCTGATGATTATTATTGGCTCTGTATTTCTTATAACAAGCTATGGACAGGGGAGCAGCAGTAATCAGAAGGGACTTAAGCTTTATGCTGACGGCTCTTATGCAGACGCTGTCAGTATGTTTGAAGCTGCCCTTGCAAAGGATGAGGGAAATGCGGAATACCTTATTAATTTGGGAATGGCATACATAGCGCTTGGACAGTATGATGACGCCCTTGCAGCCTTTGAAAACAGCATATCGAATACAAGCCGCGGCGACCTGCTTGAACTGGCGAAAAGGGGGAGCGGTATTGTTTATTTGTCTTCAGGGCATTATTCTAAAGCTGTGGATTTGTTTAAAGAGGCGTTGGCTTACGGGAACGGTGAATATACAGAGCAGGAGATCGATATTCTTTATTACCTGGCAGAAGCCCAGGGCCGGGCCGGGGATGCGGTCGGGGCAGCCGAGAGCTACACAAAAATCATTGAGCACCAGGAGGATGCCAACGCTTACATGCTTCGGGGAATTGCTTATCAGCGCTCTGCAGATACTGGCCGGGCGGAGATGGATCTTAAGACCGCGCTGGATATGAGTAAGAAAAACTATAAAATATACCTTGCCCTTTATGAGGTACTTATGGCCCAGCAAAAGACGGACGAGGCCGCCAGTATTTTAGACGAGGCATTAAATCTTGGCGGAAAGACCGGGGAGGATTATTCCAACAGGGGGATTGTCTATATGTATAAAGAGGACTATGCCAATGCTGCCGTTGCCTTTAATACGGCTTTGGAAAAGGGCTATAGCGGCGCTTATTTAGGCTTGGCTGAATCTCTTATGCGACAGGGGGATTTTGAAGGTGCCGCAAAGCAGTATGAGGCATATATCGCAGTAGATACAACCAATGCCGCGGCGTATAATCAATATGGGTTATGCCTGATGGAGCTTTTAAGATATGAGGACGCCAGGAAAGCATTTGAGTCTGGCCTTTCCTTAAATGACCGCCTGGTAGACAAGGAACTTATGTATAACGAAGCAGTTGCACTGGAATATCTTGGTGATTGGACAGGCGCTTATGAGAAGATGAAGGCTTTTGTAGAGAAATATCCAGATGACGCCCAGGGCCAGCATGAGTTTACATTTTTGGAAAGCACCCAACAGTGAGCAAAGCTGCGCGCGGCACGGCATGGAGGTTTAAGAGAATTTATGGCTGATTATGTCAAAGAAAAGTATTTTAAAACGGATGATATACAAGAAAAGGTAATTCTTGTGGGAATTTCCTCCGGGGAAGAGGATGATACGAAAGCCTCTTTAGAGGAGCTTGGTGAGCTTGCCAGAACCGCAGGAGCGGTTGTGCTTGGGTGTCTTATTCAAAACCGTGAATCTCCCCACCCGGGAACATATCTGGGAAAAGGAAAGATTGAGGAGCTTGCGCAGCTTATCGCAAGCCTGGGGGCTGACGGTGTGATCTGTGATGATGAGCTGTCGCCGGCGCAAATGGCAAATCTTGAAGATGCGCTTGGCGCCAAGGTTATGGACCAGACTCTGCTGATTTTAGATATTTTTGCTCAGAGGGCCTCGACCCGCGAGGGAAAAATACAGGTGGAACTGGCCCAGCTCCGTTACCGTGCCACGCGGCTTGTAGGGCTTGGGCGTTCGCTTTCAAGGCTTGGGGGCGGCATTGGAACAAGAGGCCCGGGAGAAAATAAGCTTGAAATGGACCGCCGGCTGATTAAGGACCGGATTTCACATTTGAAGAAAGAGCTTGACGAGGTGAAATGCCACCGCGAGGTTGCAAGAAAGCAGCGGAGCAAAAATCCGGTGCCGGTTGCCGCGATTGTGGGCTATACAAACGCAGGAAAGTCAACGCTTTTAAATACATTAACCAATGCCGGCGTTCTCGAGGAAGACAAGCTGTTTGCCACTCTTGACCCGACAACAAGGAATCTTTCCCTTGAGAGCGGACAGCAGATTTTGCTGACAGATACTGTGGGATTTATAAGGAAGCTGCCCCATCATTTAATTAACGCTTTCAGGTCGACCTTAGAGGAGGCTCGTTATGCGGATATGATTATTCATGTGGTAGACGCCTCGAATCCTCAGATGGATGCTCAGATGCATGTTGTGTATGATACCTTAAGGCAGCTTGAGATCAGGGATAAAACAATCATCACCGCATTTAATAAGATGGATATTGTCCGCTCCTGCGGCCGGGAAGAATATTTCAAGGATTTTAGCGCGGACCATACAGTGTATATCAGCGCGAATGATAGGAACAGCTTGCGGCCTTTGCTTGAAACGATAGAAAAAGTTCTTCGTGAACAGAAGGTTTTTGTTGAGAAGCTTTTTGATTATAAGGATGCCGGAAAGATTGCTGTGATCCGAAAATTTGGACAGCTTCTTGAAGAAGAGTACACAGACGAAGGTATCCGGGTGAAAGCTTATGTTCCTTCAGATGTTTACGCAATGCTGCAAAATGGATGAGGGGGATCGGGCTCATGGCAGCTGCTAAGATCAAGTGAGCTTGACCTTGGCTCGTTGCCTGCGGAAATAAAAAATGGAGCGGCTTTGCTGTCCGAAGATATATTTTTGGAACAGCGAAGCCGCTTTGATTTTTTCGTAACTATTCAGCCATGCGGCGCTGGCTGAATAGTTAAAATTTTATGCATTGAGTTTTTTGGGATTAAATACATCAAATATGGAAAGCGAGCTGTTTCGGAAGGTTTCTATAATAACATCGTCAAGTATTTCCTCCGAGGATGCTCCGTGTCCGGCAATAAGATTTTTTATGACGGGGATAAATGAGAACCACAGCAGCGTGCTGTAAAGATTTAGCGTCGGAGAGTCATAATTAATATGAGAGGAAAGCTCCTCGCCGATCGTTTGGATCGTTTCCTGGTGCCGGATAATATCATCGTTGAGTTCATTAATATATTGATAGCCGTAAAAATTCATTTTTGCGACAAGCTTTTGCTGGCTGATAAGGTGAGGGTCACGGACGATCTGATAATGGAACTTGCCGGCAATCGCCTGAGCCATTTCATTAAGTGTCGGGCTGCTGTTCACGTAGGCGATCAGAGAATCCTTGTTAATATCTGTTTTTAAAACTTTTTCCTCTTTATCAAGGCTTTGATTATAGAGGGCGATACCATAGCGTATATCTTCAAATTCTTCATCGAGAATTTCCAGAGTTGCGGCCAGACGGTTGAGCTTACGCTTGATTTCCATCGGAGGCTCATAAAATGATTTATAGCCAAGGCCGTGCTCTACCTCGGCCCAGGCGTGCTGGAGCACGGTACGGAGCTGGATCTCAAAAAGAATATCCTGGTATTTCTGATATTCTACAAGCTGGCAGCGCTCGTCGGTAAATTTGACAACCAGATGGAGAGATGTGTAGCCAAATTCAATATTATTTACTTTATGCTTTTTCCTCTTGTCGACAATCTCTACAATTTCAAAGGTTTTGTCGATAAGGTCAAAAATTTTGTCGACATCGCTTTCAAAAAGTGTGACAATACGGCAGCCGAGAATATCGGTAATCTCATCGAGGTGATTATACTTTGCTTTTGAAATGACTTTATTTTTTAATGCTTCTTCACTTTTGATCCGAAGCGTCATATTTGATATTTTTATATGATTTATGTCAATCAGAGTTGTGATGATTTCACCCACATCATATTTTAGTTTCTTATAAATTTCCATATTTTGATAGTATTCACTCATAATCGTATCAAGTGTATCTATCATATAAACAATCTTTCCTTTCCTATGTACTTAATTCTTGAACATTATATCATGGCCGCGCTGCGTCCATGATATGGCTTTGCCTTAAGATGCGTACTTTCGCGCAATGGAAGGTTCGCATACGCTCACCGCGCGAAAGACGCGATATAATGTTCAATTCTTGAACATTATATCATAGTTCCGGGAATAAAGCTAATATAATTCATCGCGTATTAATTAAAATATTATTAAATTTGTATTGATTCAGCCATGCGGCTTGGGAGGGCAAACTTTGGCGCAAGGCGTCCGTGGACGGCTGCTCTGCGCTGACTGAAACGCGGAGTAGACCGCAAGCTGGCTTGCAGAGGGGGATATCATCACAAGATTATCGTTTTTGAAAAAAATATTGATAAATTTGAGAAAAAGAAAATGGCTATACTGTGTGTCGGTGCTTCTCCTTATGATGAAAGGAAGTATTTAGTTCCATGATCAGAGTATTGTTTTGCACAATAACCTTTTCTTGCCACATGGGAAAAGATAATTTATAATAAGTATGGACACGGGATACCGCGGGAAACGGCAAGAATAAGGAACGCCGCTGGCGGCATCCCATGATGCCGTGGAAGGCCGACAAAAACAAGGAAAGGGTGAAGATTATGGATATATTACAGAGATTTTCAAAATATATACAGTTTGAAACGACCTCCAGCGAGGAATCGGAAGATACGCCGTCGACGGCGTGCCAGCTTGAGCTGGCCGGGTATCTTAAAGAGGAGTTAAAGGCTATCGGTGTACCTAAAGTGCTTTTAGATGAATTTGGGATTGTCTATGGGTGGCTTCCGGCTACGAGAGGGCTGGAAGGGGAACCTGCCCTGGGATTCATTTCCCATATGGACACATCTCCGGCAGCGAGCGGGAAAAATGTTAAGCTCAACGTGATTAAGGATTATGACGGAAATGATGTGCGCCTTCCTTCGGGAGTGGAGCTTTTGGTCCGGGACTTTCCCCATTTAAAGACATTGGCCGGCCGGACGCTTCTGACGACCGATGGAACAACGCTTTTGGGAGCGGATGATAAAGCCGGGATTGCTGAAATTATGACTGCTGTGGAGACTGTAATCCGGGAAAATATTCCGCACGGCCCGCTTTGCATTGCCTTTACACCGGACGAGGAGGTTGGCCGCGGGGCGGATCATTTTAATGTTGATCTGTTTGGCGCTGATTTTGCGTATACGATAGACGGAGGTCCGGAGAATGAGCTGGCCTGCGAAACCTTTAATGCCGCTTCTGCGCGGATAAAAATTCATGGCGTATCGGTTCATCCCGGGGATGCCAAGGATATTATGGTCAATGCCGCTTTAGTTGCATGCGAGCTGGCGGCAATGCTCCCGGCCAGTGAAACGCCCAGATATACCGAAGGCTATGAAGGCTTTTATCATTTAGACAGCATTGGCGGAGATGTCATGGAGGCTCATATGAATTATATTATCCGGGATCACGATAGGGCTGTTTTTGAGAAAAGGAAAGCGATAATTAAGGAAGCTGTGGCTGCAATCAACAGCAAATATGGGGCCGGTACAGCAGTTCTTGCTTTAGAGGATTCGTATTATAATATGAAGGAAATTATTGACCGCCATCCTCACCTGATGGATAATGCAAAGGCTGTTATGGAAGAATTGGGAATGACGCCGGATATGATTCCGGTCAGAGGAGGCACCGATGGCTCCCGGTTGTCTTATATGGGGCTGCCCTGTCCGAATATTGGAACCGGCGGCTATGCCTTTCACGGGCCGATGGAACATATCACAGTGGAAGGGCTTGAAATGGCGTCTAAAGTCGTGCTGGGCCTGATTAAAAAATATGCAAACAGGAGGTCGATGAAATGAGCTATGCCGATCATTTATTTATAAATATGTGCCAAGATATTTTAGACAATGGCTGCAGCACCGAGGGGGAGAAGGTACGGCCTAAATGGGAGGACGGAACCTTTGCCTATACGATTAAAAAGTTTGGCGTTGTCAACCGTTATGACCTTTCAAAGGAATTTCCCGCACTGACCTTGCGCCGGACGGCCATTAAAAGCGCCATTGATGAGGTTTTATGGATATGGCAAAAAAAATCCAACAATATCCATGACCTCAAAAGTCATATTTGGGATGAGTGGGCAGACCCGGACGGTTCTATTGGAAAAGCCTACGGCTATCAAATGCAGGTAAAGCACCAATATAAAGAAGGAATGATGGATCAGGTTGACCGGGTGCTTTATGATCTGAAAAATAACCCTTACAGCCGCCGGATTATGACCAATATTTATGTCCACCAGGATCTCCACGAAATGAACCTTTATCCGTGCGCATATAGTATGACCTTTAATGTGACAAAGCGGCCCGGGGAAGATAAGCTTGTACTCAATGCCATTTTAAACCAGCGCTCCCAGGATATTCTTGCGGCAAATAACTGGAACGTAGTGCAGTATGCGGCGCTTGTGCATATGTTTGCCCAGGTATGCGGTATGCAGGTCGGAGAGCTTGTTCATGTGATCGCGGACGCCCATATTTACGACCGGCACATTCCGTTGATTAAAGAGCTTATCAGCCGTGAAACCCATCCTGCGCCGGACTTTTGGATGAATCCGGAAATTAAAGATTTTTATGATTTTACGCCGGATGATTTTAGAGTGGAAAATTACGTAACCGGGCCTCAGATTAAAAATATCCCTATTGCTGTGTAAAAAAGATACAGAATGAGAAGGAGCGCTGATTATGAATTTAATTGTTGCTGTAGATAATCATTGGGCGATTGGAAATAAAAACAAATTGCTTAATAGTATTCCTGAGGATATGAAGTTTTTCAGGACTACAACTACGGGAAAGGTAGTCATTATGGGAAGAAAAACGTTGGAAAGCTTTCCAAACGGGCTGCCCTTAAAGAACCGGGTGAATATCGTTATTTCTTCAAAAGAAGGATATTCAGTGAAGGACGCCATAGTTGTCCAAAGTATAGAGGCCGCATTAGAAAAAGCTAAAAAATATGCTACAGAAGATGTCTATGTGATCGGCGGAGACAGTATTTACCGGCAGATGCTTCCCTACTGTGATGTGGCTCATGTGACAAAAATGAACTATGTTTATGAGGCAGATACCTGGTTTCCAAACCTGGATCAGGATGATGCGTGGGAGGTTGTTGCACGGAGCGAGGAGCGGACTTATTTTGACCTGGAATATGAGTTCGATATGTATGTGAGAAAGACAAGCTATGAAGCGATGAAGCCTTATATTCAGGCGCACTGCATGGATTAAGAGCAGAAATCGGATAGGGAAGGTTTCCTTCTCTATCCGATGCGATACCGCGCCATGCGTAAAGCCGCGCTAACGCGCTTTACGCATGGCGCGGCTGTCTTTGATCCTAATCTGGCGCTCCCTCAGCCAGGAGCAATAGGCCAAAAATCCTGTAAACACGATTTCTTACATATCACTCCCGGCCGGCCAAACTGTTACGTCTAAATTATTCAATAACCTGGATCCATCCTTCGGGAGCCTTAATATGGCCCATCTGAATACCGGTGAGCGTGTCATAAAGCTTCTTTATAACAGGCCCCATATCATCCATACCGCTTGGGAAGCAGATTTCCTTGCCATGGTCATTGATTTTTCCTACAGGGGAGATGACGGCGGCAGTACCGCAAAGGCCACATTCTGCAAAGTCTGTCACTTCATCAAAGAAAACCTCACGCTCCTCAACATCCATGCCAAGATATTCTTTGGCTACATAGACAATGGAGCGGCGGGTAATTGAAGGCAGAATACTGTCAGACTTTGGTGTGACGAGCTTGCCGTCCTTTGTAATAAAAATAAAGTTAGCGCCGCCGGTTTCCTCAACCTTTGTGCGGGTCGCTGCGTCTAAATACATATTTTCGTCAAAGCCTTCTGCATGGGCCGTAACGATGGCGTGAAGGCTCATGGCATAGTTAAGACCGGCTTTAATATGTCCTGTACCATGGGGAGCCGCCCGGTCAAAATCACTGACCTTAATAACAATAGGCTTTGCTCCGCCTTTAAAATAAGGGCCGACAGGAGTCGTAAAAATACGGAACTGATATTCGTCCGCCGGCTTGACACCAATGACAGGATTTGTTCCGAACATATAAGGGCGGATATAAAGCGTTGCCCCAGAGCCATAGGGAGGAACGTAAGCTGCATTAGCCTTTACTGTTTTGATGACGGCGTCAATAAAACGCTCTTTTGGAAATACAGGCATTTCCAGACGTTTCGCGGAATCTTCCATACGCTGCCCGTTTAAGTCCGGGCGGAAGGTAACGATACGCCCATCTTCGGTTGTATATGCTTTCAGGCCCTCAAAAATCGTTTGAGCATACTGAAGCACCCCGGCACATTCGTTGAGGACAATATTCGCATCCGGTGTCAAAACTCCTTCATCCCATGCGCCTGCTTTAAAATTAGAAACATAACGCATATCTGTCGGATGATAGCCGAAGCCAATATTGGCCCAATCAAGATTTTTCTTTTCCATATCTATTTCCTCCAAACTTTTAAGTACATTCAAAAACACCGTATCAAATATGTAACACGGAGCAATACGCTTTCATGCATAGTAAAGCCTCATACAGCACGGCATGAAAGTTTAGTTACGAATATTATACATCAGATTTATATTTTTTCAATAGCTACATTTTTCTTTTGATATTATTTTAATGTTTTAAAGCGTTGGCGTAACTGGATATGGCATTATGCCCATAAAAAGCAGGATTATAATATCTCGTACTTATTTTGAGTTGGCAGGGTTTTGCCGTGTAAGGAGCGAAATGGCCGAGCTGCGGCTAATATGGAAGGGCATGGTAAGGGATGTAAAAATTAATACATATCCGGCTCTCGGTTCATGTCAAAATTATCATAGACGGCAGCGGTATTGTACAGCTCAGTAACATTGTGAAGCTTCCCTTCCTTAAAAGTGAGTGTGAGCAAATAATGATTTAAGTAATATCCAAGCTCTCCCTGCTCATTATAAAGGCGGCGGTCGAAAAGCATGGACTGTCCGTCACATTCGATGTAAATAACATCTGGGTCTGGCGTTGTGTAGATTGTTCCGTTGCTCAGGCGCCATTCGGGCCAGCAGTCGACGCCGGCAGCCCCGGCCTTATAAAATTCCCCGAGCTGTTTATGGCTGATACCAATGCCCTCTGTTGTCCTTGGATCATCTCCTCGGGCAAAGGTGAGAATCATTGTGCCGTCGTCTGTGGAGAATTTTGCCCGTTCATAATTCCGGGAAGGCCCGGAAATGCCCAGATACTTTTTGGCTAACTCTAAATTATGTAAACGTTTTTCTTCATCTTCATAGGAAAGGCCAAAAGGCCCATATTTTTCTAACATGTGAAATACCTCCTTTAAATTACTATGAAAGCTTGGCAAGCGGACGCACAGACGGGCAAGCTCGCTTGACCGGATGCGCGGACATTTGCCGACAAGACGGTATGAGTGCGGGGTGCTGCGTGCCAGTGTTGCTAAGCGCCGGTGGCGCTTGTCCAGCAACGACCGAAGCGGAGCGTAGACCACGCGTTTAGCGCCGACCGGAGTGGAACGTAGACATACCGTCGGCAGATGGTGGAGTGCCGCAGGCACGGAGCCATCTGGCTTTCATGCGTGGTGGAGCCGCGCGCAGCGCGGCATGAAAGTTTGGGCGGCAATGCCGCAGATGGTTATAATGTGGAGAATCTGTGGGAGCAAAACCTTAACCCACATCATCGGGGAGCTTTTTCCAGAAGTCGTGAATGAGCTTCATAGGATTTGTAAATTGGCGGAGCTGCCATATTTTTTTGTTCCGAAGGACAAACATAATATAATAATAGTTGTGATAGGAACGCGGTTCCTTAAACATTGGAGAAAAAATCGTGCCGTCGGCATCACATTCGACAAGAAATGTTTCCTTTCTGTCGGTGGGAATAATACGGATATTATTATACTCAAATTCCTTCCACATCCGGGCATTGCTTTCAAAGCGCTGCCTTAAATTTTTTTTACCGCATGTCCGTTCTGGTTTACAGGCCATGGTATTTACAATCTCATACATAATATCGTCGGCAAAGAGCGCCATTTTATCATCAATAGGGTCAGAGCCTTTTAAAGATAAATATTTTTCGATAATTTGCTGGTTTTCCCTGCGTGCCATGCTTTGAGCCTCATATTGTTCTTCTGAGAGCGGTTCTGGTTTTAACAACATAGGTGATGTTCCTCCTTATCAAATATAGAGTTGCGGCAGCTTGCTGCCGCTGCAATGATGAAGCTATGTAACTGTTCAGTTATCTGAACGGCTATGCATTTATCATATCAGCAATAAATGTAAAAATCAATATAATTATTACATAATATTTCATTGTATTACATTGTGGGAAATCCACAAAATTTTAAATACATTCGGATAAAATAGTAAAAAACAGCGCTTAATCATTGTGGAAAAGACTGAAAAAGCAAAAATTAATGGAAAATAATTGAAAAAATGATGTAATTATGATGTAATAAAACTATAAAAATTACATTTAAGGAGGAGAAGCTTTATGAAACTAAAAAGTATTGCAGTATTCTTTGCTGTATCGGCGATTACTTTGGGAGCGTGCGGAAATTCTGAGACAAAGGGGGCGGCTGGTGAAAGCACCGGCGTAAATACAGAAATGTCTGGGGATATTTCTCTGCAAAAAGATACATCGTCCGGAGAAGACGGGAATTTGAAGGACTTGGCAGATGAGGATATTTCAGAAATTGAGGTTATGTTCTGGACTCTAAATACCCTTCCAGCAGATGTGGAAATGGTTGAAGATGCAATTAATGAAATTACCCGCGAGAAAATTAATACAGAGGTTCATCTGAATATTATGGAAATGGGAAATTATGTGCAGCAGCTTAACTTGATGATTTCTGGCGGCGAAAAACTGGATCTGCTTGCGACCCAGCCGGGAGGCTCCGCGCATTTTAATTCTATGGAATCTCAAAATCAACTGATGGATATTACGGATTTACTTAATGAATATGCGCCAGAGCTTTTATCCGTAGTGCCTAAAGAATGGCTGGCCGGAACAACGGTCAATGGGCGCATTTACGGAGTGACACCTTACGGAGATAAGGCTACGCCGTTAGGCTTTGGCTGCCGAAAAGATATTTTAGAGCAGACAGGGATAGATCCGTCAACAATAAAGACGGCATCAGATCTTGAAAATCTTTTTGAGAAGGTTCTTGAGGTAGATCCTCAGATGACACCAGTAGCTACAGGGGCGAAAAAAATATTAACAGCGCCTTATTTGATTAATAGTAAGGGTGAATTTGTTAAATATGACGGACTGGGCGATGGGGATAATTGTCTGATTGGCGTTATGGACAGCGATGGAACAAAGATTCAAAATAATTATTTAAGGCAGGAATATATTGATACATCCAAGCGATTTGTGGACTGGTATGAGAAAGGCTATGTTTATAAGGATGGGGCGAATTACAGCGAAACGCAGGAGGCACTGATTGCGGGAGGAACTGCATTCGGATTGTTCAAATGCTTCCAGACGGGAGCTGAGGAAACATTGTCTTCTACCTGCGGCCATGAAATGGTCATTATCAATTTGGATGAGGAGCCGGTCATCGATACCCTCATGCTGCGCAAATTTACATGGACAGTGCCGTCCACGGCAACAGAGCCGGAGGCTGCGGTGAAGTTTATGAACTTATTGTATACGGATCCGGAAGTGCTTAATCTTATTACCTGGGGGATTGAAGGTATTCATTATGAAACCCAGGAGGATGGTTCTATTGATTTTGTAGATGGGCAGGACGGGGCAAGCTGCGGCTATTATCTTGGAGATGAAACGGCGATTATTGGCAATGGATTTTTAGCTAAGGTACGCAGCGGCCAGGATCTGGATTTGAGAGATGAGGCAGAAAAAATAAATCTTAATGCCAGCGTGTCTGCATTTAATGGTTTTAGCTTTAATTCTGACGGCTATGAAAATGAGGTTGCGGGAATTACCAACACTATTGAAGAGTACCGCCCGTCCTTCGCCTGTGGCTTGTATACAGAGGATTATTACAATGAGTTCCTTAAAAAATTAAAGGATAGTGGTGTTGAACGATATATTGAATACATCCAGCAGCAATTTGATTCATGGCTTGCAGAAAGCACCGGGAAATAAAGCCAGGGCTTTGATATTGCCCCGACGGACAGTTTATAGTAAAATAGCCTTAAGACTTTTATAAGGAACGGCCTGCCGGACGGCCCTGCCTCCGGTGACGGTAAAGGAGGAATCGTAAAAATGGCGAATATGGCAGATGTGGCAAGAGAGGCGGACGTATCTACGGCTACGGTATCCCGTGTCCTTAATAACAGTATGCAGGTGATTCCCGAAACCCGGGAGCGGGTACTCCGGGCAATGGAAAAGCTGGGCTATGATTATGGCGCAAGAAAGCTGGAAGGAAATTTAAGCCATAAAAATGTAATTCTTGTCATTACCAATACAGCAATGTCTGAAATGTTTGACCATTTGCGCCGCGCCGGGGCGGCGCTGGGCTATCAGATGATCTTTAACTTTTACAGCCTGGGGGATGAGGCCAATATTTTTGATATTCTTGGCGAAAATGTCGTCAGCGGGGTGATTCTTCTTGGCGTAATTGACCGGAACGGGGCCTTGGAAAATTGGCTGAAAAAATACCCCCTTGTTCAGCTTAAAGCGAAGCGGCTGCAGTTTAAGGATAACTATGCGGTTTTATCTGATGAGGCTATGATGGCCTATGATGGGGTCGAACACCTTATTCGCCTGGGAAGGAAAAGAATCGCTTTGATTACTGTAAAGCAGGCGCCGTTTATTGAAAATAAGCGGGAAAATGGCTACCGACAGGCTTTATGTGACGCTGGCATTGAAATCGATCAAAATTTGATTTTTTACGGCGATTATACTTATGACGGCGGCTATGACGCCGCGAAAGCGCTTGTTAAAAGTGGGATTAAGGCGGACGGTATTTTCTGTATTTGTGATATGATGGCGGCTGGCTGTATGAAGTATCTTTCGGAAATGGGGTATCGTATACCAGAAGACATAGCTGTGGTTGGGCTGGATAATATAGAAGCGGCTCCGTTTTTGACGCCGGCTCTGACGACGGTGGATTCTTGTATAGAGGAAACTGCGGCGGAAGCGGTCCGTCTTTTAGACGGCGTGATACGCAAGGAAATTTCCCATGGCCGGACGGTCTATGTGGAGCACTGTCTTGTCATCCGGGAGTCTGCCTGATATGGAACGGCGCGGGCTGAACTGTTACAAATTATGAATGAGGTGGTTGTATGAGTTATTTGGAGAAATTGAGAGTGTCAGAGGACAAAAGGCATTTAGAAACTGTGAGCGGTAAGCCTTTTTTCTGGCTCGCAGATACGGATTGGACAATGCCAATGCGCTTAAAATGGGATGACGCGCTATATTTAATGGACAAAAGAGTACAGCAGGGGTTTACTGTATTGCAGATTGTGGCCCTTGATCCTGAAATGGATTATGAGATGCGCACGCCCTGCGGCGAGCCGGCATTATTTGACTATGATTTGTCAAAACGGAATGAAAAGTATTTTAAATACCTGGACTGGATCATTGACGAAGCGGACCGCCGGGGCCTGTATGTCCTTTTGCTGCCTGCCTGGGGCCAGCTTGTTGTAGGAGAAAATTGGGGCGGTCAGACCTTTGATAAAATAGTAAATGAGGACAACGCTTATGAGTATGGTGACTGGATTGGCCGTCGCTATAAAGACCGGGGAAATATTGTCTGGTGCCTTGGCGGTGACCGTCAGCCGATTCATAAGGGGGTTAGTTATAAAAACGTATGGCGCAGGATGGCGGAGGGGATCGGTCATGGCGTGACCGGGTGTGATTTGAAATGGAATATTCCCGATGTGCATTGGAGCGATGTGCTGATGACCTATCATACCTGTTTTGAAATGGAAACCGGAAAATATTCGACAATGACTTACTGGGATGATGAGGACGTCTGGATTGATTTTATTATGCTTCAGTCCGGACATGGGACAAAGACGCAGAATTATGTCCAGGTAAAAATTGATTATAACCGGGAAAAGACTATGCCGGTGTTTGACGGGGAACCGGCCTATGAGCAGATGCCATCAAACTGGCCAAATCCTTTGCCGCTCCATGACGAATGGATTGTCCGCAAGCGGGCCTATTGGTCGCTGTTTGCGGGAGCCTTTGGACATACCTATGGCCATTCCTCGGTATGGTGTACAATTTCGGAGAAGGAGCGTTCTTTAGGCAGGCCGTATACATGGTGTGAAGCATTGGACCGCCCCGGGGCGTGGCAAATGCGGGTACTGAGAGATTTGCTGGCGTCCAGGCCTTTTGACAAGATAATTCCGTGCCAGGAAATGATTGGCCATGGGGCGCATTGCGGCGACGGCTGTCTTGATGGCCACCGTCAGGCCTGCGTACATAAGGATGGAGCATTTGCTTTTGTTTATCTAACCAGCGGTGGTACAGAAAGTGTTGATTTATGTAAGCTTAGCGGCGATACCCTCAATGTCTGGTGGTTTAACCCGAGAAATGGGGAGTGTTCCCAGGCTGTGCAGATTGCCAACAACCATACCTGGGAAGCATTTACAGCGCCCGATGAAGGCCGGGCAAAGGACTGGATCCTTGTCATTGATGACGCTTGTGCCGGCTTTGGGCGCCCGGGGCGGCTGCTTTCGGAGGTGAAGGCAATGTATGAAGCTCCTGAAACGGCTGAGGAAAAGGTATTTCCGGGCTGGGATGAATAATAGTAACAAAAAAGTCAGTGGAGCCTGTGTTTTCTCGCAGTGCTGCATTGACTTTTCTTTTTTTATGAATTATAGTGTTTTTGTACAAGAATACGATAATCCTGACAGAGTAATGCTGTATATAGAGTTTATATTGCCGGGGAATGTCTGGACTTAAAGGCTGTGCTGGCCTGGAACGTATTTGAAAATTTATTCCGGCAATTTTTGGGGGCATCCAGATAACCGCCCGGCGAATTGATGAAGCCCCTCAAGGGGATAACCTGATGCCGTGAAGAAGCACGGCAAACAGAGGAAAGGAGCAAGAATTTATGAAAAAAGTACCATTTGTTACAAAAGAGCAGATCGAGGAGATTGTCAAAGAATATCCGACGCCGTTCCATTTATATGATGAAAAAGGAATCCGTGAAAATGCCCGAAAAGTATATAAAGCGTTTGCGTGGAATAAAGGTTTTAAGGAGTATTTTGCTGTAAAGGCTACGCCGAACCCGTTCCTTTTAAAAATACTTAAGGAGGAAGGCTGCGGAACAGATTGTTCCTCTCTGACAGAGCTTATGATGTCCGATGTGTGTGGGTTTAAAGGGCATGAGATCATGTTTTCATCGAATGATACGCCCGCAGAGGATTTTGAACTGGCGGCAAAGCTTGGGGCGATTATTAATCTGGACGACATCAGCCATATCGGATTTCTAGAGAAAGTGGCAGGGAAAATACCGGAAACGATTTGCTGCCGTTTTAATACAGGCGGAGAATTTAAAATCAGCACATCGATTATGGATACTCCAGGAGAAGCAAAATATGGCTTTACAAGGGAACAGCTGACAGAGGGCTTTAAAATTTTAAAAGAAAAAGGCGCAAAGACTTTTGGTCTTCATGCATTTCTTGCCAGCAATACAAAGACAAACGAGTATTATCCGGCGCTTGCAAGAATCCTTTTTAAGACGGCAGTAGAGCTTAAAGAGGAAACCGGGGCGGATATTAAATTTATTAATCTGTCCGGCGGCGTGGGGGTAGCTTACCATCCTGATGAAGAGCCTAACGATATTGAAGTGATTGGAGAGGGTGTACGCCAGGCTTTTGAAGAAATTCTTGTTCCGGCCGGCATGGGGGATGTCGCTATCTTTACCGAGATGGGCCGTTTTATGCTGGCGCCCTACGGTCATTTAATTACAAAAGCGATCCATGAGAAAAAGACTTTTAAAGATTATATTGGCCTGGACGCATGCGCCTGCAACTTAATGCGTCCCGCAATGTACGGCGCTTACCATCACATCACTGTGGCAGGCAAGGAAGACGCGCCTTGTGACCATAAATATGATGTGACCGGGTCGTTATGTGAAAATAATGATAAGTTTGCCGTGGACCGTATGCTTCCTAAAATTGAGATGGGAGACTATGTTGTCATTCACGACACCGGGGCGCACGGCTTTTCCATGGGCTATAATTACAATGGAAAACTCAGGTCTGCCGAGGTTTTATTAAAAGAGGATGGTTCTACTCAGCTTATACGCCGTGCTGAAACACCTACCGACTATTTTTCAACTTTTGATTTTACAGGAATGTTTGATAAATATACCAAATAGTGTCTGTTTGATTTGATGAACGGATCTGTGAGAAGTTCCGCTTTCCAAACGCATACGCGAGGATACGCATACCGCGCACAGGCAGGCGCTTGGGCGCCCGAGCGCCTGCGCGAGCGTTTGGCAGGCGGAGCTTTTTGTTTTTGTTCTGGCTTTACGCCGCACGCGGTTTGTATTAAACAAGATTTACTGGCGTACCATTGAGGAATTTTTGCAGATTATCAAAGACAATATCCGCGCGCAGCTTCATTGACTCTGCCGTAGCAAAAGCAACATGGGGAGTCAGCAAAATATTTTTGCAGGAGCACAGGGGATGATCTGAAGGAATGGGAGGTTCCATTTCAAAAACATCAATTCCTGCACCCGCGATAATGCCGGCATTTAAAGCATTGGCAAGGGCCGCAGAATCAACGACCGGACCTCGGGCCGTATTGATGAGCAGCGCAGTTGGTTTCATATGGCTTAGAGCCTTTGCGTCAATGAGATTTTTGGACTGGGGCGTCAGCGGGCAATGCAGCAGGACAATATCAGACTGCTCAAGCATTGGATAAAGGGGCAGATAAGTGATTCCTTCGGCTGTTTTGCCAGGGTGGAAGCCGTTGTAGGCAAGAATTTTGCAGCCAAAGGCCTGGCAAAGCCGTGCAGACTGCATGCCGATCGCTCCGGTTCCGATAATGCCTACGGTTTTCCCCGAAAGCTCATGGCCGACAATGCCGTCCTTTGTGAGTCCGTTTTTGCAGCGTTCATGGGCCGCTGAAATATTTCTTAAAAGCGAAAGGATCATGCCTAGCGTAAGCTCTGCGACCGATTGGGTAGAGTAGCCGGAAGCATTGCTTACAAGGATTCCTTTGGATTTTGCCAGGGCAACTGGAACATGGTCTACTCCTGTAAAGGCTATGTTGATATATTTCAGGTGAGGGCAGTTCTTGATAAGCTCCTCATTCAGCGGCATGTTTGCAAGCATAAGAATATCGGCATCTTTTGCAGCTCTGATTTGAGCATTAAGATCCTCTGTTCTCTCATAGCTGGTAAATGTATGTCCAGCGGCTTTTAAGGGCTGCACGTAGCTGTCTAAAAGCGCGGCGTCAACCGCCAAAGATTCCAATAATACAATGTTCATTGCATTTCCTCCGTTTGTAAATTGTGTTGGTGTACATATAAAAGCAACACAAGTATAGCACTTTTTGGAGAAAATATAAAGGGTGACAAAATCTCTCTGAAAGTCAGCTGTAACAGTTCAGCCAGCTTGCGGCTGTTAAAAGAATTTGTTATACTAAATAAGGTACTGGCAGATGAATTTTTATAAATGCAATGGGGATGTGTAAAAATTGGGATGGTTTTTTCTGGCTATATTTGCCGCGGCTTTTGTTTTTGTAATTTTGTTCAGACGCAGGAGCGGCGGCGGAGGCAGAGGGGCCTGGCTGCTGGATGGGATTTATATGCTGATGTTTGCCGCTGGCTTTGTTGTTTTTATATTCAGCGGCTGACAGCGCGGTTTTTGATAATTTACGGGCTTTGTCCAGCTTGATTTTGGCCGTGGGGCATCTGGCAGTGGTGGCCGTGGGAATGACCTTTGTTGTGTGGCTGGCGGTTTCTTTTTATCAAAAAAAGCCTCTGGTATTTGGCGGGATTGTATTGGGAAGTGTTCTGCTTGTGTGCAGATCAATGGTTGGCGTTAAATTTTTTTGATGCATCCGGCCTTTGAGCAGGCTGTGGATGTAGGTTCCTTTGAATATTTGGCGCCCGTTCCTATACATTTTTTGAAAATGAGGCGCTTATTGCTGTTGAAAGAACGTATGCAAGTTATGGGGCGATTGATTTGTCCGGGGAATTAGTGATCAATTATGAAGCGCTGAGCAGCGATTATCTGGCTGACGCTGAGGGAAATGTTATTATTCCTCCGAACCGCTGGATGATTACATTTGGCGAAGATCAAAATTATATTAAAGTTGATTCTTAATGGGGGCTTATAAGTATCGGTGACGGCGATTATGATGGGGAATGCGGCGTTTTCGACAGGGAAGGCAATGTTGTGATTCCTGTTGAAAACCGCATCCTCATACTTGATAATGAAAATGGATGGTTTTTTGCCCAGGATCCTGATGGAATGTGTTATTACATTGATAGAAATAACCGTGAGGTGCTGGAGCTTGATCAGAAGTATACGGCGAGGAAAGGCTTTTGCAAAGTGAGGCAGTATTAGTTTAACGTCTGCGGATTTCAAAGTTTTGATTTTAAATCGTGCTATTTTTAGTAATAAAAAACAGCGGCTATTTTCTCAAAGCCGCTGTTTTACTTGAAAATAAAGAGCGCGAGACGGGATTCGAACCCGCGACCCTCGCCTTGGCAAGGCGATACTCCACCACTGAGCCACTCGCGCATAATAACTATCTTATTTATTTTTTGTTACTGTCTCAAGGACAAGTAATAATATACATGATAAATAGATATTTGTCAACAACTTTTTGAAAGTTTTTCTGACAATCTGTAACTATTCAGCCATGAGGCTGGGGATACAAAAATCCGGCGCAAGACGTCCGGTGGACGTCTTGTGCCGACCGAAACACAGCGTAGACCGAAAGCTTGATTCAGAGGAGTTTTTGGATCACCACACATATGGCGGTACGCCATAATCGAGGATTTAGCTGCGTAAGCATGGTAAAAGCAGCGACAACTGCGAATCCGAGAAGCATGGCTGAATAGTTACGACAATCTGAAAGGAAGAAAGAAAAAAGTATATAGTTCTCTGAAAATGATAAATCGTTCATGCCAAAGGGCACCCATTAACTAAAATTGGTGCTTTTTATAAACAGATATATTTATACCTGCAATAATGATTGTGAAAATAAGTGCTAATACAGGTAATATGCAAGTTAAGAAGAAATATATATTGCCCTGCATGAAGTCAAATCCCATATATCTTAACAAGATTAACGCTCCCACAAATAAGCCCACAGGTATCAAGTAACAAATCGTTATAACTGTATCAGACTTAATAAGGCCAAATTTAAAAATACATAGTGTGATTAAACCGCCAGATACCAGAGCCAGTGAAAAACCGACGGATATATACAGTAATAATTTCTGTACATCAAGGTCGTGCATTAATGTTCCTGCCAGTACACTTCCGATGGTTCCTAAAATAAGACCAGCAAGCGTTACGAGAAAGAGTAAAAGGTATTTTTCTACAACAATCATTTTCCTTGATACAGGTGTTGTAATTTCATACTTTCCCCATTTTGCCATTTCGTCGATTTTGATACAGGTAGATGCAAGAGAACCGCCAGCTAACGCAACGGCAAGCACAAACATGGCCGGATTTCCATTGACTATAAACAGCAGACCAAAGCAAATAGCTGTGACAATCGTTGCACCCATATTATCTTTCATATTGTAAAAATCTTTGAGCAATAATCCTTTCATTTCTTCACATCTCCTTTAACATACATAAGCATAAGTTCTTCCAAAGTAACATTATCGACAACACACTGTTTATATTTGTGTGAAGCCTTTTCTCTATCTGCAACCAACACTTCCCACTCAAAATCTTTTTTGCGGCAGGCCAAAATATCTTCCGGGGATATTTGTTCAAAATCCTTTTCCCTACAATGGATAAGGCCATATTTGTAAATGAGGTTATCTTTACTCTGCGAGAAAATGATTTGTCCTTTATCAAGAAAAACAATATAGTCGGCGATCTTCTCTAAGTCTGATGTAATATGAGAAGATATGAGAATAGAGTGCTGTTCATTTTGGATAAAATCCATGAATACATCTAAAATCTCATCTCGCATAACTGGGTCAAGCCCGCTCGTTGCTTCGTCCAAAACTAAAAATTCTGGACAATGTGAAAGAGCAACCGTGATTGCAAATTTCATTTTCATGCCTTTGGAAAAAGCACCAACTTTTTTATCAGGCGGCAGACGAAAACGTTCGCAATAACTATAAAACAGCTTTGTATCCCACTGTTTGTATAACCCACGCATTATTTTTTCTATTTTGACAGGAGAAAGATTTTCATGGAAACAGTTATCGTCAAAAACAATTCCCACGCGTTCTCTTACAGAAACGTCATCTATGTTAGGAGTTCCGAAAATTAATATTGTTCCGCTGTCCACAGAAATTAGATTTAATATTGCTTTTAAAATGGTTGTTTTGCCAGATCCGTTTTCTCCGATAATACCTACAATATTTCCTCGGGGGATATTAAATGATACATTTTTTAAACTAAAGTCAGAATGTGGATATGATTTGTTTAGATTTTGGATTTCTACTATATTATCCATTGTTTCACTCCTCACTATAAAATATTTTGACTAAGTCCAGGAACTTCTCCAGTGAAATCCCATTTGTCTTTGCAAGCTCAATCGTTTCCAGCAGATGTTTTTCAATTTTTTTCTGTTGTTCTTCTAAAATAAAATCTTTATTTTGAGCTGACACAAAACTTCCTCTGCCGACAGTTGTTTCAATAAAACCATCCCTTTGTAAATCTTCATAAGCCTTTTGCACAGTAATAACACTGACATGAAGGGATTTTGCCATAGAACGCATTGAGGGAATAGGGTCGCCCGTCTGTAATTCGCCGCTCATAATAAGTGCTTTGATCTGTGATGTTATTTGTTCGTATATCGGTTTACTGGTTTTATTACTGATAATGATTTCCATGCAATCACTCCTAACCTAACTGTAGTGTACTTATTGTACAAGTACATTATAGCTGGGTTAAAGACGCTTGTCAACAGGAATTATTTTTTGTGACAGTTCAGCCAGCCGGGGGTGCCAGGTTATGAGCAAAGACAGCCGCG
>JAGZDD010000023.1 GCA_018369015.1 Clostridiales bacterium | reverse complement strand
GTGCTGGAAAAGGCTTTTGGCGAGGCTACGGCGGACAGCCTGCTTGACCGGGTGACACGATACTTGAAAACACGGCCCTTTGAGTTTATAAGAAAGACCAGTGTTCAGAATTTATATGCTTTTTTGCAGCATGAACGCCCGCAGACAATCGCCGTTGTCCTTTCCTACGCTGAACCGGACCAGGCGGCCGGGCTGATTGCTGAACTGCCGAAAGAAAACCGGCTTAAGGTTGTGGAGGCGATTGCAAAAATGGAAGGGGCATCCCCGGATGCTATAAAAGTCGTTGAAAACCAGCTTAGAAACCGGTTGAAGAATATTTTAACAACAGATTATACGGCCATCGGAGGCGTGGATTATATTGCTGATGTGATGAACCATATGGACAGAGGCAATGAAAAATATATTTTTGACGGACTGGAAAAGAAAGACGCTGTGTTGGCTGACGACATCCGCAAGAAAATGTTTGTTTTTGAAGATATTGTTACTCTTGACAGCCGTTCAATTCAGAGATTTATCCGCGAATGTGACGTTAGGGATCTTGTTTATGCCCTTAAGGGAGCTGATGATAAGACAAAACAAATTATTTTCTCCAATGTATCTTCACGTATGGCAGAAACCATTCAGTCGGATCTTGAAGTTACAATGAATGTCCGCTTAAGAGATGTGGAAGAGGCACAGCAAAAGATTGTAGCAATTATACGCAGGCTCGAAGAAGAAGGCGAGGTTATTATCGTCAGAGGCGGAAAGGATGAGATTATTGTCTGATATGTCGAAATATGGGGAAAGCGTTTCGGAATACACTTACCTGCCGGATGCCTTTTTCGACCGGGCGGCTCCGGAATCGGCGGTCTCACTGACTGATGCGGATATTCAGGCTAAAGAATTATTGAAGCAGGCCCGTATACAGGCGGATAAAATTCTTTCGGATACCCGCAGCCAATGTGAGATGCTCAGAGAGCACGCTTATAAAGAGGGCAAAGAGGAAGGCTACGCTGCCGGAAAGCAGCAGGCATTTGAGGAATATACAGAGGAATGGAATAAAAATATCAGCGCGTTTAGAAATGAAACTGCACATGCCATAGAAGACATTACCCGGGCTAAAGAGCGGATTCTGGAAAAATATAATGATGATTTAAAGCAATTAACGATTACAATCGCAGAAAAAATTATACATATAAGCCTGGAATCCAGCGGCGAGGTGATTCGGCGGATGATTACAGACGCGACGGATAAATTGAAAAAAAGACAGTGGGCCAAAATTTATATTGCAAAATGTGATACAGAATTGTCCATAAAGGCGGACAGTGAGTTTCTGGCGGCTCTGGCCCGGCTGTCAGACAATGTGAAGGTTGTCGCTATGGACAGCGCCGAGGCCGGAACATGCATTATAGAGCTTCCGGACGCCATTATCGATGCAAGTGTGACGACACAGATTGAAAACATTAAAGGGATTTTAAATAATGCCAAAGGATAAAAAGAAGGTGCCAAAATGCTGAAAAAACTTGCCGGTATGATAAAAAATGCCGAGACCGTAAGCT
Organism: Clostridiales bacterium; assembly: GCA_018369015.1. Taxonomy (GTDB): domain Bacteria; phylum Bacillota; class Clostridia; order Lachnospirales; family Lachnospiraceae; genus Catenibacillus. Next base: position 30,778 of record JAGZDD010000023.1, on the reverse strand, counting down.
ACATAGGGAAAATTGAAAATGTTGTCGGCATGGCTATTGAAGCATCCGGTAGCAGAGCCAGCATCGGCGATATTGCTATGATCTATGACGAAGATCAGAACCGGCAGATACCTGTTGAAATCGTAGGCTTTAAAGACAACAGGCTCCAGCTCATGGCCTATGAAAACCTCAATGGGATTTCCGCAGGGAGCTTTGTCAGGAATACAGGAAAACGTCTGAAAATACCCGTAGGGGAATTTTTAAGGGGCCGTATTATTGACGCTGTGGGAAAGCCCATGGATGGCAAAGGGGATTTGGAAACACAGCGCTATTATTATGTGGAAAACTCTTATATTAACCCTCTGGCGCGTCCGCCGATTGACGAGGTCATGCCCTTTGGCGTTAAAGCGATCGACGGGCTGAATACGATTGGAAAAGGCCAGCGTATTGGGATTTTTGCGGGCAGCGGTGTTGGAAAGAGCACGCTGCTTGGGATGATTGCGAGAAATGTTAAAACCGACATTAATGTGATTGCCTTGGTGGGCGAGCGTGGCCGGGAGGTCCGGGAATTTGTTGAAAAGGATCTGGGGGAGGAAGGGCTGAAGCGGTCGGTTATCGTTGTGGCCACTTCCGACCAGCCGGCAATGCTGCGCATGAAATGCCCTCTGGTCGCAACAACCATTGCCGAATATTTCCGGGATCAGGGGAAAGATGTTTTGCTTATGATGGATTCCCTGACACGTTTTGCAATGGCGCAAAGAGAAATTGGCCTGGCGATTGGCGAGCCCCCGGTAGCCAGAGGCTACACCCCGTCCATTTATGCTGAGTTCCCAAAACTGCTAGAGCGCAGCGGGAACTTTGAAAAAGGGTCGATTACAGGCGTTTATACGGTTTTAGTCGAAGGGGATGATACAAATGAGCCGGTGGCAGATACAGTCCGGGGAATTTTGGACGGGCATATTGTATTGAGCCGTAAATTAGCGAATGAAAATCATTTTCCGGCGATTGACATTAACGCAAGCATCTCCCGTTTAATGACAAACATTGTAACCCCGGAACACAGGCAGCTAGCGTCGGCGTTTCGGGATATTCTGAGTGTTTACGAAAAAAACGAGGATCTTATTTCCATTGGCGCCTACAAAGCCGGCACAAATCCCAATTTGGATAAGGCCGTATCTAAAATTGAGCGGGTCGATCGTTTCCTCATGCAGGAAGTTGGGGAGAAATTTGAAATTGATGAAATTATCCGCCTGATGCGGGCTGTTGTTTAAGTATAAGAAAAAAGTTTGCAAGAGGGATAAAACTGATGAAAACATTCAAGTTTACGCTGAACACAGTTTTAAAATATAAAGAACAGGTTCTTGGCTATAGTAAGGCGGAATATGCCAAAGCCTTACAGGCTGTCCGGGAATGTGAGAAAAAGATAAAAGATTTAGAAAGCATGTACGAGCAGCAGGCCAAAGAATGTGAAAACAGGAAGAGAAACGGGATAGACATATTAAATTTAAAAATTTATGAATGTCATCTGGAAAGTCTTGATCTTCAGATCCGCAGGGAGAAGCAGACATTAGAACGCCTTGAACAGCGGGCGGAGGAAAAGCGGCTGGTTATGGTCGATATGAAAAAAGAAGCGGCGTCCATAGGAAAGATCAAGGAAAGAAAATATATTTTATACAATAAAGAAGTTTTAAAGCAGGAAGAACAGTTTATTGAAGAATTTGTAGCCAATCAGCGGCATACAGTATAGCTTCGGGCTGGAGGTGATTATATGGCAGCCATTGCCGGTTATTATAAGGACTGTGCCAAAATACCAACATCAGACACAAAAGATGTAAGAAAGAAAAATAATGCCGAAGATTGTCCGAGCTTTCAGGATGTTTTTTTAGAAAATGCAGAATCCTCAGGCGCGGAAAAGATCGCAAAAGAAAAGAAAAGAACAGAAAGTGTCTGTACTGAAAATTCAGATGACAGCTCCGGGGAGATGCCTGTCTGGATTTTAGAAGGGCTTTTTAAAGATTATCCGGAAAACTTTTCAATGGGGAACTTTTTAACGGAAATTAAAAAAATGGACAGGGGCTCTGCGCTTGCCGGCGTACCTGGACAGGAATTAGAAGCATATATAAAAGAAGCAGCCGGTGAAAATCAGGCGAATCTCATCCAGGCATGGGAAAGCGGTAAAGCAGCGGGTGAGGGAGGCACAGCTCTGCTCCAGAATATAAAAGGCGATGACCGCTTCAGCCTGAAAACGGAAAATGTAGATTTAAAAGCAAAAAATGCGGACCTGAAAGCAGAAAATCAACATATACCGCCGGTGCCTGCTAAAAATGAAGACCCAGCCAAAATGGTCAGGGCAACGCCTGGCGAAGACAAAAGCGTGAATCTGGAAAAACAGAATGTAAATTCTATGGCTTTGCCGGAAAGCAGATCGGAAAACACAAAAGAAAAAAACATGCATACAGAAGAAGCAGGAAGACAGCCGGGCCAGGCAGGGAATGACATGCAGGCGAACCTGGCAGATAACGCTGTGGGGCGGCACAGTCTTCCTTTACATAATGAGAATATGCAAAAGACAGAAGCCACGACGCTTGTGCGGACAAAAGCGGTGCCGTCCGTATTGGCGGAGGATGTGGTGCAGGTATTAAAAACACATATTTCTTCACAAAATGAGCATTTAGAAATTGCCCTTGAACCTGAACATTTAGGAAAAATTGTTATTGATGTTTTCCACAAGGCCGGGCATACGGAGATTATGCTCCGGTGCTCAGAAGAAAAAACGTGGGATTTGCTTGGCCACGAGGCCAAAAACATGGGCCAGATCATGGAGGCTCATTTAAAAGAGCCGACCGTTGTTTTTGTTGAAGGCAAGGAAAGCGATTATATAAATCAGGAAAAAGGGCAGGAAAGCCGCCAGCAACATGAAGATGACAGGGGCCGTCAGCCTCGTAAAGACGAGGCGAAGGAAGATAGCGCTAGTTTTCTGCATCAGTTAAGGCTGGGATTAATATAAGATAGGAGTGAGCGTATGGCAGTTGAAAGTGTAGGTATGCAAAATAGTGCGGCTTACCGTACTTCGTCCAAAACGGATAATATTCAGGCAGGCGCCGTTTCTGATAACAGCACAATGGATATGACCGATTTCTGGAAATTGATAGCAGCGGAGCTGCAATATCAGGATATGACAAATCCTATGAGCAACAGCGAAATGATGAGCCAGATGACCCAAATGAACTCTATGAATACAATGAACAGCCTGGCCAACGCTGTGAGCAATTTCGCCATTGTAACGAATAATCTCGCCCAGGTTACATTAACCGGGTATTCAACAAGTATGCTTGGGAGAGAAGTTACAGTGGCTATTGTAGATGAAAATGGTGAAATAACAGACCAGATTACAGGGGTCGTGGAAGGTATTGATCTCACCGGTTCACAGAGCATATATATCGATGGCAAGGCATATGCCCTCAGCCAGATTATGAGTGTTGGTAAAGTTCCTCAGGATGATGAAAGCAGCGGTTCTGAAAATGACAGTGAAAACGGAAATGCGCAAGATTCTGAAAATGCTCCTGAAGAAACATATAAATTATAAATAATGAAAGGAAGTAAAGAAAATGGTTCGATCAATGGTTGCGGGGGTTGCCGGTTTAAAAACCCACCAGGCAAAATTAGACGTTATCGGCAATAATATTGCAAATGTAAACACTTGGGGCTATAAATCTCAAAGCGTAAACTTTCAGGATTCCATGTACGCGACATCTATCAGCGGCTCTGCCGGAAATGACTTAAATGGCGGCAGCGGCGGACGCAATGCCTCTCAGGTCGGCTATGGTGTGGAAACCGGAAGTATTATGGCTTCCTTTACGGCTGGCGCTCCGTCGCCGTCATCCGATCCTATGGACTGTATGATTGACGGAAGCGGCTTCTTCCTTGTTGGCGGAATGGTGAACGGAAGCTTTACAAATATCAGTGACTCCGGATTAAATCTTTCAAGAGTGGGGATTTTCCGCGTGGATAGTAACGGTTATCTCACCGACGACCAGGGAAGCTATGTTTATGGTTATGCCTTAGCGGAGGGCACCGGAATACCGGAAACACCGGCGACAAAAGCCGAATATTCGGTCACAGGCGCTGAAGTGACGATAACAGATAAGGGCGCGGGCACATATATAGTAAGCATTGGAGGCGTTGAGGTAGAAACAAATAAAACAAACTGGTACGACCAGGTAAAAGACTGGGTGACTAAAGCCGCATCACAGAAGGGCAGTCCGCTGGAAGATTATGCGATCAGCCTGGACAACTACCAGGAGCCGGCAACGGGCGGCGGCACTAACGGCACAGTCAATTTGACCATTACTGCCAAGAGCACAGGTCCGGATCAGAATGGTACTTTAGCTGGATTGCAATGGGGAAATGCTGCCAAATTCACTCAGACGAATCCGGGAAATGACCGGATTGCGGGGATCGCAGCCGAATTTAACCAAGAGCTGTCGGTCATCCAGATTCCGACAGATCCCGATACCGGGGAACCTTATCAGCTCCAGGATTATTCAATCAGCGAGGACGGCACAGTGATCGGACTTGATTCCAACAACCAGCAGATTGTTTTGGGCCGGGTGGCGCTTGTGAGCGTACAAAATCCCAACGGCCTTGAAAAAACTGAAGGATATTATTATTCGATCGGAGATAATGCAGGCTCCGTGGAAGCAGTTACGGCGGGGAGCGGGCCGGCAGGAACGATCCGCGGAGGCGCATTGGAAATGGCCAATGTCGATCTTGCCAATGAATTTACCCAGATGATTACAACACAAAGAGGCTATCAGGCAAATTCCAAAATTATTACAGTGACGGACGAAATGCTAGAGCAGCTCGTAAATATTAAGCGGTAAAACACAGCATTAAAGGAACAGGCAGGAAGACACATGATTATTTTAACAAAATTAAATAATCAGAAGATTCTGATTAACAGTATTCAGATTGAAGCTGTGGAATTAATCCCTGAGTCAAAGATTGTAATGATGAATGGAAAATATTATCTCGTAAAAGAAAGCGCGGATGAAATTATTGAAAAGTGCATTGCCTACCAGGCCAAAATCGGATCTTGCGCATCCGAAATGGGTCGGGAAAAGGACGGGAGGTGTTAGAAAATGGATATTACAAGTATACTCGGACTGATTGTTGGTATTGTGCTTGTAATTATTGTTGGTATACAGCCGGCAAACCTTATCAATTTTTATGACCCGGCCAGCATTGCGATTGTTGTTGGCGGAACAGTAGCCGCAGTTATTGCCAGCTTTCCGTTCAGCATGCTTAAGGAAATGGGCAAGCACATAAAGATTTTGTTTCAAGGGAAAAAGTATGATACAGGCAAATTGATCAATACTCTTGTAGAAATGGCGCAGATTGCCCGGAAAAATGGCCTATTGGCCCTTGAAGAACAGGCCAATAGCCAGAAGGATGTTTTCTTTCAGCGGGGGATTATGATGATCGTGGATGCCACATCACCGGAAGATGTCCAGGCTGCATTGGAAAATGAACTGGATATGATGGAGCAGCGCCATGACGCGGCCGCAGGAATTTATGAAAAAGCGGCCGCCTATGCGCCGGCCTTTGGTATGATCGGAACCCTGGTGGGGCTGGTCAACATGCTTAAGACAATGAATGATGATACTGGGGCAGGCGATGTGGGGCCGTATATGGCTACGGCGCTGATCACAACCTTTTACGGATGTTTGCTGGCTAATCTTTTATTTATGCCAATTGCAAAAAAATTGAGAGTAAGAAATGAGGAGGAGCTGTTATACAAGCAGATTATGATTGAGGGAATACTTGCCATTCAATCGGGAGATAATCCAAAGTTTCTTAAAGAGCGCTTGACCGCTTATCTGACATTAAAGCAGCGTAAGAAAATTCTGGGAGAAGCGGAAAAAGCTCAGAAACAGGAAGAATAAGTCAAACAGAGAGTCAGGCGGTTTTATGAGGAAAAGACGTAATAAAAAATCTCAGGAGGGCGGAGCAAACTGGATGGATACCTATGGCGACATGGTTACGCTGCTTTTATGTTTCTTTGTCATGCTGTATGCCATTTCTAAGGTGGACCAGGAAAAATGGGAAATGCTCGTAGCAAGTATGAACCCAAGCTCAGCGGCCGTATCCCAGATTGTGACGAACACGGCTGCAAATGATTATGAAAATCCTGTCAGCGGCGGAGTTGAACCCGAGGATATTGAAGATTCAGAGTTTGAGGATCTGTACTATACATTAAAAAAGGCTGTTGAGGAGGAAAATCTAAGCGATGAACAGGTGCATTTGACAAAAGGCGACGGATATACATTTATCACCTTTCAGGATAATGTCTTTTTTGACGGAGACAGCGCAGTTCTTAAAGATGAAGCCAAGAGCCTGCTGGACAAATTTGCGGCTGCCATTGATAAAGCCAGCAACAGCATACAAAAGCTCCAGGTTTTAGGGCATACATCCCAGGGAACTCCGGATGAACCGAATAATCCGGAGATTGACTGGGTGCTGTCCTCAGAAAGAGCCGCCCGCGTAACGGCATATCTTCAAATGCACAGCTCGATTTCACCGGAGAAAATGAACGCGGTCGGCTATGGGCAATTTCATCCGGTGGCAAGCTTTGACACACCTGAGGATCGGGCTAAAAACAGGCGCGTGGAAATCATCATTACTAAAAATGATGCAGTGGAAAGCAGCCTGAATGAATATTACAAAGAGGTATATGGTAAAGAAACCGAATAAAGGTAGGATTGAATTATGGCAGAAGTATTATCGCAGAGCCAGATTGACGCCCTGCTCAGTGCCATGCAGGATGAACCGCACGATAATACCGATCAAAAATCGGATCAGGGAGAACAGAAGGCTTATAAAAAATATGATTTTTACAGCCCAAAGAAATATACCAAAGACAAGCTGAACCTGCTGAGAGGCATTTATGATAATTATGCCAGAATGATAACCTCTCAGATTAACGGTTTATTCCGTGTGATGAGTGATGTGGAAGTCATGGGAGTAGAAGAACAGCGCTACTATGAATTTAGCAACGCCCTGCACGAGTCTGATGTGATAACCCTTGTGAATGTCAGGCTTTCGGATAATTCCAAAAATCCGCCGATGGTGATGTATATTGCCCCGCAGCTAATGACCGTGCTGATCGACCGGATGCTTGGCGGAAGCGGGATGGACGCGGATGTAGGCGTATCATACTCTTATACGGAGATTGAGCTGGCTCTTTATGAGCAAATTATGAAATATTTTGTAGGACTGACCGGAGATGTCTGGGCCGGTTATATAAAATTGGATGCGGAGTTTGGAAGAATTGAAAAAAATCCGACGATGTTCCAGGGGATCAGTGTCGATGAAACGATCGTCATTGTGATGCTTAAGGTAGAGCTGCTGGGAGTCAGCAGTATGATGAATATTTGTATTCCCGGAACACTTCTTTTTAATATTTTTGACATTATTGAAAAGACGAAGCATCTTGCGGATATGGAGGATGAAGAACATAAGCGGGGCAACCGGGAGGAAATACAGAAGAAAATCGAAGATTCCGTTTTAGAAGTTTCGGCCCAGTTGGCGAAAGTCACTCTTGGTATGAATGATATTTATGATCTTCATGTAGGAGATATTATTAATCTGAATAAACCCAAGGATTCCGAGGTTCTTATACGGGTGGCAGGACAGCCGTGGTTTACAGGAAGACTGGGTGTACATAACAAAAATATCGCAATAAAGCTTAAAAATCGTACAGATTTGTCCGGAAATGAATGTTCCCGCAAAGAGAAATGATCAGGGGCCGGAGAATCATTGTTGAAAAGAAAGAGGTATGAATATGGCTAAAATTTTATTAGTAGATGATGCTGCATTTATGCGGATGATGGTAAAAGATACACTTACAAAGGCCGGATATACGGACATTTGTGAAGCGGCGGACGGCGCGGAGGCGCTGGAGATCTATAAAAAAGAAAAGCCGGATCTCGTATTTATGGATATTACAATGCCCAATATGAATGGCCTGGATTCTCTTAAGGCGATTAAAGCCTTTGACAGCAATGCCACAGTTGTGATGTGCTCAGCCATGGGGCAGGAAACAATGGTTATTGATGCCATTAAATCCGGAGCAAAAGACTTTATTGTTAAACCTTTCAAACCAGAGCGTATTTTGTCAACCGTGGGGAAAATCCTGGGGTGACACCAAAGACGGAGGTATGGGAATGTCTTTTTTAAGTTCATTTAATATAAGCGCTTCCGGGATGACCGCGCAGCGCTTGCGGATGGATATAGCAGCGGAAAATATTTCCAATATGGAAACAACAAGAACCCAGGACGGAGGACCTTATCGCAGAAAGGTTGTTGTTTTGCAGGAGCAGCCGATGTCTTTTAAGTCTGTTTTAAACCGCGCGGCTTCTGGAACAGAAAAAGGGGGCGTTGTTGTTTCTGAAATTGCCGAAGACCAGAGCGACCTTCAGCCCGTTTATAATCCCGGGCATCCGGACGCGGACGAGAACGGCTATGTATTGATGCCCAATGTGGATCTGGTGAAGGAAACGGTGGATTCCATGGCTGCTTACCGGGCGTATGAGGCAAATGTTACCGCATTTAATACAATGAAATCCATGGCTCAGAAAGCTTTAGAGATCGGACGATAGGATATTAATACAGGAAATTCACAGAAGGAGAATCAGTTAATATGGAATCTGAAATTTTTAGCGCGCTTGAAATCGATGCGATAGGTGAAATCCTGAATATTAGCTTAGGCGCCTCTGCCACAGCCGTATCTACAATGCTTAATACCCGGGTGGATATTACAACGCCCCAGGTAAGCGTTGTCAGCCGGGAAGAATTTGAAATGAACCGGATCGAACCGGCGATCGGCGTAGAGATTGCTTATGTGGAAGGACTGGAAGGCAGTAATGTTATTCTTTTGAAAAAGCATGATGCCAAAATTATTGTTGAAATGCTTATGGGCATTGATCCTTCTTCGGTACCGGATGAAGAGTTTGAATTAAATGATATTAATATCAGTGCAGTCTGTGAAGTAATGAATCAGATGATGGGGGCCTCCTCCACCGCTTTGTCAGAATTTCTTGGACGTACCGTCAATATTTCGACGCCGGTTTCATTTGAAATTGCCAATAAGCAAGCGTTTATTGACAAATATTTTAATGACAACGATAAAAAGGTTGTCGTTGCGATCAATATAAAAATTGAAGGGATGCTTGAAAGCGAGTTCTTTCATGTAATGCCCGTTGAGCTGGCCAAAGAGCTTCTTTCTGGATTTTTACCGAAAGAGGCGATTAAGCCGTATAAACCTTTGGACAAGGAAGGGCCGGAGCCTGCCGGCAGCGGCGGCGCTCTGCCTGGTGAGGAAACGCCTGATTTAGGGGAGGCTGCACCTAAGGAAGCGGCTGTGCTTAACGGGGAGGCAGCTCTTAAGGAGACGGCTGCCCTTAAGGAAAGTATGCCCCAAAACGATGCTGCCAAAGTCAGCGCGGCAAAAGAACCAGCAGCCAAGGGAAGCCAGACTTTAGCACAGCCGGCTGCGGATACAGGCAATACTTTACAAATGCAGATGATGAGCCAGATGATGCAGCTCCAGGAAAACATCGCAAAGACACAGCAGGAGCTTCAAAAGCTTAGGCAGGCTCCGGCGCCGGAACCGAAAATGATCAACGTCCAGCCAGCGGCCCAGCCAAACTTAAATGAAGACGGCGCCACGGCCCAGGTTCAGGAAGAAAATCTGGAACTGATCATGGGCGTTCCTCTGGATGTTTCCGTTGAGATCGGAAGGACGAAAAAGTTTGTCCGGGACATTTTGGAGTTTACAAAAGGCTCACTGATCGTTCTGGATAAGCTGGCAGGAGAACAGGTAGATCTGTATGTGAACGGCCAATGCATTGCCAAAGGAGATGTTGTCGTAGTGGAAGACAATTTTGGGATACGTATTACGGAAATCGTAAAAACCGATATTCACATTCCGGAATAGGTGATTAAAATGTTGGAGGCTATAAGCACATTTTTAGCGGCGGTACTGGTACTTTTCATATGCTACCTGACGACAAAGCGGATCGGGAAAGGGGCGGCCAAAAAGCAGTTTGAAACAAAATATATGAGAGTTATAGACCAGATGGCTCTTGGCCAGGAAAAGTATATTTCTGTTTTTCAGGTCGGAGAACGATATTTTCTTGTGGGCATTACCTCCGCCCAGATCAATGTTTTAAAGGAATTGTCCAAAGAAGACCTGGTTTTACTCAACTCAAATACGAAAACCGGAGGCGATTTTAAGTCAATCCTTCACAGCCTTGAATATTTTGGGAAAAGCTCAGAAGGCGGACTAAAGAAACGGAGAGTTAAGAAAGATGAATGATAATGCTTTGGTAAATATTAATGGCGACAGGGTGCCGACTCTGGAACTGCTTCTTATGCTGACAATCATTACATTGCTGCCATCTCTGATTATTATGGCGACATCCTTTACAAGGACGATCATCATTTTGTCCTTTCTCCGCAATGCGCTGGGGATTCAGCAGACGCCGCCGAATATGGTACTTGTAGGCATTGCCCTGTTTTTAACGCTTTTTATTATGCGCCCGGTTGTTGATGAAATCAACACAACGGCATATACGCCGTATATTAATGAGGAAATCAGCCAGGAAGAAGCTTTGGACAGGGCGCAGGTTCCACTGAAAGAGTTTATGTTTAAAAATACAGAGAAAAGCGCCCTGGAGCTTTTTGTCAATTTTTCTGGGGAAGAATTGACCGATGATGTCAACGACCTTCCGCTGACGGTTGTTATTCCGTCCTTTATGACAAGCGAATTAAAAAGGGCATTTACCGCAGGCTTTTTGCTGTATATCCCATTTCTTCTGATTGATGTTATCGTCTCCAGCGTGCTGATGTCCATGGGAATGATTATGCTGCCTCCGGCAATGATTTCGCTTCCGTTTAAGCTGCTGCTGTTCGTGGCGGTGGACGGGTGGCAGCTCTTGTTTTCCACGATTGTCCAGAGCTTCAATTAGCTCAGTAAAGTGAAGGAGGCATTTTATGATAACGACGAATGAAATCAGTGATTTAATGTATACCTTTTTTGTCCTGTGCATCCGGCTGGCCGGGCCGGCGCTGATCATCAGTATGGCGATTGGTATACTGATTTCCATTTTACAGGCGGCGACCCAGATCCATGAGCAGACGATAACCTTTGTGCCCAAGCTTCTGGCCATTGGCATTGTTCTTGTTGTTACCGGGAGCAGTATGCTCCAGACGCTGAAGGATTTTATGATACAAATATTCCAGATGATTCAGCAGGGGTAATCGGGTAAACGGAGGAAAATGATGCTGGGAAATAATATTGAACAGATGACCTTATTTTCACTGATATTTATGAGAATGTCGGGCTTTATCCTGTTCAACCCTATTTTGGGCAGGCGTAATATTTCCATGACTGTCAAGGGAGGCTTTATATTTATCCTGACACTCGCTGTGTACAGCTTTTCCTCTGGAAATATTTCAGGCGCGGCGCTTAATTCCCCGTTTACGCTGCTGATTGCCTACTTAAAGGAATTTGCCGTCGGCTATGTTTTGGGATTTGCGGTACAGCTTTTTATTTTTATTGTGAATTATGGCGGATACATTAACGACTTTCAGATGGGGCTTTCCATGGCAACGGTTTATGACTCGCAGAGCAATGCCCAAATGCCCCTGAGCGGACGGATTTTTGAAACCTATATGCTTCTGCTCTTTTTTGCAGTTGACGGACATATCGCGTTAATGCATATTTTACTGACCTCCTATACTGCGGTTCCGTATGGAGATATTTTATTTTCCGACCAGCTTGTGCCTGCCATACTCGATATTTTTAAAGAATGTATCATATTGGGCGTGAAATTTGCCATGCCGATGATGATTATTTTATTTCTTGTGGAAATCGGCGTTGGTCTGTTGATGAAAATTGTTCCGCAGATCAATATTTTTGTTTTAAATATTCAGATGAAAGTGATTTTTGGGCTGGTGATTCTTCTGCTGCTCTTTTCACCGCTTAAGGATTATATGAACCAGGTTATCAATACAATGCTTACCACATTGGAGCAGATCCTTCATTTTTTATGACTGAAAGAGAGTGAGTATAGTGGCGGATAAAGATTCCAAAACCGAGAAAGCGACTCCCAAACGGCGCAGAGACCTCAGAAAAGAGGGAAATGTTTTTCTGAGCAAAGATGTGATTTCTGTCATTACCATGCTGGGGATGTTTTTTATTTTACAAATGACCTTCCCCCAGATTTATGCGGACGCATCGGATTTTATGAAGCGTATTGTGTCAGAAATCAGCTCGGTCAATAGCCTGGATATGGGAACGCTTCAAAAGCTGGGAATGGACAGTGCGCTGACCATATTCAAATCGATTGCTGTGTTACTTGCCGTTTCGGTGCTTTTAGCAGTGCTTTCGGCTGGAATACAGACGCGCTTTTTATTCAGCAAAAAGAAGATTGCTCCGAAGTTGAGCAATATCAGCCCTTTAAAAGGAATAAAAAATATTATGTCTGTCAAAAACCTGGTGGAGCTGCTGAAAGGTATTTTGAAGGTCATTATTATTTTTGCAGTTTTATACAATATTATTTCCAAAGACATCACAGATGCCATAAGGACAATGGATATGGATATCAAACATTCCGCCGCCTATATGCTGAATATGACGATGGATATGGTCATTACGATTTCCGTGATTTTCCTTGTTGTAGCCGCAGCGGATTTCTTTTTCCAGCGGTGGGAATTTGAAAAAAACGCCCGCATGAGCAAGCAGGAGGTTAAAGACGAATTTAAGGAAATCGAAGGAAATCCTGAAATTAAAGGGCGGATCAAAAATATACAGCAGCAGAGGGCGAGGAACCGGATGATGCAGGCGGTTCCTGAAGCGGATGTGATTATCAGAAATCCGACCCATTTTGCGGTCGCCTTAAAATATAATGCCGATACGGATAACGCCCCGGTGCTTGTCGCTAAAGGGCAGGACGAGCTGGCACTGAGAATTGTTAAAGTGGCCCAGGAGAACCATGTATATATTGTAGAAAATAAAGTACTGGCCAGGGGAATATACGCGACGACGCCGCTGGGCGGGGAGATTTCCCCGGATTATTACGGTGTTGTTGCTGAAATCCTTGTAGAAGTATTTCGTGCGAACCAGAAAAGTAGAGTTGGAAATGGTGTAAAAGATGAAAAAACTAATCAATAATTCGGTATCTTTAATTGTCGTTGTTGTCGTACTTCTTTTAATTATACCGTTAAATCCATTCTTAATGGATGTAATGATTATTTTAAATATATCAATCTCAATGATTATTTTACTTATCAGTATGAATATCCGGGAACCGTTGGAATTTTCAATATTTCCATCGATGCTTTTGATTACAACGCTGTTCCGTTTGGGCCTGAATGTGGCTTCCACAAGAAATATCCTGTCGCACCAGGGGTCTGCCGGACAGGTCATTAAGGCGTTTGGCGACTTCGTACTCCAGGGAAATGTTGTTGTGGGCGTTATTATCTTTTTGATTATCGTCCTTGTACAGTTCATTGTTATTACAAAGGGCGCGGAACGTGTGGCTGAGGTGGCGGCCCGCTTTACCCTGGATGCGATGCCGGGAAAGCAAATGGCTATTGACGCGGATTTAAGCTCCGGCTTAATTAATGAGCAGGAAGCAAAGCTTCGGCGTTACAAGATTCAAAAGGAAGCCGATTTCTACGGCTCCATGGACGGTGCAACGAAAATTGTCAAAGGCGACGCTATTATGTCTCTGATTATTACCTTTGTCAATTTTGTCGGCGGCTGTGTCATTGGTATGGTTCAGTCACAAATGGGTTTTGATGAAGTGCTGTCCGTTTATTCCATCGCCACGGTCGGCGACGGCCTTGTTTCTCAGATACCTGCCCTTCTGATTTCTACTGCAACAGGTATGATCGTTACCCGGGCAACGGCTGAGGGAAGCTTAAATGACGATGCTTCCCGGCAGTTTATCGCCCAGCCGCGGGCGATTATGATGGCCGGGGGGATTTTAGCCGTATTACTTTTGGTTCCTGGTATGCCCAAAATCCAGCTTGCCATTATATCAATCATCCTGCTGGCCGGAGGGTATTTCCTGAGCCGGAAAATGGTACAAATGGCTGAGCCTGTGCCGGCTGAAAATACAGGCGCAGCGGAAGCGGCGGCCGCGGCGGAACCGGCGGAAGCCGCCGGGGAGGACGCTTTTTACCGGGATATTAATAATGTCTATTCCTTACTCAATGTGGAGCCGATTGAGATGGAATTTGGATATAGCCTTATTCCCCTTGTGGATGAGTCCAGCGGCGGTAAGATGCTGAACCGGATTGTCATTTTCCGGCGTCAGTATGCCCAGGAAATGGGGCTTGTCATTCCTTCCATACGGCTTCGGGACAGTTCGAGCCTTAATACGAATCAATATATTATTAAAATCCGCGATGAGGAAGTGGCGCGGGGCGAGATTTTAGTTGATTATTATTTAGCCTTAGAGCCGCCGGAGGTAACAAAAGAAATCGAAGGTATTGAAACGATTGAACCCGCTTACGGCATACCAAGCCGGTGGATTACGCCGGACAAAAAAGAGCTGGCGGAAATTTACGGCTATACGGTCATAGATCCTCTGTCGGTGATTATTACGCATTTGTCGGAAACAATAAAAAATCATGCCTATGAGCTTTTAAACCGGCAGGAAGTGATCCAGCTTGTTGAAAATGTCAAGAAAAATATTCCTGAGCTTGTGGACGAGCTGATTCCCAATGTGGTTAATTATGGCGGCCTTCAAAAAATACTGACAAATCTTCTTAAAGAAGGCATACCGATTAAGGACATGGAAACCATTATGGAAACCATTATAGACGCTTCAATGGCAACGAAAAGCCTGGATGCAATTACGGAAAATATCCGTGTCGCCCTGAAGCGCACCATTACCCGGAGATTTTGCGAGGCTGGGAGCATGAAAGTTATTACGCTGGATGCGGAGTTGGAAAAAAGTATTGTTTCAAGCCTGACCAACGGCGACCATGGGATTTACCTGGCGTTAAACCCGCAGATGATCCAGAGCGTAATTTCCCAGCTTACGGAGCTTTTGAAGAAGTTTAATGGATTTTCACAGGATCCGGTGATTTTGACGAGCCAGGTTGTGCGGCAGCACTTTTATCATTTAATTGAACAGTTTTTCCCGAACGTATATGTACTTTCTTTTAATGAGATCAGCAATAATATTCAGATCCAGGCGATTGGGAATATTACACCCTGATAAAAACAAGGGCGGAGGTATATAAGCTATGAGTACAAAAGAAGAATTGTCCGGGTTTAGCAGCGCGGAACTTTTTCGCAAATATAAGCAGACCGGTGATCTAAAAGTAAAGCAGGAGCTGGTTGTCCGTTATCTTTATATTGTCAGAAGTATCGCCGTTCAAATGAGGGATATTTATTTAAGCTTTTCTCAGATTGACGATATTGTTAACGAAGGCGTCCTTGTACTGATGAATGGCATTGAACGTTTTGACCCCAACGCAGGCGTTCTTTTTGAAACCTATATATCGAAGCGCATTAAGGGAATGATCGTCGATCTGGCCAGGAAGCAGGATTGGGTGCCGCGCAGTACAAGGAAGAAAATGAAAACGATTGATGAAGCTGTTTCCAGGCTCTATGAAGAAATGGGCCGGGAACCGACAGAAGAAGAGGTCGCTGCCTATGTGAATATGTCGCCCCAGAAGTACCGGGAGACGGTCAGCCAGGGCGCGCTGTTTAATATTCTTTCTTTAAATATGGTTTTAGAGGAGGCGGGAACCGATAAAAGAGGGAGCCAGATCCCCTCAGAAAACCTGGCGGAACAGCCCGAGGAGTCGTTCCTTAAAAAAGAGCTTTTGGAAATCCTTGCGAAGGGGATCGAGGGATTAAAGGAAAAGGAACAATTAGTCATTGCCCTGTATTATGTGGAGGAGCTGAATATGAAAAAAATATCAAAAATATTGCAGATCAGCGAACCCAGAGTTTCACAGATCCATACAAAGGCCATTGAAAAGCTGAAAAATTTTATTAAAAAAGAAACAGGAGGAGAAAATAAAGCTTATGTATCAGGGATATTATAATCTTGCGTCACAGATGATTTCTCAAAACAGAAACTTAAATGTCATCAGTAATAATATGTCCAACGCCGTCACTCCGGGCTATAAGAGCGATACCTTTTTAGGCACAACCTTCAGGGAGGAAATGCTTTACAGAACCGGGGGCACTGATAAAAAAACGCCGGCCGCTGTGGGAACTGTGAGCAGAATGTGGGCTTCTGATACGACGGCGACAAATTTTGAAAACGGTGCCATTGAAAGTACCGGAAACGTCCTGGATTTTGCGCTGGAAGGCAATGGATTTTTCCAGATCCAGACGCCGGAAGGCACCGTCTACACCCGCTCTGGAAGCTTTACCACAGATAATGAAGGCTACTTAACCCTTCCGGGAATTGGCAGGGTGCTGGGAAATGGGGGCGCGATACAGCTTCCGACCGACCAGATTGAGGTGGACGCTGCGGGGCAGATTTTTAGCCGTCTTGACGGCGCGTATCTTGGCCAGATTGCCGTTGTGGATTTTGAAGATTATACGCAGCTTGAAAAAGACGGAAACGGTATGTTTGTTACAGGCGCGGCGCCCCAGGGATCAAACGCCCAAATCGTCCAGGGAGCTTTGGAAGGCTCCAATGTATCTATGATCGGGGAAATGGTAGCAATGATGTCCAGCCAGAGGGCTATACAAAGCTCGGCCCAGGTGCTTAAAATGTACGACCAGTTAATGGGAAAAGCGTCTCAGATCGGCAGCGTATCATAATTAGGAGGAATGGAAAATGTATACATCATTTTATACTGCGGCTGCGGGCGCTGCGGCCCAGCAGGCCAGGATGGATGTTACGGCGAATAATCTTGCCAATGTCGATACTGCGGGATTTAAACCAAAGAACGCGGTGTTTTCACAGCTTATGTACTATAATATGAACGGCAGCAAAAAGGTATCGGCCGGCAGCGGAGCCCATGTGGAAAAAACAGATACCATATTTTCAGATAATGGCTTTGAGGAAACCAATGGCGCCTATGATTTTGCAATTATCGGGGATGGCTTTTTCAGGCTGGCAGATCCGGAGGATAACCGTATATATTATAGCCGAAACGGACATTTTTCCTTATCTGAGCAGGGCGGCACGATGTACCTTGTAAACGACGAGGGCCACAGAGTATTAGACGCCGCAGGCGCCCCGATTACCGTGGCAGGAGAGACCTTAAGCGCAGAACCGTCAGTGTGGGGCTTTGCGTTTCAAAATGGCATGGAAAGCGTCGGCAATAATGAATTTGTGCCGACGCAGAAAAACGGGAACCCTTATTTGAATACCGGGGCGCAGCTTAAACAAGGGGCCCTTGAGCCATCAGGTACCGATATGATTGATGAGATGACCCGCATTATTGAATGTCAGAGGGCCTATTCCTATTCTCTTAAAATGATCCAGACATCGGATGAGGTTATGAACACAATTAATACGCTGCGTCAATAGGAGATACTTTAATGGAAATTAAGCGCTATGAAGATATGGATTTGATCCATTTAGATGTGATCAGGGAAATCGGAAGCATCGGCACCGGAAATGCCGCGACGGCATTATCCGGTATGCTCAGCGAAGAAATTAAAATGACAATTCCCCAGGTTTATGTTCTGGGATTTAATGAAGCCGTACAAAAAATCGGAAATCCGGAGGAAATTGTGGCGGCAGTTCTTGTAGAAATGTCCGGGGAAATTGAGGGGATTATGCTCTTTATTTTACGTCTGGACTTTGTGAATCTTATTTTGGAAAAAAGCCTGGGCGAAACGATTCAGGATTTTTCGCTGCTGACAGATATGAAAGTATCTGCCCTGGAAGAAATTGGAAATATTATGATTTCTTCTTATATTAATGCCATATCGACCTTGACGGGATTAGAGATCCGCATTTCAGTTCCTGCAATTTCAATTAATATGGTCGGAGGTATATTGACCGTTCCTATGGCTGAACTGGGGTATGATTCTGACAAAATTATGATGATTAACGGTAAGTTTATTATCCAGGGAAAAGAAATGAACAGTGAACTTTTACTCCTTCCGGACATGCATTGCCTGAATGTTTTAATGCGGCGGTTAGGAGTGGAACATTAATGGAAAAGAAGTATTCTGTAGGGATTGCGGATATGAAAATACTTCGGGGGGAGGGAATTTTGATTACCTATGCCCTTGGCTCCTGTATTGGCATTTCTTTATACGATCCTGTGATTAAGCTTGGGGCGCTGGTCCATATTATGCTTCCGAAACGGCAAAGCAGTTTAGAATCAAACATATATAAATTTGCCGATACCGGACTTGAGGATGCATTAAGAAAAATGACGGCTTATGGCGCGGTAAAATCCAGGCTTGCCTGTAAAATTGCAGGGGGAGCGACGATGTTTAAAACTTCCGGGGGAAGTTTGGGAAATATTGGCCAGAGAAATATAGAAAGTGTTAAAAATATTATGCGGGTGAACGGTATTTTTATTAAAGCGGAGGATACCGGAGGTAATTATGCCCGGACAATGCTTTTAGATGTCAGTACCGGCAATGTGGTCATCCGCACTTTTGGGAGAGCAGAGCTGGTATTGTAGGTGAGGAGTGATACATATGGCGCAGACGGAGATTTTGTTAGAATCAGGAACCAATGAAATTGAGATTATGCAGTTTACGATTTTAGGTGAACTGTACGGCATTAATGTTGCCAAGGTCAGGGAAATTATGATGTCAGACCGAGTAAAGCCAATGCCTCATGCGCATATGGCTGTGGAGGGCATTTTTAAGCCGAGGGATATTGTCCTGACGGTCATTGACCTTCCCAAATATTTAACCGGGCAGAGTGAAAAAGGCGAAAGGGATTTATTTATTATTACTAATTTTAATAAAATGAATATTGCCTTCCGGGTACACTCTGTTTTGGGGATCAGCAGAATATCCTGGGAAGATATTCACAAACCGGATAATACGATCAGCCAGGGAGAGGACGGCGTGGCTACCGGCATTGCCCAATGCGGGGATAAACTTGTGACCATTTTGGATTTTGAAAAGATTGTTGCAGATATTGCGCCTCAGACATCCATACAGCTTTCTGAAATCGACGCTATGGGCCAGAGGGAACGGAATGAAAGCTGTATACTTCTTGCGGAGGATTCCCTGCTTTTGCGCAAGATGATTGATACCGCCCTGACGAAAGCCGGCTATGTGAATATTAAAAATTTTAATAATGGCCGGGAAGCATGGAACTATTTGAAAACGGTACGTTCTGATGAAGATCTGGATAAAAAAGTGAATATTATTATTACAGATATAGAGATGCCCGAGATGGACGGACACCGCTTAACAAAGCTTGTTAAGGAAGACAGTATACTCAAGCGCATACCTTTAGTTATTTTTTCATCACTCATAAGTCCTGAGATGAAAATTAAAGGAGAGGAACTCGGGGCTGACGCCCAACTGTCCAAACCTGAAATCGGACGTTTAGTATCTGTGATTGACAGTCTGCTTCAAAATAATGGGGGTAATGAAAATGGATAAATGTGTTGTAAGACAGGCAATTAAAAATTCAAGTGACGGTGAAATTATTGGCTATGAGCTTTTAATGCAGGATGGGGAGTCTTTTTATAACAGCAGCTTAGAGGCAGCCGCCGCAGGAACAATTATTGGTTTTTTGACAGAAAATTCAGGAAGGCTTTTTAATGATAAAAAGACGTTTATCACCTTTACGCCGTCGCTGCTTTTCAGGAATACGCCGAAAATCTTTGACAGCAGTAAGGTTGTGATCCAGATCGAGGACAGCATTATTGTCCACCCTCTGGCGCAGGTGATTTTTGAGCGGTACCAGAAGGACGGCTATGCGCTGGCGATTAAAGACTTCCAATTCACTCCAAAGTATTTTAGCCTTTTGGAATATGTGGATTATGTGAAAGTCGATTTTTCGGGAAATAAAAGCCAAAGAACAATGGATTCTGTGGATAACATTGTAAAAATGGCCCAGGGCTTTGGGAAAAAGTGTATTGCAGTGAATGTTAATTCAAAGGAGCAGTATGAGCTTGCCAAAAAAATTGGCGTCGATTATGTGGAGGGCAGCTATATTGCCAGGACGACAGAATCTAAAATAAGCAAAGTGGACTATCTCCAGGGAAATTTATTTCACCTGATTATCGCCCTGTCAAAGGACGAGCCGGATATGGGGGAAATTGAAGAAATTATTAACCGCGATGTGGCGCTGACATATAGCCTGCTTAAAATGGCCAATTCTCCTTATTTTGCCGCCCGCCACGAAATTTCATCAACACGCCAGGCTTTAGTGACCATAGGGCTGAACCAGTTAAGGCAGTGGGTGTATATTCTGACATTTGATAAAGATACGCAAAATTATGAGGAGCTAATGAAAACCTCTTTCTTAAGAGCAACATTTGGGGCAAAGCTGGCGGCAGAGTTTGAAAACAAGGTCATTGAACGCCAGGATGCGTATATGCTTGGGATGTTTTCAACGCTGGATAGCATGATTGATGCTCCGATGAGTGAGATCCTTGAGGATCTGCCGATTAATGATACGATTAAATCCGCGCTGGTTTCCGGGGAGGGGCCGGCAGCACCTTTTTATAATTTGATTTTATCTTACGAAAAGGCGGACTGGAAATCTGTCCAAAAATATGCGGGGCAGCTAAACATTGCCGTCAACGAGCTGGCCAGGATCTATATGGCCTGTGTGGACAGTGTCGATGAGATCTGGCAGGAGCTTATTATTTTTAAAGAAGAACAGCCTTAAATTCTAAAAGAAGAATAGTCTTAAATTTTTATATAAGGGAAGCCTTAGTAAAGAAAGCCCCGGACAGCTTTTGTCGATCAGAAGCTTCCGGGGTTTTTTCGTCTGCCGCAATGCGGGGCGTTTTTGCATGGCCGCTCCAATGCGGAATACTTTTTTTGGGGCTGCCGCAATGCAGGAGGCTTTAGTGGCGCGGGTGATTGAGAATAGCTGAGCAGGCTTTTGTCGCTTCCACTGTAATCTGGGTAATATATTTTGTGGCGTAATAGCTGACCAGGGAATCCTTTGCGTAAGCAGCTACGACCATATATTTTGGCGGCAGCCCGTTTAAGGTGAGGGCAATCGTATCTTCCATGCACCTTGGGCACGTGCATACGCCAAATTCACGCATAAAATAAATGATTTTATCCCGGACAATAGCTTCCATGAGATTTAAAAAAATAAAATCGCAGGCCGGTTCATCGTCTTTGGGAACCGGTTCAGGATTGCTGTATTCCTGCGGGGGATTTGCGGCGTCCAGATCGGCTTCGGATTCTTTTTGCGGTTCATAATACTGCGTAAGCTTTTGGCGGATTTTTTCAGAAAGGGCGTCGTTTTCATTATCAGAATCAGAAATAATGGAAATTCCCGGAACGTAAGCTGTATCGGACGGCTCCGGGGGCTGCGCTGCTTTGGCAGGGCTGCCCGGCTCTGAAATTTCAGCCCTGTCCGGTTCTGAAATTTCAGCAGAGCTTTTATCGGGATTCGAGAGCAGGCTTAACACATGGGCAGTTTTACTGCTTTTTTTTGACATAATATTCATCCTTTTCAAAGTTTGGTTAATAATTCATTTACAAAGGCTTTATAATCCCGTGCAGGATTGGAGCGGGGGGCGTAATCATAAATTGAAAGTCCGTGGGCAGGGGCCTCTGCCACAGAAACTCCCGGGCGGATCGATGTATGAAATACAGAAGTGCCGATCGATCTTGCGATTTCTTCTGCCATTTCTTTCACTTCTCTGGCTAACAGTGTCCGGGAATTATATTTAGTGAGGAGGATACCAAGGACGTTTAAGGCTGGATTAAATGAATGTCGGACAGAATCAACGGTTTCCTTAAGCTGAGCAACGCCAAGAATACTTAGAATTTCGGGGACCATGGGGATGATCAGGCCGTCAGCCGCCGTATAGGCGTTCACTGTGAGGATATTCAATGCCGGCGGGGTATCGATAATAATATAATCGTAAAAGTCCTTTACAGGTTCTAAGGCATTTTTTAAAAGAAGCTCGCGGCCACGGACATTAAGTTCAAGCTCAGCGCTGCTAAGAAGTATATTTGACGGAATAATGTCGCAGTAATCCGTCCGGTGAATGGCCTTGTGGATAGGCACATTTTTTGTCAAAACATCGTAAATCGTAGAGGAAGAGTCCGGATCCATTCCGAGACTGAAACCGAGATTGCCCTGGGGATCAAGATCAATTCCAAGTACCTTTTTTTTATTTGAAAAAAGAGCGGTGGCTACTGCGGCGGTAGTTGTTGTTTTTCCCACGCCGCCTTTTTGATTTGTAATGACGATAACAGTTGCCAAAATCAATTCCTCCGTATGAAATCATTATAAAATTTGTCAATAAAAAATGAGAAAAATATTAACATTAGTATACTATATGTCGATAAATAAGTAAATGAGAAAAATGTAGACCTTTTGATGATTCGTTGCTGTTCACCCTGTGAACAATAACATGATTAGAATTTAAGGAGTGATTAGATATGGCAAGTATCGGCGGCTTAAGCAGTTCCACAAGCGGCAGTCTTGGAAGTATCCGGGGCTATGGAGGCTTAGCCAGTGGTTTAGACCGGGATTCTTTGATCGAGCAGATGACATCGGGAACTCAGAGTAAAATTGATAAACAGAAACAGGAAAAAACGAAACTTCAGTGGGAAATGGACGCTTTCAGAAATATTAGTGATAAGATGATTGATTTTGCTGAAAAGTATACATCGACGCTGACCTCTCCGACAAATCTGTTCAGTTCTTCGTTTTGGGGAAAGAATCATATTACCGTCAATGGCGCTAATGGAAAATACATCGACATTTCAGGAGCAGCGACCTCAGATCTTTCATGGTCCTTGCTGGGAGTGAAACAGCTTGCTAAAAATACTCAGGCAATTACCGGTAAAATATCAAGCGGTATTTTAACGACAGGAAAATTAGATCCTTCACAAAACTTTGATATTACAAATTTGGAAGGCAAAACGCTTACAATAAGCTACGGAGATACCGACTATTATGTCACGCTTCCAACGGGAGAGGTCAAGGGCGAAGGGAATGAAACCTTTACATACGACTACACTACAGCGGAAAAAGCCGCAGCTTCGATTAATAAGGCTCTTGAATCTGTGGCGGTGAACGCCGGCGTTGACGGTGTAGAAAATCTTGCGGATATTATAAAGGTTGAGTTTCAGGACGGACATTTTTCCATGAAAAATGTTGATACAAATGGCAATATTGTGAAATTAAAGTCTGGAAGTGCCTTGGAATACATGGGATTTGAAACAGAAGAAGGAACATGGGAGCCTGTGGAGCTGCAGCAAAATGGTTCAGTAAAAGCTGAAAATGCTGCGAACCTTATAACAAAACGCAGCTTTGGAGACGTTCTGGCAGGAAACACATTAACATTTTCCTACAACGGAAAAACAGAAACGATTACTTTATCCGATGATGCAGGGAGATACTCAGGGGGAAATGCTCTGGTAAATCTTCAGACGGATTTACAAAATAAGCTGAATGCTGCGTTCGGAACCGACCGGATTAAGGTCGGACTAAGCGACGGCAAGTTATCTTTTAAGACAATGCGCACAGAAGGCGGACGGCTGGTGGAAGATGAGACATCCGTTTTTTCACTGGACTCCGGCGGCGATGCCATGCTGGGAAAAAACGGCGCGTTCAATACCGTGGCCGGCTCATCGAACCGGGTAAATCTTCAGGCATCGCTGGCGGACTCCGGCTTTTTAGCTGCGAGCGGAACGATTGACCCAAATGCGTCTTATGGATTAAAAATTAATGGGGTACAGATTACCTTTAAGGGCAGCGATTCTCTTTATGAGATTATGTCAAAAATTAATGAGTCTGACGCCGGAGTGAAAATCAGCTATGAAAGTACGACAAACCGGCTGACCATGGTTTCCTTAAACGAGGGGGCCGGAGGCAGTATTGTATTTTCTGAGGGAGATGCCAGTGATTCTGAGGGAAAGCCGTTACAATCCGGCCTGGATGTGCTTTTTGGAAGCGGGGGAAGCAAGCGGTACGATGTGACCCAGGGTCAGGATGCGGTTATAACAATTCAGCAGTCGAACGGAGAAATTTTAGACTTATACAGAGGAAGCAACAGCTTTACAATGGACGGTGTGACAGTTTCTTTAAAAGGCACATTTGGCTATGACAGCAGCGGCGATTTAATCGAAGGAACGGAGGCGGTTACATTTGACGCCCAGGTAGATACAGATAAAATTATCGATGGTATCAAGGATATGATTGAACAATATAATGAGATCATTGAATTGGTAAACAAAGAGGTTTCAACACGCCCGGACAGAGATTACGCACCGCTGACAGACAGCCAGAAAAAGGAAATGAGCGAGGATGAGATCAAACTGTGGGAAGAAAAAGCCAAAGAGGGGATTTTGTTCAATGATACAGATCTGCGTTCCTTAAGCTCTGATATGCGGTTTGTGCTCGACCCTGCCCTGATCGCTGAATTTGAAAAGATCGGTATTACAATATCTTCCAATGCCGCTGATAATGGAAAGCTGTCCGTAGATGAAAGTAAGCTCAAAGCGGCATTGACTTCTGACCCTTCCGGGGTAGAAGCTTTATTTACCCAGAAAAAAGCAGAAACAGGGGTTGACGGTTTGGCTGTAAAGCTGGATAGTATGTTGGATAAATATGTTCAGACAATGGGTTCCATGAGCAGTAAGGGGATTTTAATCCGCCGGGCCGGATCGACCAAGGCGGCTACAAGTGTTACCCAAAATTCCATTTATAAAGAAATGGAAGAAATTGACAAGATTATTGAAAATTTGAAGGAACGGCTGAAATCTGAACAGGATCGCTATGTGCAGCAGTTTACTTCTCTGGAAACGTTAATCTCACAGATGAACAGCCAGAGCAGCTGGCTGAGCCAGCAGTTTGGTTAATATCACGGGTAAGAGAGGAACTTTAAGGGAAAATGGACCAGAAAAATTTCAAGCAGTATAAATTGCAGTCGATTAATACAATGACACAAGGGGAAATGCTGATCACGCTTTATGACGAGCTGATTAAAAGGTTAAAACAGGCGGAGCTTGCCTTAGAAGACGACGATAAGGATGTTTATCAGGATTGTATTGCCCGTTCTGTAAGAATTATCCAATATTTGAAAAATACCCTGAGAAGGGAATTTGAAATCAGCAGAAATCTGAATGCGTTATATGACTATTTTATTTATGAATTAGGCCGGGCCAGCGCCAGGCGTAATGAGGAAATCATAGGAGAAGTCAGGAGCTTTGCGCAGGAACTGCGTGATTCTTTCCGGCAGGCAAGCCGTCTGGCTGAATTTTAAATTGTACGGAGAATACAGGAGGTGTCTTATGAAAGAACGGGAGGATGAGCTTTTAGAAGAACTTCTGATCCATGTGCAGCGCAGATATACAAAAGCAAATGAAATTTTAAGACTGACACAGGAAATTGCACAATCGCTGCACAGGAATGACAGAGTGAGTACCCAGCTATTGATACAAATGCGTCAGGAGGAAATGGACGGTATCGACAAAATTAATGAAATTTTGTATCAACTGCTGCACTGCTGCGGCAAAGACCAGCAGGCCCGTCTTTCTGCCTGTCTGTGGGGAAGCGCAGGGGTTCCTGAGGGAACTGGCGAAAAGCGGATTTTTGATATTTCCGGGGCCACGAGGAAACTTTTTGCCCAGGCAATTAATATTGATAAGACATTTAGTCAAAGACTTGCAGGTAATTCTTCGTTTTACAGTAGTGAAAAAGGTAAAAGGAGTATCTGAAATGAAAAATCTGAAAATCAGCAAAAAATTATCTCTAACGTTTGGGATAATCATTGTACTTTTTATAATCACTGTTGTATGTGCAATTATGGCATTGTCATCGATTTCAGCTCAGTTTACGAGCTTTTATAAAGGCGCATATACGAATGAGGCTTATGCTATGGAGATTAAAACCGGTGTGGAATCTATCAGCGGAAATATTGGGTTTGCTTCAATGAGCGAGGATCCGGAGCAGATTGAGCAGTTTGTCGCTGAGGCGGAAGCAAAAATTGCGGAAATGGAGGATTCCTTAGGATATCTTTTATCAAATTTCAGCTCAGACACCGGAACTGTATCAAACTTCAAAAATATTATGGATTCAAGCGTCGATAGTTTGAACCAGGTTTTTACTCTTCTTAGAGAAAACAAAAAAAGTGAAGCGCAGGACATTTACCTGAATGTTATACTGCCAAAATATGAGGAGGCAAAAGTCTGTCTAGATCAACTGACGGCAGATTCAAAAACTGCCGCAGAGGACGCCTATGCTCAGTCCATGAGTCAAAAAAACTTAACGATGGCTGCTATTGTTATTATAGCCATTGTTACAGCGGCGGTTACGCTCATTTTAGCACTGGCTATGCGGAAAAACTTTACACATCCTATCATAGAGCTTCAAAGCGCGGCGAAAAAGCTGGCGGACGGAAATCTGGACATTAACGTGACCTACCATTCCCGGGACGAGCTTGGAAACCTGGCCGAAGACATGCGTCTTATGATTGTAAGGCTCTCGTCAATGATTAAGGATTTGAAATACCTTTTAGCAGGAATGGCAGACGGGGATTTTTCTCTGGAATCAAAGGATGCCAAGATGTACAGCGGCGAATTTTTGCCATTATTGGAATCTGTGAGGGAAATGGAAATAGATATCAGCAAGACATTAGTGCGGATTGACCAGGCGTCCGACCAGGTTGCCGGCGGTGCGCAGCAGCTCTCCTCCGGTTCCCAGACTTTAGCTCAGGGAGCCACAGAGCAGGCATCCTCTGTGGAAGAACTGGCGTCGACATTGAACGAAATTTCCGCCGGAATTAAAGAAACCGCTGAAAATGCCGCTCAGGCCCACCTTCAGACCGATAATGCAAAAACGATCGTTGAACTGTGCAACAGCCAGATGAAGGATATGATCGGCGCGATGCAGGAAATCAGCGAAAGCTCAACGCAAATTGAAAAAATTATCAAAACGATTGAAGATATTGCTTTCCAGACAAATATTCTGGCGCTCAACGCCGCTGTGGAGGCCGCCCGGGCAGGGGCCGCAGGCAAAGGCTTTGCCGTAGTTGCCGATGAAGTCCAAAATCTTGCGGCAAAGAGCGCGGCTGCCTCTCAGAGTACTTCCCAGCTTGTGGAAACATCGCTGCGGGCTGTCAATAAAGGACAGAAAATTGCCGATGAAACGGCGGCTTCACTGTCAAAGGTTGTGGCAAGTACCCAGAAGGTCGCTGAAATTGTTGATATGATTACGAAGTCCACAGAGGAACAGTCTAATGCCACAGCCCAGGTGGTTGTGGGGGTTGACCAGATTTCCAGCGTTGTACAGACCAATTCCGCCACCGCTGAGGGAAGCGCTGCGGCGAGCGAGGAATTATCCAGCCAGTCCGAGCTTTTAAAGCAGCTTGTCAAAAAATTCCGCTTAAATGGAAATGGCTGGGAAACGCCGGAACACTTGTCGGATCAGCGCTTTGACGCTGCCGTGCCGGAAAAACGCCTGGCAGCCCGTGAAACGGCGGATGAACCGATGTTTTTTGATAACAGTAAATATTAAAGACGCAGCTTTCGCGGGCGCGGATGAGGCCGGCGGCCGATGCGCACCGGGAACGAAAAAGGCAGAGAAAAAACGGAGGAACGTTTTTTCTCTGCCTCTTTTTTTCGCGATAAGCCCGGAGGGCGACCTCCGGGCTTGCACGGGCGGTCGCCAAAAAATGAAACAAAGCTATGCAATGCTGATTTCCCACATAGGCCCGCCGGAAACAGCGTTTTGGTTAAGCTCATTAAGAATGACATCAATATCCCACGGAATGTCGCAATTTTTGGGTTCCTTAGGGTCAGCAATATACACCTGGGTATCGCTGGAATATGTATAAATAATAATAAAATGGCCATTATCGGTAAAATGCCCCGGCCCCATGAGGGCGACAAGGATATTTCCCTTGTCCAGGGATTCTTTTATTTTGGAAGCCGTAGGCTTTTCCATACTGGCGCACTTTAAACCAAAGGCAGCGGCGCCTTTGGGAATCAGGCTGTGTAAAGAACCGGAGCCTTCAATATAATAGCCATTTGCATAAGCCCAGGAAGCCGCCTGGGGCGGCGTAAGTTCTGTATTTGTAAAGCTGGTGACAAGCATTGCAAGAGCTGTCGGCCCGCAGCCGTAGCGCGACAGGGGATCCTGCCCGCCGCAAAGAAAATTAGCCCAGCGGGGGTCGAGCTGGCAATAATAGGTTAATGTTCCGGTTTTTGCGATGAGTTTTTTGCTGAACTCATCTTGCGCCGTATAGCTGTCGGGATGATAGTCACAAAAAAAGCTTTGTTCCGTAATTTTTGATGGAACACTGCCGGCGCCTAAAACCTCAGGAGGCGCAGACTTTGTTTTTTGGGGCGGACCGGAAAATGCTGTTACCAAAAAAAATAAAATACACAGCAGCAAAACTGCACAGCATAGAACAGAAATTTTAATTTTCATACTTTTTCTCCGAAGGTTTATAGTGAAAAAAGCTGCTCTGTTGTTAATGAATCCGGCAAAAATGCCGATGATATATATATATTCATCGATATCCGCAGCAGTTTAGACGGCGGAAGCTTATTTTTTGCCGACTTCCCGCCGCCAAAACGGTTACATATATTATCATCGGCATTTTAATTGAAAAATTAATATGGGAAGGTTGAAAGATATTGAAAATTCAATTTGAAAAGGTATGTAAAAATTATGGGGCTCTCGCTGCCATAGAAAATGTGTCGTTTCAAATCAAAGAGGGGGAGTTTGTTTTTATTATCGGCAGGAATGGCGCCGGGAAAAGTACGATCTTAAAGCTTTTAAGCCGCCAGGAAAAAGCCAGCAGCGGCGCGATCATTGTGGATGATTATGATTTTCGCGCCATAAACCGCAGGAAGGATGTCATGTACCGCAGAAGGATTGGGATTATGGATAAAAACCTTGGGTGCATTGCGGAGCGTACGGTTTACGAGAATGTAGAATTGGCCGTAAGAGTCAGCGGGAAATCTGTCAAAAAGTATCGGAGGCACATTTTAAATACCCTTTCCCGGGTCGGTGTGGAGTCTAAAGCGGACTGCTATCCTTTAGAATTATCGGAGGGCGAACGGGCACGGGTACTGCTGGCCAGGGCAATCGTTATGGACCCATGGCTGCTTATTTTAGACGAGCCGACAGCCAATTTAGACCCGGACAATGCCTGGGATATGATGCTTTTACTTAAGGAGCTGAACCATCAGGGAATGACCATTGTAGCGGCCAGCCATGCGACGGGCCTTGTCACGATGATGAAGCAAAGAGTGATCACCCTGGTTAAAGGGGTCATTGTCGCTGATGAAAAGCGGTCGGTTTATAATTTAAAAGCATTGGATATATATGAAGAACGAAAAGTTCTGGATTTAAAAAACCATCATTTGAAAAATTCATAAGGGGGAAGGAAACATGGGACAGATTGATTATGAGACACGCTACCTGATTATGATTATTTCCTCGGTGATCAATGGCAAAAGATTTCCAACGCTTTTTAAGCGGCTGAACTGGGAGAAAATTTTTAGCCTGGCAGAGCTGCACAATGTGGCGGGTACTGTTTATATCGGGCTGCTTGGCGAGGAAGATGAGGCAAGCCCTGAAATTCGGGAGCTGTTTTTTGAAAAATATAAAAAGCAGCTTCTCTTAGATGAGGTTTATATTCAGGCAGAAGCCGAGCTTCGGGAAATTTTTGAAAAGCAAAAGCTTCACGGGATGATTTTTAGTTCAGAGCCTATGTGCGCGCTTTACAGCAAAAGAGAAATGCGGACCAAAACGCCCATCGAAATATGGGTCGAAAATGAGCAGCTTTTCCCCTTTGTCAATCTATTGGAAGGCTGCGACTATGAGGTGACAAAACTTTCCGGAGAAAATGAAATATTTATGGAACGGATACCCGGGGTAAATTTGATTTTATATGGAAAGCTTCCTTTGAAATTTTTGAAAAACGGGCGCAAGCTTTTTCCGGCAGATTTGAAAATGTATGACCGGGAGCCGAGTATGAAATACGTTCATAAGCTTGACAAAGATCTGGCATATATTTATATGATCCAGCGCATGGCTGAGCGTTATGCCCTGGGGCAGACAAGAATTTTTGAAGTGGCGGATTTATGGACCCTCCTTGCGGGCAGCAAAAAAAATATACAAAATGATAACACGGACAGGATGTTGAAAAAGCTCCGGCTGCTGAATTTTGAGCAGTGCATGGCAGGTCTGGGCGAAATATGGTTTGGCGGCCAGTACATGGAAGAATACGCCCTTTATAATGCCATTGAACAGTATATTTTTTCCCAGGGAAGACTGGGCAGGGAGGAGAGCAAGGCGATACTGCCGCTCATTGAAAAATTAGATACTGACAGGAAAAAGGAAATGGAAAAGGCACGGTTAAATTTAAAGAAAAACGGTCGGACAAAAGAATAATGTCCGGCCGTTTTTTATTTAATAGGAAACTTCGTTTCCTATTAAATAAAAAAGCTCCGCTTTGGATCGCACTGCGGCGGAATGGAAGATGTCGCTTGCGCGACCCGCCTCAGGCGGAGAATCCTGCAAAGCAGGATTCTTTCTTGTTGAATAGGAAACTTCGTTTCCTATTAAATAAAAAAGCTCCGCTTTGGATGCGCACTCGCGCAGAGCGG
>JAGZDD010000022.1 GCA_018369015.1 Clostridiales bacterium | reverse complement strand
TTCTTTTTATTTCCCATGACCGTTACTTTACAGCTCGGGTTGCCAGTGAGATATTAATCTTTGAAAAGGACAAAGCCGCCTATTACCCTTTTGGATATGCTCATTATATAGAAAGAAAACGGCAGGCAGAGGGCGGGGGGCTAAAAGCCAGTATAGACGCGAGGGAGGCTGCAATGATTGAGGGCCTTCGCGCCATACCAAAGCCTGAGCGTCACCGCTTAAGAGAAATAGATACGGAGGAAGCCTATGATGAATGGCGGCTGCGCCTGGCGGGAGAGGCTATGGCGGCGGCCGGTAAGGCGGCCCGGGAGGCATGGGAAAAATGGCAGGCCAGCCTGACCGCCTACAAGGAAGGTCCAGATATTTTTGAAGGCGGCAATAGCGAAGCTGAAACGGAGATCCATCTCAAAAAAGCGGAGTATGAGGCGGCGGCTAAAAAGTGGCAGGAGTTGTGCTGCGGCTGGTTTGACGTTTATTGTGAAGTAACTATTCAGCCATGCGGCTGGTAATACAAAAATTCTGGCGCAAGACGTCCGGTGGATGTCTGTCCTGCGCCGACCGAAGCAGAGCGTAGACGGCAGGCTTGCTTGCAGAGGAGTTTTGTATTACCAGACATATGGAGGTACGCCATAATCGAGGATTTAGCTGCGTAAGCAGCAAAAAAGCAGTGTCAGCTGCGAATCCGAGATGGCATGGCTGAATAGTTACGAATTTTCAGGGAAAGATGATGAAGGAGGCGCCTATGAAAATCATACAAATGCCAAAGAAGGTTGAATATATTATTAAAAAGCTTCAGGACAATGGTTATGAGGCGTATATTGTCGGCGGATGTGTGCGTGACAGTATTTTAGGCAGGGTTCCCGGAGATTGGGATATTACAACCTCTGCAAAGCCATGGCAGGTAAAAAAAGTATTTGACCGGACTGTAGATACCGGAATTGAACACGGAACTGTGACCGTTCTGCTTGACAAAGAAGGCTTTGAGGTGACAACCTATCGCATTGACGGGGAATATGAGGATAGCCGCCATCCAAAGTCTGTGGAATTTACGGGCAGCTTGCGGGAGGATCTGGCCCGGCGGGATTTTACAATCAACGCCATGGCCTATAATCCCTCGACGGGTATTGTCGATTTGTATGAAGGGCTGGAGGATTTAAAAAAGAAGCGGGTCCGCTGTGTCGGCTGCGCCGGACAAAGATTTGACGAGGATGCCTTAAGAATTTTGCGGGCTGTGCGTTTTGCGGCGCAGCTGAAATTCGATATTGAACCCAAAACGGCTCAGGCGATCCGGGAAAAAGCCCACCTTCTTAAAAATATAAGTGCAGAGAGGGTTCAGGCGGAGCTTGTGAAGCTGCTTATATCTCCCTGCCCCCAGAAGCTGCATACGGCTTTTGAGCTTGGCATTACTTCGGTGATTTTGCCGGAATATGACAGAATTGTAGGCGTAGGGCAGAATACGCCGAATCATATTTATACTGTAGATGTTCATACGATCAAGGCTATGCAAAATATAGAGCCAAAGGCATACCTGCGCCTGACAATGCTCTTTCACGATTTTGGAAAGCCGGAAGTCAAAAAATGTGTCGATGGCCGTGATATTTTTTACCGCCATCCCGAGGTCAGCGCCCGGATCGCTAAAGATATATTAAAAAGACTTAAGTTTGATAATGATACGACAAACCGGGTCGTACGCCTTGTCAAATGGCACGGGCTGAAATATGATGCTTCTCCGGTGCATGTGCGCCGTGCCTTAAATCGTGTCGGAAGCGATATTTTTGAAGATTTTATCCGGGTGCAGAGGGCGGACATATTGGCAAAAAGCCCATCTGTCATCGCAAGAAAGCTGGAGCTTTTAAAGGAAAAAGAGCGGATTTACCATCAGGCTATAGACGCCGGGGAATGTTATTGTGTGAAAATGCTGGCCATTGGCGGGCAGGAGCTGATAAAGGCCGGTATTGCCCCCGGCCCGCTTCTCGGTGCCATTTTGGAGCGGCTGACAGATTTGGTTATCGAGCGGCCAGAGCTTAACACGCCGCCCCAGCTTGTGGATTTAGCTTTGGAAATAAAGGACCGGGAGGATATATTTGAAAAGCGGAAAGAGTTTAAGATTTGACCGGATGTAAAAAATAGCATACGAAAGAGGAAATTGAATGATGTTTCATGTTTTGCCGGGGAACTTTTTTGTTCCCCTTTCTTCTCCGAATAAAATTGTATATTGGGAGTGTATATGCAAGCTGTTTTCCGTTATGGATTACCAGCTTTCTTTTGGTATAGAAAGAGAAGTGCTCGTTGATGAGCTTCAGTATTATTTCGAGCAGTCCGCGGCAGCGGAAATTGTGGAGGAGGATTTTGCAGGGGCTGACAGCCGGGGAAAGGCAAACGGGATTCTGCGAAAGCTGGAATACTATGGCTGGCTTGAAATTGAGACAGATAAAAGCTATGTGCAGCGGGTGAATTTTAAAGAATATTCCGTGCGGATTATGAAAACCCTGCTTGAGATTGAAGAAGGAAAGCAGATTGAGTACCAGGGCTATATTTATACAATATACAGTCTGGTCAGGGGAAATACAGACAATCCGGGAGTTGTTCTGTTACAGATTCGGGAGAATACAGACTTTTTAATTACAGGACTTAAAAATCTTAATTCCAATATTAAGCACTATATTGATGAGCTTACAAAGCACAGTACAGTGGCGGAGATTATGGACGCTTTGTTTAACGACTATATTACCAATATTGTGGACAAGGCGTACCACCGGCTGCTTACATCCGACAATGTATCAAAGTTTCGGCCGGAGATTATCGAAAGACTGGAAAGCAAGAGCAGAAGCCGGTCATACATAGAAAAGGCCGCGGCAGAGCTTGCCAGCCTGCAGGAAACGGATTTAGAGATGGCAAAGGAAAATGTGTACCATTATCTTCACGAGGTGATTGAGGCCTTCCGGAATATGGATGACATTTTAAATGAAATTAATCAGAAAAATACCCAGTATCAGCGCGCCGCCATTAACCGGGCCAAGTTTCTTTTATCAGGAAATGAAGATATCCGCGGACAGTTAAAGGAGCTTCTTGTGGGAATACATGAGGTGATGGATGAAGAAAAGCTGGAGCTTGGCGGTATCTATGAGATTGAATTTCTGGACAAGCTTGTGCAGATTTTTAGCTGCGGCTTTCTGGATGAAGGCTCGCTTTACTCTCCGGTTGAGGGAAAGAAGGCATTCGAGCCTCAGCAGATGGCAGGCCGGGAACCGGATATGAGGCTGCGCCAGGAAAAAATGCGCCGCATGATGGAAAAGCTGCAAAGGGTTTTAAGTGTCGAGAAAATTGAGCGTTATGTAGACGAATGTATGGGCGAAAGAAAGGAAATGCTTGCCACTCAGCTTCCGTTAGCTGACACGGAGGATTTTGTGAAAATCATCTATGTGCGTCTGTATGGCCAAAGAAAAAATATGCGGTATGGAATCGAGACCGGAGAAGAAAAAGAAGTCAATGGTTTCCGGTTCAGAGATTTTAAAATCTGGAGGAAATAGATGTGGAATTATTAGGAAATATGCTGCAAAGGGACAAGGATGAATTTAAGCGGATTTGCAACCGGCTGCTTAGTCATTGTTTTTTGTGCAAGGGAAATGTGACAAATCGAACGGATTATTATTTTGTTCTTAAATACAGAAGTGAATTTCGGGAATATCTGTCTGTACTGGGCTATCGTCTTGAAATCAATGAAGATGACGGAGTTATTCAGCTTACGAACCCTCAGAATTATAACCGGTTAAATCTGAAATTATATGAATCCATTATTCTGCTGATTTTAAGGATTCTCTATGATGAAAAAAAGCGGGAGTTGTCAGCCAGCGATGAAGCGATTATTAATCTGGGGGATATTCAGGACAAGTTTTTAAGCCTTCAGATTCGGGATAAGATGATTGACAAGACAACCATGAGAAACGCGCTGACCATGTTTCGCCGGTTTCAGTTAATCGAGACCCTTGACCGGGATTTGAGCAATGAAGAAACACGAATCCTCATTTATGATTCCATTACAATGGCTGTGAGAATCGAGGATATTAAGCAGGCTTATGAGAAGCTTGAATTGTACAGAAAGGGGAAAAGGTCGAATGAAGAAGCTGACGAGAATGAAGCTGATTAACTGGCACCGTTTTGAAAACTGTATTATTGATTTTGGAGATTCCACGCTGATTTCCGGTGAAAACGGGGCCGGAAAGACTACCCTTTTGGACGCTATCCAGTTTGTCATTACCTGCTCTGCCAATGCGTTTAATAAAGCGGCGCATGAAAATGGCAAGAGAACTCTGACCGGGTATGTCCGCTATAAAACGGGAAAGGAAGGCAGGTCGTATGAACGTACCGGCCAAATCAGCGCCCATGTGGCCCTTGAGTTTTATGAGGAGAGTAAGGACCGGTATTTTATTGTGGGGGCTGTTGTGGACTCTGCCTCCGAAGGGCAGGAGACGACCGGGAGATATTTAATTGATAACAAGAGAATCACAGAGGAAATGTTCTTTAAGGGAAATACGCCCCGGTCAATTTCTGAATTTCGCGCGGCCAATAAATCCATACGCCAGTGGTGCAAAACCCAGATTGAAGCCAAGAAAATGATAAAATCAAGGTTCGGGCGCATTGAGGACAAGTTTTTCAGTCTTATTCCCAAAGCGCTGGCCTTTAAGCCTATTGATGATATTAAGGATTTTGTATATTCCTATGTGCTGGACGAAAAAGAAGTGAATATCGAGGTGCTTCGGGAAAATGTGCGCACCTATCAGGACTTAAAAAGAACCCTTGAATCTGTAAAAAAGAGAATGGAAAAGCTGGAAAAGATCGATCATTTTCATAGTGATGTACAGGAATGTATGAGAAAAGACAGCATGTATGAATTTTATCTGTCTCAGGCTGACGCGGATTTTTCCGGGGAACAGATCCAGCGGCTGGAAAAAGAGATTAAAGCAGAGGAGCGCCGGAAAGAAGATACCCAAAAAGAGCTGCTTTTAGTGACAGCAGAAAAAAATGAAAAATTTCAGATGGAAACAAATCTGAGGCTGGAGCTGAAGCAGAATCAGGAATTCATCGCTTTAGAAGAACAGAAAAAAGAAAAGGAAAGGCTGCAGGAGGAAGAAAAACAGGCCCTTGTCCAAAAAAGAGAATTACAGCAAAGTGTGAAAAAAGCTTTAAATTCAGTTTACCGTTTGTTAGAAGTTAAGGATGTGGACGAGTGCGTTAAGGAATATGAGCGTGAGCTTGCAAACCTTGAAAAGACCTATGACGTTGTCCGGACAAAAGAAATTACGGAAGGCGTCATCAGGTATAAAGGCGAGATGTTTGGCCGGGTACAGAAAAAACTGGCCGAGGTCAAGATCCGTCAGGAGAAACAGCAGGAAGAAAGACGGGAATTAAAAAATAAAATCGAACAGCTGGAACGAAAAAAATTATCCTACCCAAGCGCGGTGAACTTTGTGCTTGACGCGGTGCGGGATGAATTTACAAGAATCGGAAGAAAGTCGCAGCCTTATGTACTGTGTGAGGCTCTGGAAATTACAGACGAGAGCTGGCGGAATGCGGTGGAAGGATATCTGAATACGCAGCGTTTTTACATACTGGTTGAGCCGGAAAGTTTTGACATTGCGCTGGGAATTTACGACAGACTCAGACGGGAAAAGAAAGCCTACGGTGTGGGCCTTATTAATACTCAGAACATGGAAAGCTATGATGAAGCGTCAAAGGGAACGCTGGCGGAGGTTGTAACATCAAAAAATAAATACGCCAAACGATTTATTAATATGGTTCTGGGAAAGGTTACAATGTGCCAGCGGTATAGCGATTTGAAAAAGTACCCGACGTCCATTACAAAGGAATGTATGAAGTATCAGAATCGGGTGGCCAGCGCCATTAAGCCGGAGATTTTTGGCGTTCCTTTTATCGGGAAAAATGCCTTTAAGGTTCAGCTTGAACAGGCCAGAGCACAAAAAGAGCTGTTGGATCAGAATATAAAAGCGGTAAATGAACACCAGAAGGCGCTGGAATCGCTGTTAGACCCGCTCTCCACGGAGCACGATGTGGATGTAAAGTACAGGCTGGAAATTTTGCCTAAGCTTTCCCGTATCCGGTCAGGAATTGAAAAATGCAATGATCATATTAAAGTGCTGGAAAAGAATGCCACATTTATCCAGAAACAGCTGCAGCTTGAGGTGCTGGAGGCTGACAGAAAAAAACTGGAGGTCGAGGTTGGAAGGCTGAACCAGAGTATCGGGAAGCTGCAGCAGGCCATTGAAAATAAAAAGGAACAGCTTGACCGGGAGACGGCGCAGCAGCGGGAAAAGCAGGCTTATGTTGCTGAAATTTCTAAAAAAGCAGGCGAAAACCTGGTTTTGTGGAAAAAGGAGTATGAAAAGCAGACTTCTGATAAATCCTTTGAACAGTTTAAGGATAATTTTGCCAGAAGGCGCAAGGCCAATGAAACCGTAAGGCAAAGTACAGAAGAACAGATGAGAAACCGTATGGTTGAATATAAAACAGAGTATAGCTTTGGCGCGGCGGCCACATTGGAGGGCTTTCCTGAGTTTGTGCTCATTTATGACCGGCTTAGGACGTCTGAAATATTAGAGTATGAAGAAAAGGTAGAATCCGCGAGAGCGGCGGCAGAGGAAGAATTTAGGGAACAGTTTCTTGCAAAGCTTCAGGAAAATATGAAGCAGGCCCAGAGCGAGTTTAAAGAGTTGAACAAGGCGCTAAAGGACATTACATTCAGCAATGAAAAGTATGAATTTTTATATATGCCCAGCAAACGGCACCGGAATTATTATGAGATGATTATGGATGATTTTAATGTCGTGCAGGGCGAGTCAATTTTCAGCGGCATTTTCCATGAAACTCATAAGGAAGTGATTGAGGAATTATTTGACCGTCTGGCAATTAATAATGAAAATAATACAAAAACACTGGACGAGTTTACGGATTACCGGACGTATATGGACTATGATATTAAGATTATTCACAGCGACGGAAGCTATTCTTATTATTCCAAGGTATGTGAAGAAAAAAGCGGCGGCGAGACGCAGACACCGTTTTATGTCACTGTGGCCGCTTCTTTTGTACAGCTTTATGGCAATAATATCGGCGGTGAGGCGGCGGGCCTTGTGATGTTCGATGAAGCCTTCAATAACATGGATGACGAGAGAATCGGCGGCGTACTGGAATTTTTAAAAAGACTTCCGCTTCAGATGATTATTGCGGCTCCGCCGGATAAGATTCAGTATATCGGCCCGTCCATGGCAGAAACCCTTCTTGTGATGACGGATGAGAAGGTCAGCTATGTGGAGGCGTATTATAATGATACGGTATGATGAAAAAATTTTGAATGGGCTTTTGGATTCCTATGAAAAAAGCGTACTTTCAAGAGGAGAAAATAAGGTAAGGGTTCAGATTACATTTCCGTTTACAAAAAAGACAGTACCGGAGTATTTTAACGAAAGCTCCCTGGCTTATGATGAAATCCACGAGGCTGTAAAAGAATTAGAGCAAAAAGAGCTTTTGACCATTGCATGGAAGAAGGGAAAAGAAGGCCACATTATTGAAAAGGTTATTTTAAACACAGCCCATACAGAAGCTGTTTATAAATATCTGAAGCGGACGCCAAAGGCGGAAAATGAAAACAGACACTTAAAGCTTCTGGAGGAATGGACCCAAAAAGGCAGGGAAATGCCGGTGCTCTGCGCGTTTTTAGCCTATGTGAGACAGAGAATTAAAGAAGGAAAAACGGTAAAGGAATTTGTAGATTTATCGGATTTAGACCGGACAAAAAGGCTGCTATCTGCCCTTTATGCGGTTGAAAATAACAGGGAACCCTGTTATATCCGGGAGTTTTCCATCCGCCATTTTGGAGATTCCAAGGTATTTGAAGAAATATCGGGAACTATCGGAAAGCTTATGCGGCGTTTTGGCCCGGAATTTGCGGATATGGATACGGACGCCATTCTCTCTGAATACAAAATTTACAAAACGCCGGACTATGTGTATTTTAAAGGCGAGGGCAAGCTTTTGCTGGCCCAAAAGGACAGCTGCGTTATGGAATTATCCTTGCTTGAGCAGGGCATCGGAATTTCCGGGGCCGATATAAATGCCATCAGAATCTGCGGAAAAGAAAACATAAGAAAGGTCATTACCATAGAGAATCTGACCACCTTTTTTAGCTGGAAGGAAGAAGGCAGTCTGATGATCTACCTGGGCGGCTATCACAATTTGGTGCGCAGAGAATTACTGCGCATGGTGTACCGGGAGCTTCCCGACGCGAAATACCTTCACTTTGGAGATATTGATGTGGGAGGCTTCCGGATATACAGAGACTTATGCCAAAAGACACAGATTGCATTTCAAACATATCATATGGGGATTTTTGAATTGAAAAAATATGAGAAATATACAAAGAAGCTGACAGACAATGACAGGAAAGGGCTGCAAATGCTGATTGAGAAGGAAAGGGCGGAAAAGGGGGAGAATCTGGAGGTGCTTTTGTATATGCTGGACAAGGGGGAGAATCTGGAGCAGGAGGCGGTTAGAGGGTGAGAATGATCGTTCTTTATCCAATGTGAAAGAAAACAAAATTTCCTCCTTCCTTCACACACAGAAAATTTTAATAAAATTTTCTAATAGGATTGACGCATATAGCAAGATAGGATAGAATGACAAAAGAACGTTTGTTTGGAATGAAATTGCTGACTATGCATAATGTCATAATATTTATGCTGTTAGAATATTTGAACAAAATTCGTGTAAAGGCATATAAGAGGTGTATAATAATGCTATTATACGAATTGAACAGGAGAAGTGGATATGAACGAAGAAAAAATATTTAAACTAGTATCCCCCTACCAGCCCACCGGCGACCAGCCCCAGGCGATCAAGCAGCTTGTCAAAGGCTTTAAGGAAGGCAACCAATTTGAAACCCTGCTCGGCGTTACCGGCTCCGGAAAGACATTTACAATGGCCAATGTGATCCAGGCTCTGAATAAGCCGACGCTGATTTTGGCCCACAATAAGACGCTGGCGGCCCAGCTCTACGGGGAATTTAAGGAATTTTTCCCGGATAATGCGGTGGAATATTTTGTCTCCTACTACGACTACTACCAACCGGAGGCGTACGTTCCCTCATCGGACACATATATTGAGAAAGATTCGTCGATCAACGACGAGATTGATAAGCTGCGCCACTCTGCGACAGCGGCATTGTCGGAGCGCAGGGATGTTATCATTGTTTCCTCTGTTTCGTGCATTTATGGCTTAGGAAGCCCGCTGGATTATCAGGAAATGGTTATTTCCCTGCGGCCTGGCATGATTAAGGACAGAGATGAAACGATACGTAAGCTCATCGATATTCAGTACACCCGCAATGATATGGATTTTAAGCGGGGAACCTTCAGAGTCCGGGGCGATGTCGTAGAGATTTTTCCGGCAGCGGCAACCGATACAGCGGTAAGGGTTGAGTTTTTTGGAGACGAGGTTGATCGGATTGCAGAATTTGATCCATTGACCGGGGAGGTCAAGGCTTATTTAAAACATACGGCAATTTTCCCGGCGTCCCATTATGTTGTTCCGCCGGAGCAGATGGAGCGGGCAATTCACGACATTGAAGCGGAGCTTGCAGAAAGAGTCCGCTATTTTAAGAGTGAGGATAAGCTTCTGGAAGCCCAGAGAATTTCTGAACGGACAAATTTTGACATAGAAATGATGCGGGAAACGGGCTTTTGCTCGG
Source organism: Clostridiales bacterium (assembly GCA_018369015.1). Lineage (GTDB taxonomy): Bacteria > Bacillota > Clostridia > Lachnospirales > Lachnospiraceae > Catenibacillus. The sequence continues at coordinate 23,140 of JAGZDD010000022.1, read as the reverse complement.
GAATTGAAAATTATTCCATGCATTTGGCCGGATTAAAGCCGGGCCAGCCGCCCTATACTCTGATTGATTATTTTCCTGATGATTTTCTTATTATTGTGGATGAATCCCATATTACGATTCCACAGGTTCGGGGCATGTATGCCGGCGACCAGTCCAGAAAAACGACGCTTGTGGATTATGGCTTTCGGCTGCCGTCGGCAAAGGATAACCGGCCGTTGAATTTTGAGGAATTTGAGTCAAAGATCGATCAGATGTTGTTTGTTTCAGCAACGCCGAATGTGTATGAAAAGGAGCATGAGCTGCTGAGGGCTGAACAGATTATCCGCCCCACAGGGCTTTTGGACCCGGAAATCAGCGTCCGCCCGGTAGAGGGCCAGATTGACGATCTTGTTTCTGAGGTAAATAAGGAAACGGCACAGGGGAATAAGGTGCTTATAACAACGCTGACGAAGCGGATGGCGGAAGATTTGACCGATTACATGAAGGATCTGGGAATCCGGGTAAAGTACCTCCACTCAGATATTGATACGCTGGAACGGACAGAAATTGTCCGGGATCTTCGGATGAATGTTTTTGATGTCCTTGTGGGAATCAACCTTTTGCGCGAGGGCTTGGATATTCCTGAAATCACCCTTGTGGCCATACTTGACGCGGACAAGGAGGGCTTCCTGCGCTCTGAAACATCGCTCATCCAGACCATTGGGCGCGCGGCCAGAAATACACAGGGCCATGTTATTATGTACGCGGATAATATGACCGATTCCATGGACAAAGCGATAACGGAAACGAACCGCCGTCGTGCTATCCAGCAAAAATACAATGAAGACCACGGCATTACGCCACAGACGATTAAAAAGGCTGTCCGGGATCTGATCAGCATTTCCAATACTGCCGAGAAGGATGAAAAGCAGCTTACAAAGGACTTGGAATCCATGACTAAGAAAGAGCTTACCGCGCTTGTTTCCAAGCTGACAAAGAAAATGCATACGGCAGCGGCAGATCTTAACTTTGAGCTGGCAGCGCAGCTTCGTGATGAAATGATCGAGGTAAAAAAATATCTGCATGATTATGACTAGGCCAATGGTTATGACTAGACAAACAATTATGGCCGGATATATGAATAGCAGCGGCTAGCCCTATGATTTTGGCGGGCTGCCGCGGCTTAACTGCCACGAACTTTGGAGGTGGATGATGTATAAGATTTTGATTGTTGAAGACGACATATCTATGGCGAAGGCGATGAAAAAGCATTTGGAATCGTGGGGAAACAGCGTAGAATATGTCAGGGATTTTCAGAAGGTTATTCAGGAATTTGCAAGCTGCGACCCTCATTTAGTGCTTGTGGATATCATGCTTCCGTTTTTCAATGGCTATCATTGGTGCAGTGAAATACGAAAAATTTCCAATGTACCGGTCATATTTATATCTTCGGCATCGGATAATATGAATATTGTTATGGCGATGAATATGGGCGGCGATGATTTTATTGCAAAGCCCTTTGATTTGAATGTGCTGACCGCAAAAATTCAGGCGGTTCTGCGCCGCACCTATGATATGGCGGGAAAAATCCCGGTTTTAGAGCATAAAGACGCCATATTGAATCTTGGAGATACAACGCTGACATACCAGGGCAAGAAAATCGATCTGAGTAAAAATGAGTTCCGGATTCTTCAAACACTTATGGAAAATAAAGGCAGGGTTGTCAGCCGGGATACATTAATGATGCGTTTGTGGGAAACCGATGATTATGTGGAGGAAAATACACTGACCGTCAATATTGCAAGGCTGCGGAAAAAGCTGGATGGCGCCGGGCTTAGGGGATTTATAGCGACAAAGGTTGGAGGGGGATATATTGTTTCATAGGTGCCGGCGGCATAGAAGAGCGCTGCGTTTTTGGGGCAGGCTTGCCCGGGAAACGGACATGCCGCCTGGCGGCGGCATCACTATAAATGAAAGTTCAGGATTGCTCCGTGCCTATGGCACTCCCGCAATCCTGCCCCAAGGTATTCGGACTTTCCGCTGCCTACGGCAACCCGTCCTCATACCTTGGGGTTATCAAATGTGCAGACACAGGGTCAAATAAATTTGCCCCTGCGCCTGCACACTTGATAACTTTCATAGTAAGTATTTCTTAAAAGGAGCTGACGTTTATGAAGTCGATGTTTTTTAAGTATGCGTTCTTATGCCGCAGAGTGTTCTTTGGGCTGGTCCTGTGCCTGGGGATTTACGCCGGCATTTTTATTGTATTCAGAGTTCCTTTGGAAATGATATGGTATCCGGTGCTGCTTTGCCTTGTTGTGGGCGTCGTCCTGTTTTTATCCGGGTTTCTGTCGTTTTGGCGCAGGCACAAGGAGCTTAGGCGGATTAAAGAGAAGATTGCTTTTCTTTGGAACGAGTTGCCAAGCCCCGAAGGGCCTTTAGAGGCAGATTATCAGTCGCTTGTATTTGAACTTGGAAGGCTTCGGGGGGAAGAATACGGGAAATGGCAGGCCTCCCAGGCGGAAACTGCGGATTATTATGCAACCTGGGTACATCAGATTAAAGCGCCTATTGCTGTTATGCGGGTTATTTTACAAAGTGAAGATACGCCAGAAAATCAGGAGCTTTTGTCAGAGCTTTTCCGGGTAGAGCAATATGTGGAAATGGTGCTTTGCTATGTCCGCCTAGGAGAGGGCGCTTCTGATCTTGTCATTGAAGAATATGATTTAGATAAGATTATACGCCAGGCAGTCAGGAAGTACGCCGGACAGTTTATCAGGAATCATATCCGACTCGTTTACAAAGGAACCAGCCAGAAAGTCCTGACCGATGAAAAATGGCTGATGTTTATGATCGAACAGCTTCTTTCTAATGCGATTAAATATACAGAGTCAGGAACCGTAACAATACGGGTCGATGAGCATAAGAGGTTATTTGTGGAGGACACGGGAATCGGAATTGCGCCTGAAGATTTGCCAAGAATTTTTGAAAAAGGCTTTACCGGATATAATGGCCGGTCGGAGCAAAAATCTACAGGAATCGGGCTTTATTTGTGTAAAAGTGCAGCAAAGAAGCTTAGTCACCGTTTAAGCGTCACCTCTAAGATCGGGGCAGGCTCGTCGTTTTGCCTGGATTTAAACAGTTATCCGTTAGAAACCGAATGACGCAGCTTCCTTTGTTTGGCAAAGCCTCTGGACCTTACATAAGTGTCACATAAAGCAGCCAGATTGTCACGCCTTTTGATGGCAGGCTTCTGGCTGCTTTGTTATGATATGGACAGAAGGAGTAACCGTTTGGTGTTACCAGAAAGATCATAGGAGGTATTAAGCATGGCTATTTTAGAAGTGCATAATCTGGAAAAAGTATATACAACGCGTTTTGGAGGAAATCAGGTAAGGGCTCTGCGCAACGTGTCTTTAACTGTGGAGAATGGAGAATATGTAGCAATCATGGGAGAGTCTGGCTCTGGAAAAACAACACTTTTAAATATTTTGGCAGCGCTGGATAAGCCGACCCACGGTGATTGCTATTTGGACGGAAAGCCTATGTCCCAAATAAAAGAAAAGGACATTTCCGCATTTCGCCGGGATCACCTTGGCTTTGTATTTCAGGATTTCAATCTTTTAGACACATTTTCATTAGAAGATAATATTTTACTTCCGCTTGTTTTAGCCAAAGAAAAATATTCCCAGATGTCCGGGAAAATTGGCCCTTTGGCGAAAAAGCTGGGGATTGAAGAAATTTTGAAGAAATATCCCTATGAGGTTTCCGGAGGACAGAAGCAAAGGGCGGCCGTGGCCCGGGCGCTCATTACCAATCCAAAGCTTGTGCTGGCGGATGAGCCGACAGGGGCACTTGATTCCAGATCCTCAGATGAGCTTTTGAATCTGTTTGCCCAGATTAACGCCGAAGGCCAGACGATTCTTATGGTGACTCATTCCGTGAGAGCAGCCAGCCATGCGGGGCGGGTTTTATTTATAAAAGACGGCGAGCTGTTTCACCAGATTTACAGAGGGGAGAGCAGCAATGAGGCTCTTTATGAAAAAATCTCGAAAACTCTGACAATGATTGCGACAGGTGGTGAACGGCAGTGAAAGCGGTATTTTATTGGAAGCTGGCAATATCCGGTATTTATAAAAACAGAAAAATTTATTTCCCTTATATTTTAAGCTGTATTGGTATGATAATGATGGAGTACATTATCATTTTTTTAACGACCGATGAAAGCGTGGCCAATCTTCCAGGCGGAGGAACTATGCAGATGTTTCTTGGCCTTGGTATTGGGATCATTGCCATATTTTCACTCTTTTTCCTGTTTTACACAAATTCCTTTCTGATGCGCAGGAGAAAAAAAGAATTTGGCCTCTATAGTATTTTGGGCATGGGCCGTTTCAATTTAGAGCTTGTTCTTTTCTGGGAAAGCTTATTTATTGCAGTAGTTTCACTCATATTAGGACTGCTTGGCGGAATTTTGTTTTCTAAAGCTGCCCAGCTTGTCATGGCCTATATGCTCCATGGTGACGGCGGTTTTTCGCTGCGGGTCGGCCCCATGGCTATGCAAATGACATGTATGATTTTTCTTGCCATTTTTATGCTCATTTTTCTTAACGGGCTGCGCCAGGTTCACCGTACAAAACCTATCGAGCTTTTGAGAAGCGAGAATGTCGGGGAAAAGCCGCCGAAGGCCAATTGGGTTTTAGCATTTCTTGGGGCTGCGGTTCTGGCTCTGGGGTATTTTATTGCAGTACGGATCGATAATCCGATGTCCGCGCTTCTGGCATTTTTTGTGGCGGTTATTTTTGTCATCATTGCCACCTATTTACTGTTTATTGCAGGCTCAGTGTGCATATGCAGACTATTGAAAATGAATAAAAAGTATTATTATAAGACAAACCACTTTATTTCTATTGCTTCGATGAGCTACCGCATGAAACGAAACGGCGCTGGGCTGGCTTCAATTTGCATTTTATGTACTGCCGTTTTAGTGATGCTTTCATCGACAGCGTCCTTATATTTAGGTACAGAGGATCTTTTGCGCCACAGGTATCCGAGAAATATTGTTATAGATATTCCTTCTGTGGATGATGATGTGGCCGATCAGATTCAGACAAAAACCGGTCAGGTTCTGGACAGCTTTGGTCTTGAAGCAAAAAATGTTCTCAGCTATAAGGTATTGGATCTTTCAGGTGCGCTTGTCGGCGATTCGCTTGTTTTTGACAGTGAGCGTTTAAATTCATTGGCCTCCTACAATAATATACGCCAGCTTTTTATTATATCTCTTGAGGATTATAACAGGCTTACCGGAAGCAGTGAAACGCTTGAGGAGGATGAGATCCTTCTGTACGCCACGAAATCCGGGTATTCTGGGGATATGCTTGATATTGAGGGTTATGGCAGTGTGCATATTAAGAAGCATTTAACGAGCTTTATACGAAACGGTATCGATACAATGCAGGTAATCCCCTCGCTATTTATTTTTGTTCCTGACCTGAATGAGGCCATACAGAAGTTCGACGCTATTGTATCCAATTATGATCCGGAAAGCCAGGAAGCTTATAAGCACAGCTATTATGGTGTTGATTTAGATTGTGGTAAGGCTGCTCAAATAGAAGTTTATCATCAGATTTTAGATGGTTTACATCAGCTTTCAGCGCAAAATGGTTATCCATTTACCCATATCAGCTCTGAATGTATGGCATTGGAGCGAGATTCAATTTATGCGCTGTATAGCGGACTGTTTTTCCTTGGAATACTTCTGGGATTGGTATGCCTGGGGGCTGCAGTGATGATTATGTATTACAAGCAGATTACGGAAGGGTATGAGGATAAAGAGCGGTTTGAAATTTTGCAGAAGGTAGGCCTTACTCACAGGGAGGTTGGAAAGATTATTAATTCCCAAGTATTGACAGTATTTTTTGCCCCATTGCTGGCGGCAGGGATCCATATGGCTGTGGCATTTAAAATTATTTCAATAATACTGGCTGGCTTTGGCCTTTACAATACCGGATTTATTATTATTGTAACGATTCTTTGCTTTGTTGCTTTCGCCCTTTTTTATACAATCGTTTATATCGTTACATCCAGAGCCTATTACCGGATTGTCAGCGCAAGGCGGCGGTAAGGGTAAAATAAATGAAAATGCCGGCGCTTAGCCCGAATCGGGGAGGCGCCTTGTTGGCGGCGGTTAGCAGCGTTAGCTGCAAATCCGGGCTGCATGGCTGAATAGTTACAATGGAACAGTTCAGATAGCTGAATTGTTCCATTATTTTTGTTGAGAAGCGTCCTTTTTTAAAGTATAATAGATACATAACACACAAACAAAGTACTGTTGTCAGATAACAGTTCATTCTTGAGGCGGGGATGAAGTACTGTTACCGTAAAAGTTCAGCCAGGTCTGCGCACTTGCTGCTTTGTACGCTTTCTCACTAGGCTCGAAAATACCTTGCCAAGTGTTCAATGTGTGCGCTGACCGTCAGAAAGTGAAACAGGAGTGCAAAAATCCCATCGCCGCAGGCGATTTTTAATGGATTTTTGCAGGCAACAGTTCAGCGTAGCTGAACTGTTGCCTAGCTTTGGGTAGTTACAGATTATGGAGGTTATGATATGAGATTGTTATTAGAAAACACGATGGCTTTAGTTGTAGACTATCAGGAAAGGCTGATGCCGGTCATTTATGAGAATGAAGCACTTGCGCAGCGCAGCGCTGTTTTACTTAAGGGACTTAAAGCGCTGGGCGTTCCTATGGTAATGACCCAGCAGTATACAAAAGGAATAGGGATGACTGTTCCAGAGATTATACAGGCTGTAGGGAGTGAAGAGTATTTTGACAAGCTTGCTTTTAGCTGCTTTGAGGATGACAACATTCGTAAAAAAATATTTCAGTTAGGAAAAAAGACGGTTCTTGTATGCGGCATTGAGGCACATATTTGTGTACTCCAGACATGCATTGACTTAAAGACGGCCGGATATACGCCGGTTCTTGTGACAGACTGCATAGGCTCCCGTAAGGAAAGTGACAAGCAGGTAGCTCTACTGCGCGCCCAGAGTGAGGGAATACTCCTGACAACAACAGAGTCTATATTATTTGAACTGACCCGCAAGGCCGGCAGCCCGGTGTTTAAAGAAATTTCAAAGCTGATTAAATAGCCTTTGGATTGACGGCACAGGAGAAGTATTTGGTTATGATAAAGAAATATAATTGTCCGGGATGCGGCGCGGATATGGCCTATGATCCGGCACTGAATAAGCTGTCATGCAGCCATTGCGGCTTTAGCGAGCCGGTTATGCCAGATGATGACGGGAATAAGGAAGAAGGTCCAGGGGATTTTGGGGAGGCTTACGAATATCATTGCCCGAATTGCGGGAGTATTCTTGTGACCGATGAAAAAACTTCCTCAGTGACATGTGAATATTGCCAGGCGCCTTTGGTTCTTTGTGACCGTTTGGCAGGAAATTACCGCCCTCAAAAGATTATACCTTTTAAAATAGATAAAAAAGCGGCGAAGGCGGCATTTAAAAAATGGTGCCATAATGGCTGGTTTGCTCCGGCAGCTTTTATGAAATCCGGGAATATTAGCAAGCTCCACGGAACCTATGTTCCTTATTGGCTGTTCCATGTGAAAGCCCATGCCACAGTGAGTGGTACGGCCACAAAGGTGCATGTATCCCGCAGAGGTGATACGGAATACATAAAAACCAGCTATTTTAGGGTATTTCGGGAAGGTGAGATGGAGTTTGCCAATGTACCTCACGATGCTTCGGAGCGTATGCCTGACGAAGAAATGGCGAAGCTGGAGCCTTACCGCTTTTCTGAAATTAAAACCTTTGCAATGCCCTATCTCGCGGGCTTTGACTCGAGCCAATATGATTATGAAGATGGACAGCTTTACCCTGAGGTAAAGGAGCGGCTGGCCCCGGGGGCCGTCGGCAGGCTCCGCCAGACATTTCCTGCGTATACGACCGTTGAGCTTTCCGTGCAAAATGTTGATTTTATGGATTTAGGCAATGAATACGCACTGCTTCCGGTTTGGTCGCTTTCAACGGTTTATAAAGGGAAAGAGTACCGTTTTATGATGAATGGACAGACCGGCCGTGTTGTCGGCCGCTCGCCTGTGTCTGCGGGGAAAATTGCAATTTTCGGAGCTGCTGTCAGTATTTTATGTTTTGCTATTTTAATGATCGTGGGGTGAGAAGGGGATGAAAAGGAAAAATAAAATTGCTGCTCTGGCGACAGTGCTTCTGCTGTGCCTTTTCTCCGGTATGTTTGCGGGAAGGCCCAGCTATGCCGCTGGGGCTGGCGGCGGGGCCTGGCTGTCAAATAGTCCGGCAAAGACGGCCAGGGAGAGTTCCTGGCTGTCTGATAAAGAGAGCATGTGGCTTTATGACGGCGCCGGGCTGTTCGACAGCAAAGAAGCCAGGAAGCTTGCTAAAGAGCTGGCCGGGGTACGGGAGGCTAAGGGTGTTGATGTTGTTATTGTGACTGTTAAAGGTACAGGGAGCAAAACTGCGGAGCAATTTGCCGATGATTATCTGGATGACGGCGGATACGGCTTTGGCGCGGAAAATAATGCCGTACTGCTCTTGATTGACGTGGACGGCAGGGAAATTTACATATCTACCCAAGGAACAACAGCCCTTAAAAGTTTCAGTGACAAGCGCATTGACAAGATGTTAGATGACATTGCGAATGCGCTTGGGGATAACAATTACGTAAAGAGCGCCCGTTCCTTTATTCAGTCCGTGAGCCTTTATATGAATACCGATCCGGACACTAAAATCAAAGAACCGATGACTGTTTCCGGCGTTTTATTCCGGTTAGGGATTTCTGCTGTTATAGGCGCAGTTATTTCAGTGATTTTGTGGCTTGTTTTGCGCAGGGGAACGCCGATGGCAGTGAGCGCAGGCGATTATCTTATGGAAAATACTGTAACAATCACAGGCCAGGAGGATACTTTTATCAATACGGTGACAACAACGCGGCACATTGAGCGAAGCAGCAGCCAGGGAAATACAACGACAACGCACCGCAGCAGCAGCGGGCAGATCCATGGCGGCGGGGGAAGAAGTTTTTGACGAAGGAGAATAGCGTTATGATGATAAAGCAATATAGTTGTCCGGGGTGTGGGTCGAATATGTCTTATGATCCGGCTCTGGGAAAGTTATCGTGCGGCCATTGCGGCCATAGTGAAGATGTTGTAATGGATAATGAAGAAGACCTTGGAGCGGCATTGGGGAATGACGGAAAATGCTATGAATATCATTGCCCAAATTGTGGAAGTGTCCTTATCGCTGAGGAAAAGGTTTGTTCCGTTACCTGTGAATACTGCGATACCCCATTAATATTAGCTGACCGGTTGTCCGGGAATTACCGGCCTCAGAAAATCATTCCTTTTAAGATTGATAAAAAGGCGGCAATAGCGGCATTTAAGAAAAGCTGCAATGGAACATTTGCACCATCTGCTTTTATAAAGCCAAAGCATCTCAATGAAATTCGGGGGATGTATGTTCCCTACTGGCTGTTTAATATGAAAGCCAGGGTTATACTCAGCGGTACGGCGACCAGGGAAAAGGTATCCCGCCGTGGAGATACGGAAATTACAACGATCAGCCATTACCGGGTTTACCGTGAAGGCGAGCTGAGCTTTGCAAATGTGCCTTATGACGCTTCTGAAAAGATGCCTGATGATGAGATGGCCAGGCTGGAGCCGTTTGATTTTTCGGAGGTAAAGACATTTGCAATGCCCTACTTAACCGGATTTGATTCAAGCCAATATGATTATGACAAAGAGCAGATTTTTAAGACAGCAGCCAATGATTTGACAAAGGAAGCTATTAAGTGTATAAAGGGAACGATCCCTTCTTATAAGACTTTGGAGCTTCCGGTTCAAAATGTTAAATTTACAAGTACAGAAAATACTTATACACTGCTGCCTGTCTGGACACTTTCCACTGTCTATAAGGGCAAGAAATATCAGTTTATGATGAATGGCCAGACTGGCCGTGTCGTTGGCCGGGGGCCATTGGCTAAATCGAAGCTGCTTTTACTTGGCGGCATTGTCAGTGCAGCGTTATATATTATGATGTTGACGATGGGGTAAATATGATGAAGAAAAATACAAATAGAAAAAATAAATTTTATAGTATCACGGCTGCATGTATACTTTGCTGTTTTTTATGTCTGATTTGGACAAGAACTGCCTATGCCTCGCAGACAGAAAGCGGGAATTTACAGCCGGAGAGTATTTCTGAACAGCCGCCTGTGAGCACTTCAGATACCGAGCCAGGCAGCGACGGTGCCAAGGTGCTTCAGGAGGGAGATGGCAGTGAAATATCCGCCTACTCCGGGAAAATATGGCTTGAGGATGGAGCGGGTATTTTTTCTGCGGAGGATAAACAGGCACTGCGTGACCAGCTTGACCAGGTTCGGGAGGAAAAGGGAATTGATACGGTCATTGTAACTGTAGATGACCTCCAGGGAGAAACAATAGGCAATCTGGCAGACGCCTATTTAGAAAATGGCGGCTACGGTTATGGAAGCGAAAAAAATGCTATTTTACTTATGATTTGCCATACTCAGTATTATGATACAATTCATATATCCCTGCAGGGGGAAACGGTTCAGTATTGTTTTAGTGATGAACGCATTGAACGTATGCTAAATGATATTAACCGGGATATAGATTCTGAACGTTATGCCCGGGGCGCCCGCGCCTTTCTCGAATACGTCAGCGTAATTATGAATGTTGACCCTGATGTTTGGGTACGGCGGCCGGTAACTGCAGAACGGGCTTATGAATGGCTCGTTGGGTCCCTTATGATTGGAGCTATTGTTGTTTTGGTCGTATGGCTTGTGAAACGGAGAAAAACGCCGATGGCGGTTCATGCTAAAGATTATCTTGTGAAAGACTCCATAAACATAATCAGCCAGGAAGATACTCTTGTCGATACAACAACTGTTACACGGCATATTGAGCATGATGATTGATAGCTTGAAATAACATTAAGAAATTTGATATAAGAGAAATGTTTTATGAAAACACAAGGCCGCATCGGCCTGCCTTTAATAGTTCCTGCTAAGGGAGTTTTAGCAATCGTTTGGACGTATGTCCAAACGATTGCTGGTTTAAGGCGGATACGGGTGCGGCCCTGTGTTTATCTCTTGTCTTTAAAGTTGTGGATGTTGTCCAAAAGCTGGTTTTTCAGCTCCCAAAGCGGTTTTGAAAGGTCAACGTATACAGTCTGCGGGTTGGCCAGCCGGCGGGATTCATCCCAAAGGGTTGCCAGCTCTTTCATACAGTAGGCCTGGATTTCCATCACTGACGGAGTGGTATAAACACATTCGCCGTTTTTAAAAACCGGAACAAGCAGTTCGCGAACTGTATAGGAATCCGCTTCAAGATAGGTCCGCTTCCATGTGGCAATGGGGTCGAAAATAATAAGGGAATTGCCTGAATCGTAGCTTTCACCAACGAGAGAAATCAGATCTCCGCGGATTTTTCCGGTAACTTTATCGTAAAGCCGGAAAATCGTCTTATTGCCGGGATTTGTCACCTTCTCAATATTTTCAGATACCTTGATTTTAGGAATAAAGCTGCCATCAGGCCCTTCTACGGCAGCCAGCTTGTAAACGCCGCCAAAAGCGGGGCAATCCTTGGAGGTAATCAGATTCGTGCCTACGCCCCAGGAGGTGATCTGCGCGCCCTGGCTTTTCAGGCTTTCGATAAGGTATTCATCTAAGTCGCTGGAGGCGGAAATAACCGCGTCAGTATAACCGGCGGCATCCAGCATTTTTCTGGCCTTTTTGGAAAGGTAGGCAAGATCGCCGCTGTCCAGACGGATTCCGTAAAGCTTTGGAGTAATGCCGGCGGCCTTCATTTCATCAAAGACCTGTATGGCATGGGGAACGCCGGACTTTAATGTGTCGTACGTATCTACGAGAAGAAGGCAGTTGTCTGGATAGAGCCGGGCGTAGTTGCGGAAGGCCTCAAGCTCTGTTTTAAAGCTCATAATCCAACTATGGGCATGGGTTCCCTTGACGGGAATATCAAACATTTTTCCGGCAAGTACGTTGGATGTTCCAACACATCCGGCAATGACGGCGGCGCGGGCGCCATAGGTTCCTGCGTCCGGGCCTTGGGCGCGGCGAAGCCCAAATTCCATAACGCCGCCCCCGGCAGCATAGACGACGCGGGAAGCCTTTGTTGCAATAAGACTTTGGTGATTAATGATATTAAGAATTGCCGTTTCAATGAGCTGGGCCTCAATAATGGGGGCAACCACTTTCAATAAAGGCTCCTTTGGAAATACGACAGTTCCTTCCGGGATTGCGTAAATATCTCCTGAAAAACGGAAGCTTGAAAGATAATTCAAAAACGCATCGTGGAAGAAGCCGGTAGATTTCAGATAATCAATATCTTCCTGGTCAAAGGACAGATTTTTGATATAATCAATGACCTGTTCTAAGCCGGCAGTGATGGCGTAGGCTCCGCCGCTTGGATTATTGCGGTAAAAAACATCGAAAACGACAGTTTCATTGGAACTATTTTCATAATAGCCCTGCATCATCGTTAATTCATACAAATCCGTAAGTAATGTCAGGTTATATCTGCTCATAATTTCCTCTTTCCTGGCCATGCTTTTTAAGGCCATACAGGTATCCCTTTACGGGTTTTCCTCTTTCCTGGCCATGTTTTTTGGGCCATACAGGTATCCCTTTACGGGTTTTCCTCTTTCTTGGCCATGCTTTTTAGACTATACAGAAATACTGTCTTGTCATCTGTAAAGAATGGCGAAATAAGTTAAACTTTATTTTAGCGCGGTTTGAGATAAAATGCAATGAACTTTTATAATTTTCTACTCGACAATATTCGATAACTTCTTTATAATTCATACTATAGATGTAACTGTTTGTTACTATTCTTGGCGAAGCCGTGAATAGTAACAATTGTTTGGCGCAGTTGCTTATAGCTACAGATCGATATTGAAATGGGGAATAGAAAATGAAAGATAAAAACGATTGGAAAATGCGGCTGAAAAGAATTTTTTTTGAACATAGCACCAAGGGAAAGTTTATGCGGCTTGGAGCCTTTATGCTGCTTGGGGCGCTGCTTGGCTGTATTATAGGGCCAGTCAGGGCCGCAACGATGGACAAAAGCCCGGCCAGCACCCAGGCGGAGCAGCTTGCAGGGCATGGCAATAATACTTTATTGGAGAGCGGCGCCGCAGAAAACGGGGAAAGCATTTCCAGTGCCCAGGACAGTAATTCTACCGGCAGTGGTAAAGATGCATTGCCGGTAGGCGGCGCCCAGAATATTAAACGGGTAAAGCTGCTGGCCGTAGGGGATGATCTGATCCATTCCGGCCTTTACAAGTCCGGACTAAAGGAGGACAGTTCCTATAATTTCGATCATTTATATGAAAATGTCAAAGCGGATATTCAGGCTGCAGATCTGGCAATTGTGAACCAGGAAACGATTTTTACATATAACAGAAATGATTATTCGGGCTATCCCTGCTTTGCGGGCCCGGTGGAGATAGGGGATGCCCTTGTTGATGCAGGCTTTGATGTGGTCACGCACGCGACAAACCATGTTTTTGACCGGAATGTCCAGGGGATTGAGGACACTCTGGATTTCTGGAAAACGAATCACCCGGAAATCACCGTGTTGGGTATCCATGAAAATCAGACTGATGCAGATACGATAAAAACAGTGGAGCGCAACGGCATTACTTTTGCAATGCTTAACTATACTTATGGTATGAATGGCTTTGCATTGCCGGATGACCAGCCTTATCTTGTGGATCTTCTGGATAGAGAAAAGGTGGCTGCCGATATTGCCAAAGCTAAGGAAGTCAGTGATTGTGTGATCTTTTTCCTCCATTGCGGTGTGGAATATACCTATGATCCCAGCGAGGAAACCAAAGAGTGGGTTCAATTTCTTCTGGAAAATGGCGTAGACATTACGATTGCCTCCCATCCTCATGTTTTAGAGCCTTATGTAAAGCTGACAAGAGAGGATGGCCACGAAATGCTTGTCTATTATTCCATGGGTAATTTTATTTCGACTCAGGACGAATATCCTCGGCTGATCGGAGGACTGGCAGAGATTACAGTAGAGCTTAAAGGTCAGGGCGATAATGCGAAGCTTTCGTTTGAGGATTATACGCTGGAGCCTCTGTACACCCACTATAATCATAATACTGGAGTTTATACGGTATATAAATTCAGCGACTATACGGACGAGCTTGCGCTGCAAAATGGCCTTAATGGGAAAAACGGCGTAACGCTTAGCCGACAGGTGATTTGGGATGAATTTACGAAAATTATGACTACAGAGATTGCACAGCCGGGAGCTGCGTCTGTCGAACAGCCGTGGCTTGGCAAAGAGATTCCTCTGCCGGCGCTTGGACAAAGCATTGCTGATATTGTGAGCAAAGGTCCGGCAGCAGGCAGCGGAAATGACAGTACCTTGGGAGAAAGCGCAGGCAGCAGCGCAGTTCCGGGGGAACCGGATAGCAGCGGGGCTGTTCCGGGAGAAAATACGGACAGTGGAGCCGCTCCGGGAGAAAATACGGACAGCAGTGAAGCTTCGGGAGAAACGTCGGATAGCGGCGATACTCTGGATGAAACGGACGGCGGTACTGGCCTGACGGATGAAACTGATAGTAGTAGCGGTGCGCCAGACAGCAGCGAAAGCCAGGAAGACAGCAGCTTCGGAAATGCTGCTGCACCTGCCGCGTAAAGGGGAGTAGTTATGAAACAACATGTTAATCTTTTGGAAGGGCCGATTTTTCCGGCCCTTTCTAAGCTGGCCCTGCCAATTATGGGAACTTCACTTATACAAATGGCCTATAATATGACAGACATGATTTGGATTGGCCGGGTCGGAAGCAGTGCGGTGGCTGCGGTGGGCGCCGCCGGAATGTATATGTGGCTTTCCAATGGAATTGCCACGCTTTCACGTATGGGCGGCCAGATCAAGGTTGCCCATTCTCTTGGGGCTAAGGATCAGGAAACTGCGGCGGTGTACGCCCAGAGCGCTTTGCAGATGGGGATTTTATCCGGGATTATTTATGGTATTTTGGCAATCCTTTTCAATGGGCCGCTGATCGCTTTTTTTAAATTAAATAGTCCGCAGGTTATTGCTGATGCCCGGGTATATCTAGTCATTACCTGCGGCCTGATTTTGTTCAGTATGCTAAATCAAATACTGACGGGAATTTTTACGGCTATGGGAAACAGCCAGACACCTTTTTTGGCGACGGCTGTGGGCTTGGTTATTAATATCGTCATGGATCCGGTACTGATTTTCGGTATTGGCCCTATACCAAAGCTAGGGGTGGCCGGAGCAGCTATTGCCACAGTTTTCGCTCAGATGATCGTTACCCTGATGTTTATTCTTGCGGCCCGCAAAGATTTCCATATTTTTGATAAGGTACATTTGCTGTCTCGGCCCAGAACGGGCTATATGGGAACGATTGCCCGCATTGGCGTTCCTATGTGTATACAAAATCTTATTTTTACAGGGATCAGCATGGTTATTGCCCGGATTATTGCTGGATGGGGAGATACAGCGGTCGCCGTCCAGAAGGTGGGAAGCCAGATCGAGTCCATTTCCTGGATGGCGGCGGATGGTTTTTCAGCGGCGGTTAATTCCTTTGTTGGCCAGAATTACGGCGCCCATAATATAAAAAGGGTCAAGCAGGGCTATCGGACGGCTGTGGGGGTTGCCCTCATATGGGGGCTTATGACAACGTTGATTCTTGTTTTCCTGCCGCAGTATATCTTTAGGATTTTTATTCCTGAGGAAGCGGTTATTCCTATGGGTGTAGACTATTTGAGGATTCTTGGCTTTTCACAAATGTTTATGTGTATGGAAATTATGACCTCCGGGGCATTTTCCGGCATGGGCCGGACAATCCCTCCCGCTGTGGAAGGCGTTGTCCTCACATCCGCGAGAATCCCACTTGCCCTTGCGCTTTCAGCCACGGCTCTGGGCCTTAATGGAATTTGGTGGAGCATCAGTATATCAAGTATTTTAAAAGGGCTTATACTTGTTACCTGGTTTCTTCTGTTTTTCAGACATCTTGAGCGCAGGAAGGGATAAGCGGTATGCCGCCTGTATTGGTGAGTAAATGCCCTGGCTATAAGAAATTGCCGAAGGAGGAGAGGAGCTATTCTTTTAGGAGGATAGCTCCTTTTTTGAGCGAAGAGTAGTCTGCAAGCTGGCTTGCAGAGCTTCCTTGTTTGGCTCGTTGCTTAGCGCAAAAATAGCCTGCTCATTCCTGAATCATTGTCAGGCTTGTCTGATCAGCGAGTGATTAGACAAGCTGTGAAGCGTAACGAATAGTTACCCTTTTTTTAAAAAAATAAAAAAAACACTTGCAATTTATATTTAAGTTTGTTATATTACATGTAGAACAGTTGTAACATATCTGCGTCAGGATGATATCCGCTTTGGCCGTTGCCAGGCCTATGGCTGAGACCTGCCCAAAATACGCAGACGGCAGGTGGCGGAAAAATGTGTGAATGGCGCGGCCGGTCTGATGCAGAGTGTATGGATATAGAAGTAAGGAGGTATTTCGATGGATGTGAATAAATTTACGCAGAAATCATTGCAGGCAGTGCAGAATTGCCAGAAAATTGCCTACGAATACGGTAATCAGGAGATTGACCAGGAACATCTTTTATACAGCCTTTTGACGATGGAGGACAGTTTGATTGCCAAGCTGCTCAATAAGATGGAAATGAACAGCGAGGGTTTTGTATATCAGGCAGAGAAGCTTGTGGCAAAGCGGATAAAGGTTTCCGGCCAGGTGCAGGTATATATGAGTGATGCCCTGAACCGGGCGCTGATGCAGGCAGAGACAGAAGCTAAACAGATGGATGATGAGTATATTTCTGTGGAGCATTTGTTCTTGGCATTGCTTGCTGTTCCGAATAAGGAGCTGAAAACTTTATTTAAAAACTTCAATGTGACCCGGGATAATTTCCTTCTGGCGCTGTCAAGTGTCCGGGGGAACCAGCGTGTGACAAGCGATAACCCGGAGGACACCTATGACAGCCTTGCCAAGTATGGCGAGAATCTTGTGGAAAAGGCGAGAAATCAAAAGCTTGATCCGGTGATTGGCCGTGACAGCGAGATTCGCAATATTATCCGTATTCTTTCGAGAAAGACAAAAAATAATCCGGTGCTGATTGGTGAGCCTGGCGTTGGTAAAACCGCAGTCATTGAAGGGCTGGCCCAGCGTATTGTCCGGGGCGATGTGCCGGAAGGGCTTAAGGACAAACAGATTTTTTCGCTGGATATGGGCGCTTTAGTTGCCGGCGCCAAATACCGCGGAGAATTTGAGGAACGTCTGAAGGCTGTTCTTGAGGAAGTGCGCAAAAGCGAAGGAAATATTATCCTTTTTGTGGATGAGCTTCATTTAATTGTTGGCGCAGGAAAGACAGACGGCGCCATGGATGCAGGGAATATGTTAAAGCCTATGCTGGCCAGAGGGGAGCTGCATTGTATCGGCGCGACGACATTGGATGAGTACCGCCAGTATATTGAAAAAGATAAGGCTCTGGAACGCCGCTTCCAGCCGGTGATGGTCAACGAGCCGACGGTGGAGGATACGATTTCGATTCTCCGGGGCTTAAAAGAGCGTTATGAGGTTTTCCACGGCGTTAAGATTAATGACGGCGCCCTTGTGGCAGCAGCTATTTTATCGAACCGTTATATTTCGGACCGCTTCCTGCCGGACAAAGCCATTGACCTTGTGGACGAAGCCTGCGCTTTGATTAAGACGGAGCTGGATTCCATGCCTACAGAGCTGGATGAGGTTTCCCGCAAGATTATGCAGCTTGAAATTGAGGAGGCTGCGCTTAAAAAAGAGAATGACCATTTGAGCCAGGAACGCCTGGCTCATATCCAGAGCGAGATTGCCCAGCTTCGGGAGGAATTTCAGCTTCAAAAGGCAAAATGGGATGAAGATAAGAAGGCTGTGGAGGGCGTCCGTAATATCCGTCAGGAGATCGAAGACCTCAATAAGCAGATTGAAAAAGCCCAGAGAGAGTATGACCTGAATAAGGCTGCCGAGCTTCAATACGGCCGTTTGCCTCAGCTTAAAAAACAGTTAGAGGAGGAGGAAGCCCAGATTCACGGAAGAAGCGATTCCCTTGTGCGTGAGCAGGTGACAGAGGATGAGATTGCACGCATTGTTTCCCGGTGGACAGGAATACCGGTAACAAAGCTTACAGAGAGTGAGCGCAACAAGATTCTTGGCCTTGACAATGTTCTTCATAAACGGGTGATTGGACAGAATGAGGCTGTATCTAAAGTGACAGACGCGATTATCCGCTCAAAGGCAGGAATTAAAGACGAAACAAAGCCGATTGGCTCCTTTATGTTCCTTGGCCCTACAGGCGTTGGCAAGACAGAACTTGCCAAGGCGCTTGCCGAGGCACTGTTTGATGATGAAAATAATATGGTGCGTATTGATATGAGCGAGTATATGGAGAAGTTCTCCGTATCCCGCCTGATCGGAGCGCCTCCGGGATATGTAGGTTATGAGGAAGGCGGCCAGCTTACGGAAGCTGTGCGCCGCAAGCCCTACAGCGTCATTTTGTTTGATGAGATTGAAAAAGCTCATCCAGATGTATTTAACGTACTGCTGCAGGTATTAGATGACGGCCGGATTACAGATTCCCAGGGCCGTACCGTAGACTTTAAAAACACGATTCTTATTATGACCTCGAATATTGGTTCCTCGTATCTGCTGGATGGTATTGACGATCAGGGGAACATTAGCGAAAGAAGCCAGGAGCTTGTGATGAATGATTTGAAGGCTCACTTCCGCCCGGAATTTTTAAACCGCCTTGATGAAATTATTATGTTTAAGCCATTGACAAAGGCTGACATTGAAGATATTATTGCGATTATGGTCGCTAATCTCAATAAGCGGATTGCGGACAGAGAGCTGTCGATTGAGGTGACGGATTCAGCGGCTTCTTACATTGTAGAGCATGGCTACGATCCGGTTTACGGCGCGCGGCCGCTGAAACGATTCCTTCAAAAGCATGTGGAAACCCTTGCCGGCCGGATGATTCTTGGAGATGAGGTCCATGCCGGGGATGTTATTGTTATTGACTCCGACGGAAGCGGGCTAAAAGCTTTGGCAAAGAAAGGCTGATAAAGCTGTCGGTATAGGCAAGAGTTAAGGCTTAGTTATTATAAATAAGCAGATGAGCTTTGGATGCGAGGTGTTATTATGAATGAACGCAGCGCTGTTGAACTTAAAACCTATGATGTTTTGTCGGCGCTTAACATACCCTTTGAGCGAATCGACCACGAAGCTGCAATGACAATGGAAGATTGCCAGTGTGTAGAGGATGCCCTGGGGGTGCAGGCATGCAAGAACCTGTTTTTGAGAAATACGCAAAAGACCCGGTTTTATTTGCTGCTGCTTCCAGGTCATAAAAAATTCCGTACAAAGGATTTATCTAAGCAGCTTGGTATTGCCCGCCTGTCCTTTGCCGAGGAGGAATTTATGGAGAAGTATCTGGGCATCCGCCCCGGATCCGTAACAGTGATGGGCCTGATGAATGATAATGAAAAGCAAGTGACGCTGCTTGTTGACCGGGATGTTTATGTACAGGAGTATATGGGCTGCCATCCATGTGCCAATACATCCAGTATTAAAGTAAAGACCCAGGATATTTTTGAAAAGTTTTTGCCTTTTACCGGTCATATTCCAGTGCTTGTGGATTTATAGCGCTATTGCCAGCGCCATGGCTTGGCCTGCCAAAGTGATAGCTTTAGACAATCATATATGGATCAAAAGTCTTTGTTAATAAAAAAACCGGCTGGTTCATACTGGCCGGTTTTTTTCGCATGATAATACAAAAAGATTGTTAAAATAAAATTTATTTTCTCAATAAGCGGAAGCCGGTTTTCAAATAATTTGTACTTTGTTAAGTATAGCTAATAATAGACGTACGAACATTTTTTATCAGTAAGGCGGTAAAAAAGGGCAAAGGTATGTGAGAAAACGGAAATGGACAGTTATCAAAGTAGATGTTCGTATATGAGTAGCTGATATAGGTAAAGAAATCAGATTTAAATTAATAATTAACGATAAAATTTTGACAAAAGGTTAATAAAATAACTATTGTTGACACAAAAATAGCGCGGTGCTATGATGAAACTAACAAATATAGATTCCAGTAAATGGAAGAAGGTAAGGGGGATATATCATGGAAATCAGAAATTATATTAATGAGTCTTATAAGCTTTTTATTAATGGACAGTGGGCGGACGCATCGGACGGCGCTACATTTAAGACCTACTGCCCGGCGGATGGGAGCTTTTTAGCAGAGTGCGCCCAGGCAACCCGGGAGGATGTAGACCGGGCAGTTGACTGTGCCTGGAAAGCATTTGAAACATGGAAAAATACGACAGTCAGCGAACGGGCCGACATATTGATGAAGATTGCGGATGTGATTGACGCAAACAAAGAAAAGCTGGCAATGATTGAAAGCATTGATAATGGAAAGCCAATCCGGGAAACAATGGCGATTGATGTTCCTTATTCATCAGATCACTTCCGGTATTTTGCCGGTGTTATCCGGGCTGAGGAGGGAAGTGCTTCAATGCTTGATAATCATACATTAAGCCTGATACTGCGTGAACCTATTGGCGTTGTTGGGCAGATTGTTCCATGGAACTTTCCTTTTTTAATGGCTGCATGGAAGCTTGCGCCGGTACTTGCAGCCGGGTGCTGTACCGTATTTAAGCCATCGAGTACCACATCTTTAAGCGTATTGGCGTTTGCCGATCTTATTAAGGATATTCTTCC
Organism: Clostridiales bacterium; assembly: GCA_018369015.1. Taxonomy (GTDB): domain Bacteria; phylum Bacillota; class Clostridia; order Lachnospirales; family Lachnospiraceae; genus Catenibacillus. The sequence continues at coordinate 2,320 of JAGZDD010000022.1, read as the reverse complement.
TCCGGGTGTTTTTAATGTGATTACAGGCAGCGGTTCAAAATCCGGGAACTATATGCTTGAACATAAAGGATTTAGAAAGCTGGCGTTTACTGGTTCCACAGAGGTGGGGCTGGATGTGGCAAGAGCTGCCGCGGATAAGCTGATTCCTTCAACTCTGGAACTGGGAGGAAAATCTGCAAATATTTACTTCCCGGACTGCCAATGGGATATGGCTATGGATGGACTTCAGCTTGGTATTTTGTTTAATCAGGGGCAGGTATGCTGTGCAGGCTCAAGAGTTTTTGTACATGAGGATATTTATGACCAGTTTATCGAGGATGCTGTAAAAGCTTTTAATAAAGTGAAGGTAGGACTTCCGTGGAATACGGATACTCAGATGGGCGCCCAGATTAATGAAGGGCAGGTGCATAAAATTCTTGGCTGGATTGAGGAAGCAAAAACTGAAGGAGCCAAAGTGGCCTGCGGAGGCGAGCGGGCAGTGGACGGCGAGCTGGCTAAGGGCTGTTTTATGAAGCCTACTCTCCTTGTGGATGTGACAAATGATATGAAGGTCGCCCAGGAGGAAATTTTTGGCCCCGTAGCCTGTGTCATTAAATTTAAAAATGAAGATGAAGTGATCCGTATGGCTAATGATAATCGCTATGGCCTTGGCGGGGCTGTATGGACGCGGGATCTTAACCGGGCAATCCGAGTGTGCCGCAGTATTGAAACCGGGCGTATGTGGGTGAATACGTACAATTCCATTCCTGCGGGCGCTCCGTTTGGCGGTTACAAGGATTCAGGCATTGGCAGAGAAACACATAAGGTCATTTTGGATCACTATACTCAGATGAAGAATATTATGATTAATCTGGCGGAAGCTCCATCGGGATTTTATCCGGCATAATGATCGTTCGGCAAAGAAGCGGTCTTGGCATAATATTTAAAGAAAAAGCTGTACCCCGGTAAAATTATTGAGATACCGGGGTACAGCTTTGTTTAGCCAGTTTCTTTTTTTGTATGTTTTTTTCGGTATTTGACACATTCAGTAAGTAAATACTCAATTTGTCCATTAACTGAGCGAAATTCATCTTCTGCCCAGGCTGCCAGTTCGGCATATAGGGTAGAGGATAAACGTAAGGGCACTTGTTTTTTTGCTTTTTCTTTGGATGTGCGTTCTTCCATGTTTCCCCTCCCTTACTTTATAGGATCATCTTTAATAAATGCTGCCGCTATTGACGATTGGCTGGGCGTCCTTGTTGCCGCACAGAACAACAAGCAGATTGCTTACCATTGCCGCTTTACGTTCCTCGTCAAGCTCTACAATATCATTCTCACCAAGCTTTGTCAAAGCCATTTCTACCATTCCGACGGCGCCCTCAACGATTTTTTGCCGTGCGTCGATAATTGCGGCGGCCTGCTGGCGCTGAAGCATTGCCGAGGCGATCTCAGGTGCGTAGGCCAGGTGGGCGATACGGACTTCAAGAATTTTAAGGCCCGCAATCGAAACCTTTTCCTGCAGTTCTTTTTTCATAATGTCGGCAACCTCCTGGCTGCTTCCGCGAAGCGATTTTTCATCGCCGCCTTCACTTGTATCATAAGGATAGCATCTTGCTGTATTTCGTACAATAGAATCACACTGGATAGACAGGAAGGTTTTATAATTTTGTACGTTAAATACCGCTTTTACAGGATTAACGACCTGCCAGATGACAATGGTTCCAATAATGATGGGATTTCCCAGCTCATCGTTGACCTTTTGCTTGTCATTGTCCAGAGTCATAGCTTTTAAAGAAACCTTTTTGCTCAATGTACTTCCGCTTCCGACGCTGACCCGGCCGGTCGAAGCAATTTGTGAGATTCCGCCGCTAAGTGAGGAAACTGTTGGATTGACTGCCGTACAAAAGGGATTAACATAGTAGAAACCTTCATCCTTTAAGGTTCCGTAGTAATTGCCGAACAGAGTGAGTACAAGGGCCTCGTTCGGGCCAATGACTTTAAAACCAGGGAATATGATGCATGACAGACACAGAATAATAATGCCTGCGACAAGTAAAATAGCTCCAGGAACCTCCATATCATTGCCCAAAAGGACACCGCCGCCGACAATAGCCGCAATGCAGGCAAGAATAATAAGGACTGTGACAAATAACATCATAAATCCATTGCATGCCGGGGCTTTTTTTTCTTCATACACTTTTTTTGATACAAATTGATCTTCCATAAAATTCTCTCCTTTTATTATTTACTATGAAAGCTCGGCAAGCGGACGCACATCCGGGCAAGCTCGCTTGTCCGGATGCGCGGACATTTGCCGACAAGACGGTATGAGTGCGAGTTG
>JAGZDD010000021.1 GCA_018369015.1 Clostridiales bacterium | reverse complement strand
GCCTGCGTTGCTAAGCGCCAGTGGCGCTTGTCCAGCAACGACCGGAACGGAGTGTAGACCACGCGTTTAGCGCCGACCGGAGTGGAACGTAGACATACCTTGGGGCAGGATTGCGGGGTGCTAAGCGCCAGTGTTGCTGCGTGCCGGTGGCACGCGTCCAGCAACGACCGAAGTGGAACGTAGACCGCTTGTTAAGCACCGACCGGAGCGGCAGCGTAGACTACTGCAGGCACGGAGCAATCCTGGCTTTCATCCGTGGCGGAGCTGCGTGCAGCACGGCATGAAAGTTTAGTAAGAAACTTCGTTTCCCTATTAAATAAAAACGCTCCGCTTTGGAGCGCGCTGCGGTGTTTGATGGAGGTACTATGGCCGCGTGCGGCCATAGTATAATTAATGAAGCTTTTAGTTCAAGGAGAGGACAGATCATGGTTTACAGCAATATTTTAGATGCTATGGGAAACACGCCAACGATTCAATTAAACCATATGGTACCGGATGGTTGTGCCAGGGTGCTTGTTAAATTTGAAGGCTTAAATGTTGGCGGTTCAATTAAAACAAGAACGGCTTATAATATGATTCGTGAGGCCCAAAAACGGGGCTTGATTACAAAAGATACAATTATTGTAGAGCCGACAAGCGGAAATCAGGGGATTGGCCTGGCTCTGGTTGGGGCTGTGTGTGGATATAAGACACGGATTATTATGCCGGATTCGGTCAGTGAAGAACGCAGAAAGCTTATCGCCCATTATGGAGCGGAGGTTATTTTGATCCATGACGCGGGCAATATTGGCAAGTGTATTGAAGAATGTCTGGAAACGGCGCTTAGGATGGCCAGGGAAGATCCCCGTGTCTATGTACCCCAGCAGTTTGACAATCCGGCCAATCCGCAGATCCATAGGGATCAGACAGGAATAGAAATTCTTGAGCAGGTGGACGCTCCAATTCACGGTTTTTGCTCTGGTATAGGAACAGGAGGAACAATTACCGGAATTGGCGAGGTCTTAAGAGAAAAGAACCCGGAGATGATGATTTGGGCCGTAGAGCCGGAACATGCGGCGATTTTATCCGGAGGATCGATTGGAACACATTTGCAGATGGGCATTGGCGACGGTGTGATTCCGTCAATTTTAAATCAGAAAATTTATGATGATATATGTATCATTACCGACGATGAGGCGATACGTACCGCCAAAGAGCTGGCTTTCCGGGAAGGTATCATGTGCGGAATATCCAGCGGAACCAATGTAGCCGCAGCCATCCGGCTTGCAAAGGTTCTTGGGCCGGGAAAGACGGTCGTTACTATATTGCCCGACACAGCGGAGCGCTATTTTTCAACGCCGCTTTTCGGAGATTAAAAAGCTTAAGGCGTCAAAAGGTATTTCTGGCATTTTTGCCATAAGCCAAATACCTTTTGGCGCTCTTTTATTTGCGGAAAAATGCTGTGCTGCTTTTGGCGGTTCAGTCTTTTTGCGCGGCTGTCCTTATGGCTGCGATAACCATAACAATGGCAATACCAATGGCTGTCAGCATAAATTTGCTGCGGACGGCGGTCATTCCAACAGCACCAATCAGTGTGTTGACAATAATAGGCGAAAGGGAAGCACCGACATTGGTAAACGCTGAAAATATGGCAATGCTCATGGAACGCTGGCTTAAGGTTGCGTGGTCGGAAACAAGGCAGGTTCCGGCAGGGGTAAATGTGGAAAAGCCAAAACCGCATAGAAATCCGCCCATAACAATAAAGGGCAGCGTTGGGCTTGCGTAGGTGAGAAATAAGCCAAGCCCGGTAATAAATATGGCGAAAATAAGAGAGTATCTTTTCATTATTTCCATCAGTCGTTCAAGCATAAGTCCTGCAAGTATTCCTGAGAAGGTATATACAGAAGTAGCAATGCTGGCTGTCTGGGCGCCTCCAAGTCCAGCCTCCTGAATGTAGAGGGAGGCGTTTGTATTATATGTATTTTGGCAAATATAATAGACAAAGCCGATTATGGAAAAGAACCATACATAGCCGCTTAAATTTCGCCGGGGTTTCACATGGGATGATACGCTGGCCTCATTTTCGAGGAGGCCCTTAGGCATACATTTTGCGACGATGATCATGCATGGAATTAAGAGCAGGAACGCAAGGTAGGCCCTGCTCCATCCAAGCTTTGAGAGCTGGCCGCCAAGCAGGGAGAAAATCATGGCTCCGCCGCTGATAGACGCCGCCTGCAGGCCCATCATCCGGTTCCGGTCTTTTCCGGTATAATAGTCACATATAATGGCGGCGGATAATGTGAGCATACCTCCGGTTCCAACCCCGATAATAGCCGAGCAAAGTAAGAGAAAATGAATACTCTGATGAAAAATAACAGGCAGCAGCCCACCAATGAGATAGGCACATAAGGAGAGCATGATCAGTGTTTTTTTATAAAATTTTCGGGCAAGACGTCCGGCAAGCAGTGAGAAAACCAGAGACATAAGCGTCGGAAGGGTAATGACCATTTGTACAACGGAAATGTTTGTCTTTGGGAAAGCATTAGAAATATCTGCAATTACCGGAGAAATCGCCAGATAGCTCATCATAATTGCGCATGAGCTTAAGATTCCGATTTTTTGTTTCATAGATAATCCTCCACAGCGATTTTGGAATTGCAAGGCTGCAACATATCTGAACAGCTAAGCAGGTATAGTATAGTATAATATGCACGAATGGTAAAGGACAAATTTGTGAATTTTGTCAGACGTTAGAGATTTGCAACAAAACAGGCAAAAAAAGGCGCGCTGCCGCACAAAGGCAGGCGGGCGCTAAGACGCCCGGCGGCAGCGCACAAGTTTTGCAGGCAAAACTTTTTTTTTATTTAATAGGAAACTTCGTTTCCTATTAAATAAAAACGCTCCGCTTTGGATCGCACTGCGGCGGAATGGAAGATGTCGCTTGCGCGACCCGCCGCAGGCGGAGAATCCTGCCAAGCAGGATTCTTTCTTGTAATTAAAGCATTGAAGAAGATGGGCAGAGAATATTTTTTACATGGTCAATTTCCTGCTGGCTTGCCTTCTGGGCAGGAACATAATACTGATGTTGGCGGGCAATCTGATAAAGCTCCTCCTGAGACATTTCGCATTGATTGCGGATTTGCTTTAATGTCTGTTTGAGCTGGGGGTTTTCTGTCTGTGGAATCATTTCACCAAACATTTTTAATTCTCCGTTAATTCCTACAAGAGCGTCGGAGACCATAGTCTTTTCATCCATGATAATTTCCTCCTATAAAAATTGAAGCAACTGCTGTTTCGTCTGCATTGCGGACTGGGCGGCCTTCTGGAAAAATTGTTTAATCTGAGGATCTGTGGCTGCCTGGGCATAGCTTTCCATTTTGCAGTGGCTTGTTTCATAACCGCCGATTAAATGGCGAAGGTTTTGAAGATCCAGTACAGAAATTTCCTGCATCATTTTTACTACCTCCTGTAATCATTTTTTTCGTGGTGCGGTATTTAGTATGGCAGCTTTTTAAGAAAATATGCGCGGAATTATCCTTCTGGCTAAGCGCTCTAGGCTAAAGGATGACAAAACCTCTCTGCAAGCCAGCTTGCGGTCTACGCTCCGCTTCGGTCGGCGCAGGGCAGACGTCCACTGGACGTTTTGCGCTAAAGTTTGCCATCCTCAGCCGCATGGCTGAATAGTTACACTAAAGCTTTGAAAAAAATGGTTTTTTCTTGCGTATACAATGGCGGGGCGATAAAATATAAAAGGAACCATTTGCTTTCGCCCCGATGTTCGCATTGCTGCCAGCTTGACGCCTTGTATGCATGCAACGGGGGATTTAACTTTTATGCTGATTTTATGTGCCGGGAAACGGCGCTGCTAATGAATGTTGGGAGGAATATGTATGCTATCAAGAAAATTTGAAAAAATTAATGCGGCCCCATCGCTTTTGGGCTTTGGAACAATGCGGCTGCCAAAGCTTTATGATGACAAGGAAGATATTGATTATGAAAAGGCTGAGGCCATGATTGACTATGCCTATGCCCACGGCGTCAATTATTTTGATACAGCTTATCCTTATCATGCCCAGATGTCTGAAAGCTTTATTGGACATGCCCTGAAAAAATATACCAGAGAGAGCTTTTACCTTGCTGATAAGCTGCCGAGCTGGTTTATAAAGACAAGGGAAGATGTGGACCGTATTTTCGAGGAACAGCTTGTAAAATGCCAGGTGGATTATTTTGATTTTTACCTGTGCCATGCCCTTAACCATAATAATTTTAAGGTTTATGAGGAGCTGAATGTCTATGATATGCTTGTAAGGCGCAAGCAGCAGGGCCAGATCCGTCACCTGGGATTTTCTTTTCACGATACACCGGAAGCTTTGGAATATATTATTGACAAATATCCGTGGGATTTTGTACAGATTCAGCTTAACTATTTAGACTGGGATCGACAGGACGCCAAAAAGCAGTATGAAGTCTGTCAGGAGCGTGGGCTCCCATGTGTTATTATGGAACCTGTCAGGGGAGGAACGCTTGCAAGCCTTTCGCCGGACGCGCTTGCCGTGCTTAAGGCGGCAGACCCGGGTGCGAGCGCAGCTTCGTGGGCTGTCCGCTATGCGGCCTCCCTTCCAGGGGTAATGACTGTTTTAAGCGGAATGACAACAATGGAACAGGTAGAAGATAATATTAAGACAATGACTGATTTCAGGCCATTATCAAAGGAAGAATATGCGGTCGTGGAAAAGGCCAAAAATGTTTTTTTAGAGAACACCCTTGTTCCATGCACAGGCTGCCGCTATTGCATGGATTGTCCGGCAGGCGTGGATATCCCTGAAATGTTTAAGATTTATAATGATTACCGGATTGGAAAATACGGGCCGGGCTTTGCCCAGGCCTATGAAAAGCTTTCCGGGCATAATGCGGATGGCTGTGTGGCCTGCGGCGCATGTATGAGCCATTGCCCGCAGTCCATTAAGATTCCTGAACTTATGGAAGAAATCCGTAAGTGCTATTTGAAAGTAAACGGACATGCCGGCTGACGGCGGCCTCACTATAAATGGTAACTTAGGCAGGTGGAATAATGACAGATCGGATTTATGAGAATAATAGTTATATAAAAGAATTTAGGGCGCAGGTGGTCGCCTGCCTGCCCGCAGGCGAGGCTTTTTCTGGCTGGCAGGACGGCGAAAAAGGCGCCTGGGCGGTTGTCCTTGACCAAACCGCCTTTTTCCCCGAGGGCGGCGGCCAGAGTGCGGACACGGGGCGCCTGTTTTGCGGTGGCCAGAGTACGGATACAGGCCGCCAGGCCGGAAAGAAGAGCGCAAGCCAGGCCCCGGGCGGAAACGAACAGGGCGGCACGGAGAGGGCGCCTGGCGGCTTTAGTGAAAAAACAGCCTTTAAGGTTTATGATGTACAGATTAAGGATGGCACGGTGTACCACCGGACCGATCTTTTTGCCGGAAAGGGAACGCAGATTTTAGGGAAAATCGACTGGGAAGGGCGTTTTTCTAATATGCAGCAACATTCTGGGGAGCATATTTTTTCCGGGCTTGTACACCGGCATTTTGGCTATGATAATGTCGGTTTCCACCTGGGAAGTCAGGCGGTAACGATGGATTTTAACGGGCTGCTGACAAGCGGGGATATTGATAGGATTGAGTGGGAGGTCAATGAAGCGATTTACAAAAATGTTCCTATTACCGTGTCTTACCCGGATGAGGAGGCGCTTAAAACGATGGCGTACCGGAGCAAAATAGAAATTCAGGGCCAGGTGCGCATTGTTACTGTGGAAGGCTATGACGTCTGTGCCTGCTGCGCCCCCCATGTCGCCCGAACGGGAGAGATTGGGATTTTGAAGGTTGTTGACGTACAAAAATATAAAGGCGGCGTGAGAGTCAGCATTTTATGCGGCGGACGGGCGCTTTTGGATTACCGGAAAAAACAGGTGCAGGGCCAGAATATTTCCAGGCTTTTGTCAGCGCCGGAGGACGGTATTTCCCAGGCGGCAGAGCGCCAGCTTGAGGAAAACAGCCGCCTGCGGCAGAAAATTTACGAGATGACCCGGCAGCTTATTATACAGAAGATCGAAGCTATTCCTAAAGAACAGGAAAATATTTGGTTTTTTGAGGCTGAAATGGATGCCAATACAATGCGCAAAACAGTGAATATGGCCCTTGACCGGGTCAGCGGTTATGGCGGCGTGTTCTGTGGGGATGACGCTTCGGGCTATAAGTATATTATTGGAACAAAGACAAAGGATGCGCTAAAGGCTGCCAAGGTGTTAAAGGAGCGCTTTGAAGCCAGGGGCGGAGGAAAGGAAGAAATGGTTCAGGGATATGTTTCCGCCTTGCGCAAGGATATTGAGGGAGCGCTTTATTCGCTGTAAGCGCAGATGAAAATTTATCCTGCGTATATACCCCGGTTATTTGGAAGACGTTATACTAGAACCGGAAACATTTATGAAACATTTTTTTCCTATAATAACATGCAGCAGGCTGTTACTGTTTAGCTCCCTAAACTGTAACAGCATTTTGGCCGCCCAAACGGTAACATTTGCAGGAGGGATTATGAATGATAAAGATTTTAGTTGTGGAGGATGAACTTCCGATTTCAAAGCTTATTGAAATGAATCTCACGGACGCGGGCTACGAGTGTACGTGCGCTTATGACGGGCTTAGGGCGGCGGATCTGATCGAAGAAAATGTCTATGATTTGATCCTGCTGGATATTATGCTGCCCGGACTTAATGGATACGAGCTTTTTGAGTATATTAAGCCGCAAAATATCCCTGTCATTTTTATTACCGCAAAGGCGGCTCTTGGCGACCGGGTCCGGGGGCTTCATCTGGGAGCCGAGGATTACATTGTCAAGCCCTTTGAAGTTCTGGAGCTTTTAGCCCGGGTGGAGGTTGTTTTGCGGCGCTATAATAAAAGCCAAAGGACGCTCAATTATGGCGATGTGGCCATTGATACAACGGGAATGATTGTGACAAAGGCCGGACAGGAAATTAATCTGACGCCCAAGGAGTTTGACCTGGCAACGCTTTTTGTCCGGAACCGGAACATTACGCTCTCAAGGGAGCGGCTGTTTGAAATTGTGTGGGGCAGTGATTATGATTGTGATACCCGGACGCTGGACCTGCACGTATTGCGTATAAGAAAAAAGCTGGGCTGGGATAAATGCCTGAAAACGATCCACAGGATTGGTTATCGCCTTGAGTAGGAGCTGTCTATGAAATTTCGTCATAAAGTATTGATCTGCAATATTATATTTGTTGCCATTGCTTTTGCGGTGAGCGGCTATTTGTTGATCCGCTATAATTACCGGCTGAATTTAGAGCGGTCCTATGCCAGCAGCCTTGAGGAAAATCAGCTTTTGCGCACAACCATTGAGGCGGATATTGCAAGCCGTATTTTGCGCGGAGATTATGAATCTTTGTCCGATGTTACTGTGCTTCGGGAGGGGATTGAAAAAAAGCTCGAGGGTACAGAAACATCGGTGTATCTTTATAAGAGAGAGGAGCTTGACGAAAGCTCTCCTTTTTATGCCCTTGTCCAATCCCTTGAGGCTGCGCAGAAAAAGTATATGATCCAGAAAAATGGAACGGCCTATGAGCTTTTGTGCGCCAGTATTCTTGGCATTGAAAATGCCGATATTTACATTATAAATACAAAGGATATTACTGAGGTTTACCAAAGCATGAACCAGCAGATTAATTATTACCGGATCATTATGGTGATTGCTGTGGCCGCATGCAGTATTGTCATGTTTTTTATTTCTGTTTATCTGACACGTTCCATTAAGACGCTTACAAATGTAACACGGAAAATGGCCAAGGGCGATTATTCTATGCGCTGCCGTATACGCTCCCGGGATGAGATCGGCGAGCTTGGCCGTTACTATAACCATATGGCAGAGGCTGTGGAGCACCATGTAGCACAGCTAAAGGAGGAAAACCGCAGGAGAGAGGATTTTGTCGCAAACTTTACCCATGAAATCAAGACGCCCCTGACTGCGGTTATCGGCTATTCGGATATGCTGCGCAGTAAGCATATGAGCGAGGAAAATATCCAGATTGCGGCAGATTATATTTTTAGCGAGGGAAAGCGGCTCGAGGCAATGTCGATGAAGCTGTTTGACCTGATTTTGCTTGACAAAACAGGGATTGAAAAGCGCCGGATTTTTGTGCCTGACCTTTTAGAGGCGGTGGAAGGCAGCGCTGGCCCGGTCATGGAAAAAAGAAATGTACACCTGATTGTGACGCCATGCGAGGCATATATTATGGGAGATAAGGATTTACTGAAAACGGTCTTTATTAATATGCTGGACAATGCTGCAAAAGCGTCGGGGGGCCAGGGAAATGTTATTTTGAGGGCAAGGCACAAATCGATGGTCGTGCTTATTGAGGTTGAGGACCATGGCTGCGGTATACCAAAGGAGGACGTCAGGAAAATTACGGAGGCTTTTTATATGGTTGATAAATCCAGGTCAAGAAAGTCGGGCGGCGCAGGTCTTGGCCTGACACTGGCGGCCAAAATTATTGACGTTCACGGCGGAAAGCTGAAAATTATCAGCGAGGCCAATCAGGGCACCTGTATGCAGGTGTATTTCCGGGAAGTGCCGGGTGAAGAAGAACGCGGCAATGGGAAGGAATACGGTAATGAGGAGGAGCGCGGCAATGGGGAGGAGTACGGTAATGAGGAGGAACGCGGCAATGGGGAGGAGTACGGTAATGAGGAGGAACGCGGCAATGAGGCGTAAGTACCGCCCTTTAGCTTTGGGGCTTATAGGAACGATTGTCGTTGTCCTCATATGCCTGTTTGTACCCGGGGCATTGCTGAATTTTGAAGGGGAGCAGGAGCTTGGGGAAATACAGCAGGCCAAGCAGCGCTATTATGCCGATAATGTGTCAGCCACCGACGCCATTGATTTTGATTTTACAATGCGCGTGATGATGATGGAAGGCGGCTGGAAAAGAGATAAGACAGAGATAGAGGCCAAAGACGCACGGGGAAATATTGTGAGCGAGGAACAGGCAAGGGCTTTTTGCAGAGATACGTTTCATTTTTTTACATGGGAAATGTGGGAGCTTTTGCCCCAGCTTATGGATATTAACCTTACGTATTATGCCATAAGTGATGAACAGAAGGACTATCTGGCGGCGGCTTCAGGAAATTTGGGCGCTTATCCTGGCAGCGAGGCTTTGGAGGCGAACAGGGAAAATACGGCCGAGGATGAAACAACGGCAATTACCGGAACCGAAACGCCTTATCTGGTTCAGGATTTATTAATGGACGGCGATGTGCGGCTTTATATGTATCAGGAAACGATTTTAAATTCCTACTATTTTTATGTCTGGGAATATGATTTGAAAGATATATCCCGCGGACTTGACCTGCATATGGTCATCGACGCTGTGACTCTGGACGTTTACAGCATTACTATTGGCGGAAGGCTGTTTGACGGGCTGCCATGGAAGGAAGTCATGCAGTTGTTTTGTACTGGCATGGGAATTGAAATTGCAGCGGTTATTCAAAGCGTGTCAGAGATCCATATGCCCACAGCCTTGCAAACGGAAGGGGTCTGGCTGCCAGTGGCCTGGTTTTGTAATTATTATGGTATGATGATGGGCCAGTGGGGTGTTATGCCTTTTGAAGAGACAAGTATCGAGTGGAGTTATTATGATGTGATGAACCTTGGAACTGAGGAAAACGGCTATACATTTTACGGCGGCAATTTTTTTGTGAATAAAATACTATCCTACGATCTGGGCTATAATAATGTGGCTATAAGATTGAAAAATTCCAACAGCAGCTTTGTTTATATGGGATTTAGCTCTGAAAATGATACTTTTCGGTGGAAGGCCTCGACATCGCCGACGGCTCTTACAGGGCTGTCGGAATAGAAGGGAGCAGACAATGAGAAAAAAGAGGCGGACATTAATGTTAAGGAAATACCGTTATCTGGCCGTGGGGCTGATAGTGACAGCGGCCATTGTACTTGGCTGTCTCCTTGTACCTGGACTGCTCTTGCATATGGACAGCAGGAGGGAGCTTGGGAAAATCCAGCAGGCAGACCAGCTTTACTATGCCGATAACGTGAATGCCTCCGATGCTGTGGACTTTGATCTTAGTACCCGTCTGCTTATGAAATCCGGGCAGTGGAAAAGTGAAAAAACGCAGATTGCGCCGGAGGATATTCCCGAGGGCGACGCCATATTGCCCGAAGACGACATGCGCCTTTTTGGCGGCGATATTTTCAGCTTTTTAGCGATTGTACTCTGGTCAGATGATTATTATATTTTTGATGTCGCCGAGTCTTTTGATGAAGCGGGCAAAGACTATATCCACCAGCTGACCGGTTATACTTTCGATGAAAGCAGCATGGAAAATGCCGAAGGGGAAGAAAGCGTTAAGGAAGATACAGCGGCGGAGGAGGAACACGCCGCCGGAGAAAATATGGAACAATATGCTGAAACAAAGGCGCTCGAAGCGCCGGAAAGTTTTTTGTTTAAGCTTGAGGCGGCGGCTTACAAAGACTCTTTGCTAAAGCTGTATAAATATGAGGATAAGGTACTTAATTCCTATTACTTTTATATGTGGGAATACAGGATTTTAGATGAGGAGCTGGGAATCGACGTCTGTTTTGAGATCGACGCGGTGACTTTGGAGGTTTATAATATTTCCTTCCATGGCCGCTTATTTGACAGTCTGCCGTGGATTGATGCGATGAATGTTATTTGGGATTACCGTGCGACGGAGATGAACAGCTACTATCATCCGTGGGCCGAAATTAGCGAGTCGAGTTTTTCCGCCATTTCTCCAACAGTAACTATACCGGCTTTTGTGAGTGCCTATTGGATGGGAACGATGACGTATACGGCTGGCTTCTCATCCATGGCTTCTTTTTACCAGGAGAATGGGATGCTGACGACCCGGGAGAAGGGCTATGCCTTCGAGGACGGAAATTTTATGATGGACAGCCCGACAAACTGCACATTGGAGGACGCCTCAGACTGGGTGAGGCTTGAAAATGAGGAAGGGGATTTTGTATATGCTAACTTGGAAAGCGGGAGCGGTGGTTTTGACTGGTATTTGGCGGCGGAGCGTACTTGAAGCGAGGTGGCAGCATTGATTTATGAGAACCGGAAGTATGAGGGGAAGTATTTTCCTTTTGCCTGCGCCCTGATGGAAGGAAATCTGCCATTTATGAACCATTGCCACAAGGAGATGGAAATTCTTCTTGTGTACCGGGGGAAAATTTGTGTGAGCTGTGAAGGGGAAAAGTATGAGCTTGGAACAGGAGATGTGTGGATTGTTCCTCCTTTTTATAGCCACAGCATTGACGGAGGGGATGAAGGCAGCCTTCGCCTGGCGGTTCTTCTGGATTTGGATATTATGGGATGGATGCGCAAGGAGGATGAACTTCCGGGAATTACGGCTCTTTTGGAGCAGACGCCCAGGTACAGCGGGCATTGGGATACGGCGGCGGCTGTGCGGATACGGGAATTTATTTTAAATATGTACAATGAATATATGAACCAGGAAAAGGGCTGGCAGCTTGCCATAAAAACAAGCCTTAATGCCATGCTGCTCACCGTGCAAAGAGAACTGCCCCGCAGCAGGTCAGGGCAGACGCCCAGGCAGGTAGCCAGGATGCGCGCGATTTTAGAATACGCGGCGCTGAATTACTGTGGGGAAATTTCGCTTGGCGCATGTGCCGCACAGGTAGGATTTAATCCTGCCTATCTTTCCCGGTATTTTCACCAGCATATGGGGATAACCTTCCAGGAATACATAAAGAAGCTGCGTATCGACCGGGCCAGGTGGCTTTTGGGAAATCAAAGGCTGTCTGTCACCGAGGTGGCCTATGCTTCGGGCTTTAAGGATATAAAAACATTTAATAAGCTGTTTAAAAAGGAATGTGGCACAAGCCCGTCACAGTTCCGCAAACGGGCCTTAAAGCGGGGGGATGATTGAATTAAGCTATAGTAGGTGCAATTATTTGACGATATTTCGCAATAGCTCTGCATGGCTGAGCTGTTACGATATTTTATGGAGTCTAAGAGTAAGCCCGTTGTAATTTGAGTGCTGCTTGTGTATAATAAAATTAGAACTAGGCTTATGGTAAGAAACTGCGAGGTGTGTATCCTATGAAAATCGAAGAAAAAAATGTAAATTGGCAGGAGATAGGGTTATCCAATGACTTTTTCTTTGGTAAGGTAATGAGAAATCCTGATCTCTGTAAGAAAATGCTGGAGAGGATTATTCCAGAGCTGAAGATTGGACGGATTGAGTACCCGGAGTTACAAAAGACGATGAAAGCAGATATAGATGCCCGAGGGATTCGTTTGGACGTTTATGTAAAAGATAGTGAAGATGTTGTCTATGATATTGACATTCAAAATGTGAATACAAAAGAGCTTCCGGAGCGCAGCCGATATTATTAGGCGATGATGGATTTGCAGCTCATTGATGCCGGGCAGAGCTATAAAAGCCTGAACAGAAGCTATATTATATTTATCTGTTTAAATGATATTTTTGGACTTGGCCGCCATAAATATACTTTTGAAAACCTGTGTCTTAAGGACACAAGCTTAAAGCTGAATGATAAAACAACGAAGATATTTTTAAATGCTAATGGGAAAACTGATGATGTCAGCTCTGAATTAAAGGCGTTTCTGGATTATCTGTCCGGGAAGAAAAGCAAGGATCCATATGTTGAAGAATTAGAGCAGGCCATGAATGCTGCAAGAAATAATCCGGAATGGAGGTATGAGTATATGACACTGTTAATGAGAGATCAAGAGAATCAAGAAATAGGCAAAGAAATGGGAGAAGCTATGCTGCTTGCATTGATCGAGAAATTAATTGCTGCCGGCCGTTTTGACGCAATCGGGAAAATCTCAAAGGATAAGGAGTATCTCCGTCAGCTTTATAAGGAATATCATATTATTTGATGACAGTGGCATATGAAAAACTTTGTTTATCAATAAAAATGCGTTTGGAAGCAATGGTCCAAACGCATTCTTTATTTCATAGGAAATTACTTTCCTATGAAATAAAAAGCTCCGCTTTGGATCGCACTGCAGCGGAATGGAAGCTGTCGCTTGCGCGACCCGCCGCAGGCGGAGAATCCTGCAGAGCAGGATTCTTTCTATAAGAGTATTATTGTTTTTTTATGGACAATCCATATTGTTTCAGTTTTCTTGAAACTGTGGAAATATCAATATTTAAAAGTTCACTCGCTTCTTTTAAGTTCTTTACCCCTTTGATTGTATTTTTCAGAAATTCTTTTTCATAAGCGGAAACGGCTTCATTTAAGGACATATTTTGGTTCAGCTCGATGTAGGCATTGCTGGAATCCATATCGAAAATACTATATAAAAAGGATGTTTCAATCGTTTCCATATCTGAACAGCAGACCGTAAGGTATTCCATAATATTTCTCAGTTCGCGGATATTGCCCGGCCATGAATAATTGGTAAGGACTTCCATATTTTCATCAGACAATCTCAGCGTCCGCTCGTAACGTTCAGAAAACAGTTTTCGATAATGTTCGCACAGAAGCGGAATATCCTCTTTGCGCTCCCGAAGGGGCGGAACATTGATAGGAATGACATGGAGACGGTAGTACAGGTCACTTCTAAATGTTCCGGCCGCAATTTTTTCTTTGAGATTACAGTTTGTGGCGGCAATAAGACGGATGTTGAGCTTAATCGGCTTTGTTCCGCCGACACGGGTGATTTCGCTGCTCTGGATCGCCCGCAGCAGCTTAGCCTGAAGCTCCATAGGCATATCGCCAATTTCATCCAAAAGCAGGGTTCCGTTATTGGCAGCCTCAAAAAGCCCCTTTTTCCCGCTGGCGCTGGCTCCGGAAAAGGCGCCCTTTTCATAGCCAAACAGCTCGGATTCCAAAAGATTTGCCGGGATTGAGGAGCAGTTGATTTTAATAAATGGCATGTGCGCCCTATGGGAATTTTTATAAATGGCGTCAGCGACCAGCTCCTTACCGGCGCCGGATTCACCTGTGATGAGTACGGTAGCGTCGGTTGGGCTTACATTTTCTATAAAATGACGGATACGCAGCATACTCGGCCCGGCGCCGATCATTTCGTGTTCTGAGGATATATTTTCAGAGCTTTGATAAATATGGACGGCTTCATTGTCTTTGTGCATCTGTGTCAGTGTATTAATAAATTCGGTCAGATTATCCCGAAGATCGATATAGGTGGATAATCCCCGGTTTGTTGCGACGACATACTGTATTTCCGAGGGCTCCTCTTTATAAAAAATGGGTACGCCCACAACAATTCCTGGATTTTTTTTAGAATTCATATATGCCAGCTTCATAACCTTTTCCTTTCGTTTTAAAACGTCAGGAACTGTGGCTACAGTAAAATATTGCTGGGATTTAAGAACGTCTGATACTTTTTTCCCGATTAAAGCGACTTTGGAAATTCCGGTATGCTTTTCATAGGAAGGATTGACGTAGAGAATCTCCTCCTTACTGTTGGCAATGAGGATATTGTCGTCCAGGTTATCGACGACAACCTGATAGTCAATGTCGCTCGTTGTTACTTTATGAATTTCATTGCGTATGCCTATGAGTTTTTGACGCAATTCATTGAGTCTTACAGGATGACCGGCGGATATGGCTTCAATGAGCTGTGTAATTTCTTTTTCTGTACCGCGCATGATTTCTCTGTCAGTCATTTTCAAACGCCCCCCTCTTTTGTCTGTTCTGAAACTTATAGCCTGCCCTTTTGACGGACATTTTTTCCGTATAAGGATTATCCGCAGTTTTAGACTTATTATATAAAAATCCGAAAAAATGTACAAGTACAAATACCGGCGGAATGACTGGAAAAAGCTGTGTCCAAAATTGGCACAGTAATTGCGGATAGAAAAAGTATAACAAAACAAAAAAGGAGGGCTTTATTAATGAGAGATATTATGGCCGATTATGTAAAACTGCCGGAGCTTGAAGAATATAAGGAATGGTTTAAGGATCATTTTGATTTGTACCGCGAGGACGGCATTTTGCAGGTGACAATGAAAACAAAGGATCATGCGATGTGCTGGAGTGGGGCCAATCATCGCGCCATGAGCCAGCTAAGCCGGGTTATTTCCCTTGACCGGAAAAATGAAATACTGATCTGGACCCATACCGGCGATAACTGGATGATGGACAAGGACCCAAACGGGTGGAGCACCTATGCGAAGGAGCGCTTTGACCATCAGTATATTGACGATTATAACCTGATTAAAAATATGATTTTTGATATTGATATTCCTACGATTGGAGCGATTCCGGGGCCGGGCTTCCATTGGGATTCCGCGATGCTTTGCGATATTACCATTGCCTCAGAGGATGTAAGATTTGACGATGACCACCTGTTTTTTGGATTGATCGCCGGAGACGGAATGTTTATGCTGATGCAGCATTTTCTTGGAACTAAGCGGGCGAACTACTACATGTATACGACACGGCAATGGACGGCGCAGCAGGCTTTAGACTGGGGCTGGGTCAATGAGCTTGTTCCGAAGGGAAAGGTTGTGGAGCGGGCCTGGGAGCTCGCCAGAATTATCAAATCTGTGCCAAGAGAAACACGGACAATCCAGGCGCAGCTTTGCAAGCGGCCGTTAGAGCGCTTGCTCTGCAATGATTTAAAGCTTCATACTGTCAGCGAGCAGTACAGCACAATGGTTCGCATAAACGCTAAGGATTACGGCCAGACCGGCGCCCAGACAGACGAAAAGGATATGTCCATGGTTCATCATTACCGCTATGCGACAGACGAGCATAAATATCTCCAGGAGCCGATTAAGAGCTGGGATGCGATGCGCGAGGATATGATCGCCTGGGGAGAGCGGACAAACTTTAAGGCGCCGGACGAGGTGTTTAAGGATTCGGAAGAAAGGCAAAATAACAAATCGGAAGAAAGGCAAAATAACAAATCGGAAGAAAGGCAAAATAACAAATAAATTGCAGCTTTGCAAAAAGAATAACCGTTTAATGGGCTGAATGGCTAAAAAAGGCGATACATTGCTTAGACGAGGAGAATGTCAATGACAGAAAATAAGGTAATTATTACGGCGGCACTGACTGGGGCCGTTACTCCAAAAGAAAAAAATAAAAATATTCCTTTAACGCCGGAGGAGATTGCCGAGGACGCTTATGCCTGCTGGAAGGCAGGGGCGGCGATTGTCCATCTCCATATGAGAAATGACGAAGGGATTGGCTGTATGGACAGAGATCGTTTTGAAAAAACGATTCGCCTTCTCCGGGCTAAAAAGGACTGTGATGTTATTATTAACTGTACATCCTCCGGGGATAATACGGGAACCGCTACAGATGAAACCCGTATGCTCCACATGAAAACTGTGGAAGGCATTGAGATGGGAAGCTATGACGCAGGCAGCTTTAACTGGATGCCCGGCGGCGTTTTTGAAAATTCCCCGAAGTTTTTACAGCAGCTTGGGGATGTTTATATAGAGCGGGGTATTAAGCCGGAGGTGGAAATTTTCGACTCCGGTATGCTGGGAGTTACTAATTATTTTGTGGAGCACGGGCATTTGCCGTTGCCGTTGCATTATCAGTTTTGCCTTGGCGTACTTGGCGGGATGCCGGCGACGGTGGAGAATTTAGTCTACCTCGTCAATAAAATTCCGGCAGGCTCCACATGGTCGGCCTTTGGCGTGGGCCGCTGTCATTTGCCGATCATGTATGCAGCCCTGGCCTTGGGAGGAAATATCCGGGTAGGGCTTGAGGATAATGTTTATTTTAGCAAAGGCGTTCCCGCGACAAATGTCATGCTTGTAGAACGGGCCGTAAAGGCGGTAAATCTGTTTGGCAAGTCGCCGGCAACCCCGGATGAAGCCAGGGAGATTTTGGGAATACCGCCTCTGAAACGATAGGGGGGATAAAAGATGACCGAATTGGAAAGGCTGGCGCTAAAAATCCGTATTGCAGAAATGGAATGTTTTAAACAAAGAGGCTTTGGCCATGTGGGAGGTTCCCTAAGCGTTGCGGATGTTCTGGCCGCCCTTTATGGGAAGCTGATGAAATATGATCCGAAAAATCCCCAATGGAGCGGACGGGACTATCTTGTGATGTCCAAAGGCCACTGCGGCCCGGGCTTATATGCGGCGCTGGCTGTGAAGGGATTTTTCCCGGAGGAATGGCTTAATACATTAAATGAGCCTCACACAAAGCTTCCAAGCCATTGTGACCGGAACTTAACGCCCGGGATCGATATGACGACCGGGTCTTTAGGGCAGGGAGCCTCCCTGGCGGCGGGGATGGCGCTGGGCCTTAAGCTTAACGGGCAAGGCAATAAAGTATTTTGTATTCTCGGTGACGGAGAGTGCGATGAAGGCCAGGTGTGGGAAATGCTTTTGTTTGCTTCTGCCCGGAAATTAAGTAATCTCATAACCTTTGTGGACTACAACAGAAAACAGCTGGACGGAAGTACAGACGATATTCTTCCTCTTGGAAGCCTGGAAGAAAAATTCAGGGCCTTCGGCTGGTATGCTGTGGAGGCCGAGGGCAATGACCCGGATAAGATTTCAGCGGCCGTGGAAAAGGGCTATACAGAGCAGGCTGGGCGGCCAATAGCTGTTATTTTGAATACCGTAAAAGGCTGCGGCGTGGATTTTATTGAAGCGATGGAATTTAATCACCATATCACACTTTCAAAGGAACAGGCAGATGAGGCAATAGCCGCGCTGGAAAGGAGGCTTTTATAATGATCGAGTTAGCTTATACTGGAAAACCGGATGAAATAACGATCAAGGATTCCTTTGCCAATGTGCTGCGGGAGCTGTTTAATGAAGACCCGGATGTGATTTATTTTGACGCGGATCTGATGAATTCCATGGGAACGTATAAGCTGTCCAGAGAATTTCCTGACCGCTGTATCGACTGTGGCATACAGGAGGCCAACATGGTCGGCGCGGCTGCGGGAGCCAGCGCTGTGGGAAAGAAGCCTTACGTCCATACCTTCGGCCCATTTGCAGGAAGGCGGTGCTATGACCAGGTGTTTCTTTCTGTAGGATATGCCAAAAACAGCGTCCGCATTATTGGCTCTGACGCCGGGGTGACGGCGGCTTATAATGGGGGAACCCATATGCCCTTTGAGGATATTGCCCTGTACCGGGCAATTCCCGGGGCCATGATCGTTGATGTGGCCGACGCCGTTCAATTTCAGGCGGCTGTGCGGCAGCTTAAGGACCGGCCCGGAGTGACCTATATCCGCTGCCCGAGAAAGGGCTGCGTTAAGATTTACGGCAGTAAAACCGAGTTTGAATTTGGAAGGGCTGTCGTCCTTAAGGACGGAACCGACTGCGCGGTAATCGCATCAGGAATCATGGTGGCTGAGGCACTTGAGGCGGCACGCAGACTTGAGGAGGAAAATATCCATATTGCTGTTATTGATCCGGTAACGATCAAGCCTTTAGATGAAGAAATGGTTTTAAAATATGCTAAAAAGTGCGGCGCCGTAGTGACAGCAGAAAATGCCACGGTCATTGGCGGCCTTGGAGCCGCGGTGTGCGAATGTGTATGCGGCAATTTCCCGGTTCCGGTGAAGCGGGTCGGCGTCCTGGATGAGTTCGGCGAGGTCGGCGATGTCAACTATTTGAAGGAACGCTTTGGACTGACGGCTGAAACGATTGTGACAAGGGTCAGAGAGGCTATGGAGGCAAAGAAAAATGCAAAATAAAACAATGAAAGCGCTTGTAAAGACAGGAAAAGGCCGTGAAAGCGTCCGTCTGCTTGACGTTCCTATACCAACGCCCGGCGACGGCGAGGTGCTTATTAAGGTCATGGCCTGCGGCATATGCGGTACCGACGAACATATTATGCATGACGCTTATCTTCATACGATACCAGTCATTTTGGGCCATGAATTTACAGGAATTGTGACAAAGACCGGGCCGAATGTGGACAATCTGGCGGTGGGCGACCAGGTTGTGGCCCTGTCCGCCCAGAAGTCCTGCGGCGGCTGTAAATATTGCCGTATGGGCGATTATGTGCATTGTACACAGAAGAAATCGATTGGCATCGACCTTGGCGGAGGTATGGCGGAATATATTGTGACAACGGCAAGAAGAACCTTTAAAGTTCCCGATTCTTTTATTGGGAAGGACATTCTGGCCATCACAGAGCCTCTGGCCTGCTGCGTCCGGGCCGTTCTTGAGAAGTCCCATATCCATGCCGGGGATGTTGTTGTTGTGTCCGGCCCCGGAGTGATTGGACTTTTATGTATGCAGCTTGCAAAGCTTTGCGGCGCCTTTGTTATTGTTACAGGAACACCGGCGGACAAGGCCCGGTTAGAGCTTGCAAAGAGGCTGGGGGCAGATGTGGTGAATGAGGAACCGTCAAGAGTTTTGGATATTGTCCAAACCTATGCCCCTTACGGGGCGGATCATGTGCTTGAGTGCTCCGGCGCGGCGCCTTCACTGAAAACTGCTCTGGAATGTGTCCGGAAGGAAGGCAGCTTAACCCAGGTTGGTATGTACGGGAAAAATGTCGATGTGCCAATGGATACGGTTGTCCGCAAGGAATTAAAGCTCACCGCAGGCTTTTCACAGGCCATGTCTACCTGGGAGCTTGCGTTAAAAATTATCGGGCAGGACGTACTTAAGCTTGAGGAGCTTGTAAGCGCGCGCATGAGGCTTGAGGACTGGGAAAAGGCCTTTGATTTATTTGAAAGTAAAACTGAAAACAAAATATTTTTAATCCCATAAATAATCAGGAGGTATTTTAAAATGAAAGATTTATTTAGACTTGATGGAAAAAATGCGATTGTTATTGGCGGCGCCGGCGGTATTGGCGAGGGGATTGCCGAGGCTCTGGCCCAGTATGGAGCGGATGTGTCTATTGCCAGCCGCAAATTAGAATCTCTTCTTGCTGCCAAAGACAAAATTAAGGCGTCGACCGGAAAGGAAGTATCTGTGTATACTGTGGATGCTTCCAAAGAGGAAAGTATTATCGCTTTAGTAGAAACCGTATTAAAGGACAAAGAGCATATGGATATTCTTGTCAATGCCCAGGGCTACAATGTAAAGTATGACATTGTTGACCTTCCAGAGGATGTTATGCGGGGCATGTTTGATGTCAATGTGATCGGTATTGCTATGCTGTGCAAGCATTTTGGCCGCCATATGAAGGAACGCGGCTATGGCAAGATTATCAATGTTTCGTCGACAAGGGGCAGCCGCGCCTGCAAAGGCGGAAACGCCAGCTATTGCGCAACGAAGGGCGCTTTGGATATGCTGACAAGAACGCTGGCCTGTGACCTTGGCCCGGAAGTATATGTCAATGCCATTGGCCCGACAAATACAGTAACGCCGATGATGGAGGGGCTTATTGCGCAGCACCCGGAAATTTTAAGATCCGGGGATGACAAGCCGTTACAGAGGATCGGAAGAGTTGAGGACTGCATGGGGCCTGCGGTATTTCTCGCGTCCTCGGCCTCTGATTTTGTGACCGGGCAGATTATTTACGCGGACGGCGGCATGACGGCAATCGGCTGATTAAGCAAGACGGCGGCGCAGCGATAGTGTGGAGGTAAACAATGAGGTTAAAAACATTACAGGACTTACTGCCTTACTGCCAGCAAAACGTTCCCACGAAATGCATGGCGGTGATTAAGGCGGAGGACGAGCATACATTAAGGGCGGTCATGCAGGCCAGAAAGCTTGGGGTTATCCATCCGGTTTTAATCGGAAATGCGCAGGTCATTAAAAATGCCCTGAACCATATGGGGGCGTTCCCCAATGAATTTGAAATTGTTGATGTGGATGATCCAAAGGAAGCCGCATTGACGGCGATCCAGATGGTTCATGGGAAACAGGCGGATTTTTTAATGAAAGGCCTGGTGGAAACAAAGGATCTGATGTCAGTGATTGTCGCCAGGGAGTCTGGGATGAGGACCGGACGGCTCATGTCTAAAATTGATTTTATGGAAATCAAAGGTTATCATAAAATATTTGCCCTGTCGGATTCGGCGCTGAATACAAAACCGGATTTAGAAGCCAAAAAGCAGATTATAAAAAATGGCCTGGACGTTGTGCGCCGCCTTGGGATTGCCTATCCAAAGGTTGCTGTGCTGGCCGCGTCAGAAACATTAAATCCAAAGCTTTCGGAAAGCGCGGACGCTTTTGAGCTTAAAAAAATGTATGAAAACGGCGAGTTCCCAAAATGTATTTTAGAAGGCCCTGTTTCCATTGACCTGGCTCTGGATAAGGAGGCGGTAAAGATTAAGGGCTATAAAAGCCCGGTGGGCGGTGACGCGGATTTACTGATTTGTCCGGATCTTGTTTCAGGAAACCTTATGGGAAAGGGGATGCTTTTGGCAGGGGCTAAGGCGGCGGGAATTATTACAGGAGCGAAGGTTCCCATTGTTCTTATGTCAAGAGCTGCGGCGATTGAAGAAAAATTCCGATCCATTATTTTAGGCGCTATCGCCTCGAATACCGTGGAGGAATGACTTGACACCAGGGGCGCCCTGCTTGCCCCGTCAATGTACCTTATCAAGCTAGGAGGTTATACATAATGACAGATATTTGTTTGCTGGTCATAAATCCGGGGTCTACATCGACCAAAATATCGATTTTTGAAAATGGACAGGAGCTGTGGCGCAAAAACCTTTCCCATTCTCCCGAAAGCCTGAAAGATTTTGCAAAGGCGACCGACCAGGCGCCTTTTCGTGAGGCGGAGGTTGAAAAATTTCTGAAGGAAACCGGCTACGACCTGACACGGCTGACGGCTGTGGCCTGCCGGGGCGGAGGGCTTCCGCCGATTCACACAGGGGCCTATGAGGTAAATGAGGAAATGCTCGACGTCCTCTGTCACCGGCCTATTGGACAGCACGCGTCGAGCACTGCGGCGCTCATTGGCTATGCAATTGCTGAAAAATTAAAGATTAAAGCCTATATTTATGACGGAAATACAGCGGACGAAATGGAAGAGCTTCCCCGCATTTCCGGCTGTCCTCTTGTGGAAAAGCTGAGTATGGGGCATATTCTCAATACAAAGGCTGTAGGCCGTATGTACGGGGCAAATATTGGAAGGCGGTATGAGGATTTAAATCTTATTATTGTACATACCGGCGGAGGCATTAGCATTGGCCTGCATAAAAAGGGCGTTATTGCGGATATTCTCACGGACGAGGATGGAACCATGTCCCCGGAAAGAGCCGGGGGCCTGCCTAGTATTGGTATGGCAAAGCTGTGTTTTTCGGGAAAATATACTTTTGACGAGATCAGCGCCATGGTCCGCGGCAAAGGCGGTATGGTCGCCTATCTTGGAACAAATAATGTGCAGGAAGTGGAAGAACGGATTGGAAAGGGTGATGAAAAGGCCGCCCTTGTGTATGAGGCTATGATTTACCAGACGGCTAAGGGCGTGGGCGCTCTGGCGACGGCTGTAGACGGGAATCTGGACGGAATTATTATTACCGGAGGCATTGCCAATTCCAAAATGTTTATTGAAAAGCTGACAAAGCGCATTGAGTTTATCCATCCGGTGACGGTCATACCGGGAGAATACGAGATGGAGGCTTTGGCGGCGGGAATTACCCGGGTTTTAAAGGGTGAGGAAAAGGCCCGGGTTTACAGGGAGCATGAAGATGGAGGCAAGCTATGAAAAGGGAAGCTGTTATTATATCTGCGGCCCGTACCCCGGTCGGACGGTGCCGGGGCGTACTGGCGGGCGTGGACGCCGCAAGTCTTGGCGCTATTGCTGTAAAAGAGGCTGTCCGCCGGGCAAAGATTTCGCCGGATCGTATCGATGATGTGATTTTTGGAAATTTGGCCAATGATAATTTTGCCAATATTGCCAGGGTTATTTTGCTTAAAGCGGAACTTCCCATAAGCGTTCCGGGCTTTACTATTGACCGGCAGTGTTCGTCTGGGCTTAATGCCATTGCCCTGGCGGCAATGATGATCGAATCCGGCCATGGCGAGGTCTTTGTGGCCGGAGGCGTGGAAAGCGATTCTACAAGGCCGTACATTATGAATAAGCCGACCCAGGCTTATCAGGTCAATCCGCCCCAATGGGGCGTCCGCTATACCGCGCCGGAGGAAATGAACGTGAGCATGGGGATTACGGCAGAAAATCTGTGTGATAAATATAGTATTACCCGGGAGGAATGTGACGCTTTTGCTGTTATGAGCCACCAGAGAGCGGCCGCCGCCTGGAAAGCCGGGCGGTTTGACAGCCAGGTTATTCCTGTACCTGTGACCGGACGTAAAGGTGATGTGACCTATGTGACAAAGGATGAATGTGTCCGTGAGGACTGCTCTATGGAAACTCTGGCACGGCTTCGTCCGGCGTTTTTAGAAAATGGAAGGCTCACCGCGGGAAGCAGCTCTCCCATGAGCGACGGTTCCGGGGCTGTTGTCGTTATGGAAAAGACCCGGGCACTGAGGGAGGGCAAGACCATTATGGGAAGGTTTGTGGATTTTGCCGTAGTTGGCTGTGATCCCCAAATTATGGGGATCGGCCCGGTAGGTGCCATAAAAAAGCTTCTTTGTAAAAATGATTTGAGCCTTGCAGATATTGACCTCATTGAACTGAATGAAGCCTTTGCCTCCCAGTCTATCGCGTGTATACGGGAGCTGGGGCTTGATATGGAAAAGGTGAATGTCAACGGCGGCGCGCTGGCTCTGGGGCATCCGCTGGCAGGCACCGGCGGCATATTGACGGCAAAGCTGCTGTATGAAATGGAAAGAAGAAATTCCCGCCTGGGAATCGTAAGCTTTTGTATGGCCGGAGGCCAGGGAGCGGCCGCGCTGTTTGAAAGAGAATAGAAACGCTGGGAGCCTGGGATTTGCTTTTGGCGGGCGAGGAGGATTATTGTGAGAGAAATTAAAACGATTGCCGTGTTCGGCGCCGGAAAAATGGGAAATGGGATTGCGCAGCTTTTTGCCGCCGGCGGTTATCCGGTGTATTTGTGGGCGTTTGATGAACATGAGCAAAGAAGGGCATTAGAGATTATCCGCCAAAATCTTGGATTATTGGTTGAAAATGGTATTTTAGAGGAAACGCGCGTTCCGGGAATACTCGAAAAAATTACAATAACCACAGACCATGATCTGGCTGCTTCAAAGGCGGATATGGCAATTGAATGTATTCTTGAAAATATGGAGCTAAAGCAGAGCTTTTTTAAAAATTTAGACAGGCTTACGGCTCCCGATGTGGTTTTATGTACGAATACATCAGTGATGAGCGTCACGGAAATTGCCTCAAAGTCTGAACATAAAGAAAGAATCGTAGGAACCCATTTTTGGAATCCGCCGTTTCTCATTCCGCTTGTGGAGGTTGTTAAAACCGTCTATGTGGCTGACGGCGTTGCAGAGCATATCTGCAAGGTTTTAGAAAATGTGGGGAAAAAGCCGATTATTGCCAAAAAAGATGTTCCCGGCTTCATTGCGAACCGGATGCAAAACGCCCTTGGCCGCGAAGCCGTATCGATTGTTGCTAACGGCATTGCAGATCCGAAGGATGTGGATATTGCAGTAAAATATAGCTTTGGGATGCGGCTTGGGAGTATCGGGCCGATTGAGCAGATTGACAGTATCGGCGCGGATCTCTGCCTGAATATTGGTTCTTATATTTATCCTCATCTGGAAAACTCAACTCAGGCTTCCCCGCTTTTGAAAGAAAAGGTGGAAAATAATGAGCTGGGCTTTAAGACCGGAGGCGTTGGTATACAGAAATGGTCGCCGGAGGCTATGAAGGCATTTAATGAACGGACAATCCGGGATTTAATCCGCGTGGGAAAGGCGCTGGATATGTTTTAAGGGTGCTGATATGGTAAAAACAGTTGTACTTCCAAAGGTATGTGAGGATATGGAGAACGGCGTTATTGTCGCCCTGAATAAAGCGGTGGGAGATTCCTTTGAGGAAGGGGAGGCGCTGTTTGCGGCTGAGGTCAAAAAGGTTGTTTTTGAAGTGGAGGCCTGCGGCAATGGCGTAGTGACGGCGCTTTTTTGCAGTGAAGGAAGCACAGTGCAGGCCGAGGCCGCGGTCATGCAAGTCCGGCTGTGACCGGAGGCTCCATGGTGAAACCGTTACATCCAAATAACTTCGGGAGGGTGGACATGATTTTAATAAAAACAGGCTCCTCGGATATTTATTTTAATTTAGCGGCGGAATATTATTTTGCTGTGAAAAAGCCTTTCGGGGAGCAGATATTTATGCTGTGGCAAACGTCGCCCCCGGCCCTTGTGTGCGGACGGTATCAAAATGTTTACCAGGAGGTACATATGGATTATGTCCGGTCAAAGGGCTACCGGGTCGCCCGGCGCCTTTCCGGGGGCGGAACGGTGTACCAGGATGAAAATGTTTTCCAGTATACATTTATTGCTCCCGGCGCAAAGACCGGGATTAATTTTGAAAAATATATGCGGCCCGTAATGGAGGCCATGGCGTCGCTCGGGGTTCCCGTCCGTTTCAACAGCCGCAATGACCTTGTGCTTGACAATGCCAAGGTGTCCGGCACAGCCCAGTATTATGCGGGGGACCGTGTCATCCATCACGGTACGGTACTGTATGACGCCGATCTTCGGGAGCTGGAGCGCTGTCTGAGTGTGGATTGTGAAAAGATCCGCTCGAAAGGGATTCGCTCGGTGCGCGACCGCGTGACAAATATGAAGCAGTATGCCGGAGGGA
Source organism: Clostridiales bacterium (assembly GCA_018369015.1). GTDB lineage: Bacteria > Bacillota > Clostridia > Lachnospirales > Lachnospiraceae > Catenibacillus. The sequence continues at coordinate 8,547 of JAGZDD010000021.1, read as the reverse complement.
TGTCCGTGGAGGCTTTTATGGACGCTTTAGCGCAGCGCGTCATGCAGGGGGGCAAAAATACGCGGGAATACGTGCTGTCTAAGGAAGACCGGGCCTGTATCAGCGATATTGCAAAGTCCAGGTTTGAAAGCTGGGATTGGATTTTTGCCAGTTCGCCGGAATGTGACCTTATAAAAAGCGGCCGTGTGGAAGGCGGGCGCGTGGAATTTTATCTTTCCCTGGCAGAAGGGAGAATACAGTCCTGTCAGATCCGGGGAGATTTTTTTCCCCAAAGGGATGTCAAGGAACTGGAAGCTGCTTTGCTTGATTGCAGATATGAAAAAAAAGATTTGCAAAATTGCCTTGAAAATATGGAGGCGGGTTCTTTTTTCTACCGGGTCACTGGGGAAGAACTTTTAAAAATACTTTGGCAGTAAGCTTTCTGGCCGCGCTGCGCATGAAAGCTGATTGCTCCGTGCTGCACATTCCTGCAATCGCTGGCGGTATTCGCCCTTTTGGCGGCCTGTGGAAGAAAATGGTTCAGATATGTACCGGAACACAGCTTTGCTCAGGTTCCGGAGAACATAGCTGAACCTTTTTTTTCTGTGGGCAGCGTAAAGCCCGCCTGACTTCTGGAAATTTAGGACGAATTGCCTTTAATGTGGCACGGTATTTGCGAAGAAATAAGGATGAAAGTAATGACGGTCCGCTGGACGTCTTGCACCGAGTTATTGTCATTCTCAGCCGTACGGCTGAATAGTAAAAGAAAATGTTCAGGTGTTAGAAGGAATTAAAGGAGGGCGCTTTATGAACGCAGAGGAAAAAAAGCAACTGGCGAAAAAATTTTATACATCGATGTATCGTATACGAAGATTTGAGGAGGAGGTTTTTGAGTTTTACAAACGCGGCCTTATGCCGGGCCTCGCCCATTTGTATTTAGGAGAAGAAGCGATTGCCACGGGAGCCTGCGCGGCTGTCGGCCCCGACGACTATATCGGCAGTACCCACAGGGGCCATGGACATCTTGTTGCCAGAGGGGCAGATATGAACAGGATGATGGCGGAAATTTTAGGAAAGGCCACGGGCTACTCTAAGGGCAAAGGCGGTTCCATGCATATTATCGCTATGGACAAGGGAATCCTTGGGGCTAACGGCATTGTTGGCGGGGAAATCCCTATTGCAACCGGGGCTGCCTATGCCGCTAAATACAGAAAGACCGATCAGGTCGTTTTGTGCTTCCTTGGAGATTCAGCTTCTAATCAGGGAACCTTCCACGAGAGTATTAATATGGCCGCGGCCTGGGATCTTCCCATTGTATATATTATTGAAAATAATTATTTTGGTATTTCCGTTGATATACGCAGAGTAACCCGAGAGCATGACCTGGCAAAACGGGCGGTAGGCTACGGTATCGAGGGCGTGACCATTGACGGCAACGATGTTTTTAAGGTTTATGAAGCTGTAGAAGCGGCTGTAAAACGGGCCAGAAAGGGCGAAGGGCCGACGATTGTTGAATGTAAGACCTACCGCTGGCAGGGCCACCATGTGGGCGATCCGGCAACCTACCGCCAGCCGGAGGAACTGGAGGAATGGAAATTGCGGGAACCGATTTTACAGCTTGAGCAGCAGGGGATTCTTTCAGAGGAGGAAATCGCCCAGATTAAAGACCAGATTAATGAGGAAGTTAGGGAAGCCTGCAAATTTGCCGAGGACAGCCCTTATGCCGATGTCAGTGAAGCATATACCGACGTATTTTCTTAATGTTTCGCCTGTGGGTGAGGGCGGCTGGCAATAGTAACGGCAGGATAAAAACGGCAGCCGCCGTAAACTCTGGGCGGTATGGCAAAACGGTTGGTTTGGTTTATGGTGAGGAGGAATAGATAAAATGAGAAAAATCATGTATAGAGATGCGATTTTAGAGGCGCTGGATGAGGAGATGGCCCGGGATGAAAACGTGCTTGTACTGGGCGAGGATGTGGGCGTCAACAACGGCACGTTTAAATGCACTGCCGGATTGAGGGAAAAATACGGGGATTTAAGATGTAAAGACACGCCGATCAGTGAATCAGGATTTATCGGAATGAGCGTAGGCATGGCCATTGCTGGGCTGCGTCCGGTACCAGAATTAATGTTTAATGATTTTGCCCTTGTATGTATGGATCAGATTTGCAATCAGGCGGCAAAGATTACCTATATGTCCGGCGGACAGACAAAGCTTCCTATGGTCATCCGGACGACAATGGGAGCGGGAAGGTCATCGGCGGCGCAGCACTCCCAGAACCTTCATGTCTTTTTTGCGCACATCCCGGGGCTTAAGGTCGTTATGCCGTCCAACGCGGCGGACGCTAAGGGCTTGTTAAAAACCGCCATAAGAGATGATAACCCGGTGATTTTTATTGAACACAAGCTTCAATATACCCAGACCTTTGAGGTTCCCGAAGGGGAATATACGGTGCCGTTTGGCGTGGCGAATGTGGTCCGGGAGGGCAGTGACCTGACGATTGTGGCGACGTCGACAATGGTCGGCCATGCTGTGAAGGTGGCTAATGAGCTGGAGAAGGACGGAAAGTCGGTCGAAGTTATTGACCCGAGAACGATTGTACCTTTAGATATGGACACGATACTTAAATCTGTGAGAAAGACCGGAAAGCTTTTAATTGTTGACGAAGGCCACGAAAGCTTTGGCATTAGCGGCGAGATTGCCCTTCGCGTCCAGAGAGACGCTTTTTATGACCTGGAAGCGCCTATCCTTCGGTTAGGGCTGGCGGATGTGCCTATGCCGTTTAGCCCGGCGCTGGAATTTCCGCTGATTCCGGATCCAAAGTCCATAAAGGCAGCGGCGCTGAAATTGCTTTGATAAAGGAGGGGAAATTATGGCAGAAGTAATCATTATGCCAAAGCTGGGATTTAATATGGATGAGGGCGACCTGGTATGCTGGCATAAAAGAGTTGGCGACAAGGTAACAAAGGGCGAGCTTTTTTTTGAAATTAATACAGATAAAACGACAATGCCCATCGAGGCTACGGCTGACGGAACGGTGCTGAAAATACTTGTCGAGGAAGGCGAAACTGTGGAGGTATTTACGCCGATTGCGGTTGTAGGTATGCCCGGGGAAGACCCGGAGGCCGCATTAGCCGCTGGGGTAGCGACGGCCAGTGTTTCCGGCCGGGTAGACGATATGCCAAAGGAACAGGGCGTTAGAGAAAACGGCGGGGCGCCGGAGCCCGGGGAAGACATAGAAGCCCCGCAGGCCCAGGTGGATATAAAAGCGCTGAAGCTGACGCCCAAAGCCCGGAAGGTGATTTTAGACGAGGGCCTGGATGTGGCATCAATCGCACAGATCAAGGGAACCGGCTATGAGGGCGGAATTACAGCAAAGGATATTAAAGCGTCGCCTCTTGCCCGGAAGGCTGCGCAAAAATTGGGCGTCGACCTGGCGCTTGTCCAGGGCAGCGGCGCAGGCGGCAAGCGGATGAAGGCGGATGTGGAAATGGCGGCTGCAAAAGCAGGGGAAGACGCCAGCGCGGCAGGCCAGGACAATGGTGCAGCAGCAGGCGCCGGCCTGGCGGTGGGCAAAATGGACACTGGGAATTTAGACGCCGGCCTGGCAGCGGGCAAAACAGACGCCGGGAGCTTAGACGCCGGCCTGGCGGCATCTGGCGGGGATAAAAAAATCCTTTCTGTGACTCCGTATAAGGGTGTACGCAAAATTATCGGGGATAAGCTGGCCCAGAGTAAGTTTAGCGCGCCGCACCTGTATTTTACCGACATGGTCGATACGACAAATATGACGGCGTTCAGAAAGTCGCTGAACGAGGTTTCAGAGCGAAAGATTACCATATCTGACCTGCTTGTCTATGCGGCGGGAAAGGCCCTTGCGAAATACCCGCAGATAAATTCCTCTCTTGTGGATGGAAATATTGTCTGCTATAAGAGCGCTAATGTGGGCGTCGCCGTGGCCGGAGAAAACGGCCTGATTGTTCCGGTGATTAAAAATGTACAGGAAAAGAGCCTGACTAAGGTTTCCGAGGAAAACAGGGATCTTGTTGACCGGGCAAAGGAAGGGCGGCTTGCTCCTGAGGAATATTCCGGGGGAACATTTTCAATCTCGAATTTGGGAATGTTTGGCATTGACAATTTTACCGCGATTATTAATCCGCCGGAAGCAGCCATTCTCTCGGTCAGCTCCGTGAGAAAGAAAGCCGTTGTTGTGGAGAAGGACGGGGAGGATGTTATTGAAATCCGCCCAATGATGAATATTCAGCTCTCTGTGGACCACCGGCTCATTGACGGGCTGCTGGCGGCTAAATTTGTAGGATATATGAAAGAGCTGCTGGAAAATCCCCTGAAAATTTTGATGTGACGGAGGCGCGGCGATGGCAGGAAAATATGATTATGACGTTGTTGTGCTGGGCGGCGGCCCGGGAGGCTATGTGGCGGCCATTAAGGCTGCGCAGTCAGGTCTTAAGACAGCGGTTATTGAAAAAGACAATTTGGGCGGAACATGTCTGAACGTAGGCTGTATTCCAACAAAAACATTTGTGAAAACGGTGGGCGTTCTAAAGCAGCTTAAACGGAGCCGGGAATTTTGCATTGAGAATGTGGATGTGTCGTCGGTGTCCGTTTCTATGGAAAAATTGCAGGAGCGCAAGCAGTCCATTGTGCGCCAGCTCGTGGGCTGCGTGAACGCCTTGCTGAAAGGAAATAAGGCAGAGGTGATCAAAGGCTGCGCTTCCTTTGAAAACGCTCACTGTGTAAAAGCCGGGAACAGGCGCATAACTTCCGAATATTTTATCATTGCTACAGGCTCTGAGGTATTGATCCCCGGCTTTATTGAATATGAAGGAGATACAAAGCTTATTACAAGCACGGAGGCTTTAGAGCTTTGCGAAATTCCCGAAAGCATGAATATTATCGGCGGAGGCGTCATTGGGATTGAATTTGCCTATATTTTTTCCCAGCTTGGCACGAAGGTCACGGTTTTAGAGCTTATGGACAATATTTTGCCTATGGTAGATACAGATATTTCCAGGCTGGCAAGAAAGACGCTGGAAAAGGCGGGCGTTGTTTTTGAAACCGGGGCTAAGGTAAAGAAGGTGAGCGGGAAAACGGTTGTTTTTGAAAAGGACGGGGCCATGAAAGAGGCCAGCGCCCAGCTTACGCTTATGGCCGTAGGGCGGACACCTTATACAAAGGGGCTGAACGCGGAAGGTATCGGACTGGAATTTGATAAGAAAGCGATTAAGGCCGGGCCGGATATGCGGACCAATCTCCCAAATATTTTTGCTATTGGAGATGTCAATGGAAAATCCATGCTGGCCCATACAGCGAGCCATGAGGGGATTGTTGCTGTGGCAAATATTATGGGCGGCCATGAGCAAATAAATTATGGCCGGGTGCCTTCCTGTATTTACATGGAACCGGAAATTGCCTCTGTGGGCCTGACGGAAGCCAAAGCCCGCGAACAATATAAATCCGTCAGGGTTGGGCGTTTTCCAATGTCCGCCAATGGAAAGTCATTGATTGAAGGCGAAAAGACAGGGATGATGAAGGTCATTTTGGACGGGGAGTACGGGGAGATTTTAGGCGTCCATCTGTTTGCCGTCCATGCTACAGATATGATTTCAGAAATATGCGTAGCTATGGAGCTTGAGGCGACTGCTGAGGAAGTTATACATTCCATTCATCCTCACCCGACCGTTTCAGAGGCCGTGGCGGAAGCATTTATGGCGGCCTGTGACCGGGCGCTCCATTCCCTTTAGTATCTGGAGATTTAACGCGTTATGAAAATGGTTTGTATTGGCGATAGCCTGACTTATGGGCTGGGTATTCCGGTGAATGAAAACTGGGCGGCGCTCCTTGGCCGGGAGCTTGGCTTTGAGGTAGTTAATAAAGGCGTGAATGGAGATACCTCCGGCGGTATGCTTGCCCGGCTGGAAAGGGATGTGTTATCGCAAAAGCCGGATATTGTTTTTATTATGGGAGGGGCCAACGATTTTATTATGGGCTGCGGGTTAGATGTAGTGAAAGCAAATATTATGGCAATCATACATCAGCTCCGGGCTTTGAAAATAAAAGTAATTGTGGCCGCCCAGCCGTCCTGCGATGTTTTTCACATCCGAAAGGACTGGGCCGCGCTGGCAGATTTTGCCTATGTCGCCAGAATGATTGAGCAAATGGCGGCGTGGCTTGAGGATTTTTGCCGGGTATTTGATATTCCCCTTGTTTCTGTTTTCGATAGCTTTTCGGCGATAACCGCCGGGAGGGAGCAGGAATATTATATTGACGGCATACATCCAAATAAAAAAGGGCACCGGCTTATTGCGGACATTATTATTGCCGCTGTCCGTTCCCAGGAGCCTTGGGGCTGCGCTCAGAGCGGCGTGAAAAACTTCCGGAACCGGTGAGCCGGACTTCCGGAGCTGGCGCGCCAGGAGGATAATTATGAAGTATATGATCAGCCAAAGTACAGATATGGCCTACAATCTGGCTTTAGAGGAATATGTGTTTACAAAGCTTGCGGATGAGGATTTCCTGATATTATGGGTCAACCGTCCTGGGATTGTTGTGGGAAAGTTCCAAAATGTTTTTCAGGAAATTGATATGAAAAGAGCCAGCCTCCTAAATATTCCGGTGTACCGGAGAATTACCGGGGGCGGCTGCGTTTATCACGACGAAGGAAACCTGAATTTTTCTGTGATGACCCGGTGGGCCATGGCAAAGGATTCATACAGTCCATTTCTGGATCCGGTCCTTAAGATTATAAATGCATGCGGAGTGAAGGCGTACAGGAGCGGCATATGTAATTTGTCGGTCAACGGGAAAAAATTTTCCGGGAACGCCCAGAGCATTTACCGGGGGCGCATACTCCATCATGGCACATTACTTTTTGATACGCGCCTGGACGTTATGTCCGGCATAATTAAAACAGACTACGTTCATTTTCAATCAAAGGCAATGCGCTCCGCGCCTGCGCCAGTGGGAAATCTTAAAGACTGTCCCGGCTTTCGGGTTTCAGATCTAGGTACATTAAGACAGCTTATTTTAACAGGTATGGGCTGCACCCTGGAGGACAGCTGCCATTTTTCTAAAGCGGAGGAAAATGAGATTTTAAGCCTTGCAGACAAAAAATACCGCACATGGGAATGGAATATTGCACGGTCAGCGACATTTACTTATGACAGTCCGGCGGACGTTTACGGGAATTATATACATATTGAGGCTGACCAGGGCGTGATCCGGGATGTACAGATTTACTTTAAAACAGCTCCCGGTGAAATGCTTGTTAAAGCGGCAGAGGCTTTGCGGGGAAGGGCGCTGGATTACCCCAGGCTGCATGAGCTGCTAAGGTCTTACGGCACAGCAGGGCGGCATATCGAGGACCTGATTTTTATGCGTGACGGGGCCGCCCACCGCGTGGCATGAACGTTTAATTTTAAAGGAGGAAATAAAAATGTTAATTAAAGCTAACGGCAAATTTAAACAGGGATTGAACCCGGTGATTATTGAAGGCGTTCAGGAAGGAGCGGAATGTGATTTTTCCGTATTAAAGCTTTTTAAAGGGGATGTCCATGAATTTGAGCTTCCAAAGGAAACAGTATATTTGCTGATCCAGGGGGAGATTGAATACGCGTGGAGGGATGAGAAACGTCTGGCGAAACGGGAATCCTGTTTTAGAAATGATCCTTATGTACTTCAAGTTCCGGAAAATGAGAAGGTTGTTATTACCGGCATTGGGGAGGACTCTGAGGTTGCCGTGATTTCAGCGGATAACAGCCTGGCCTTTGAGCCTGTATTTTATACGCCGCAGATGTGTGAGAGCGTGGAGCGCGGGGCCGGAACATTAAGAGAAGCGGCTACTCGTATTGTGCGTAACATTGTCAATCTGGACGGCGTGAAATTTAGTAAATTTTTCATGGGTGAGGTCGTGAACTTCCCAGGAAAATGGTCCAGTTATCCGCCGCACCAGCATGACCAGCCGGAATTTTATTTTTATAAGTTTTACCCGGAAAACGGGTATGGCTTTTCTGAGGACGGTGAGACGGCCTTTAAAACCCACAACAATGACTGCGGCTTATACATTGACAGGGCAAGACATTCCCAGAGCGCGGCTCCAGGCTATGCCATGTATTATATTTGGGTGATTCACCATACGGACGGAAATCCCCATACTGGCCCGGATACATGCCAGGAATATATGTGGACAATGGAGCCGGACGCTAAGATTTTCCCGGAAGAATGACACGGCGGTGCGCGACATCACTATAAATGAAAGTTCAGGATTGCTCCGTGCCGGAGGCAGTCTACGCTGCCGCTCCGGTCGTTGCTTAACAAGCGGTCTACGTTCCACTTCGGTCGTTGCTGGACGCGTGGTCTACGCTCCGCTCCGGTCGTTGCTGGACAAGCGCCACCGGCGCTTAGCAGCACCGGCACGCAGCAACACTGGCGCTTAGCACCCCGCAATCCTGCCCCAAAGTATTCGCACTTTCCGTTGCCTGACGGCAACTCGTGCTCATACTTTGGGGTTATCAAATGTGCATACACAGGGTCAAGTAAACTTGCCCCTG
>JAGZDD010000020.1 GCA_018369015.1 Clostridiales bacterium | reverse complement strand
CCTGCTCGGCTCCATACAGCGGCACGTAATAGAAAATAAAGCTGTTCAGCATAATATAGGGAATCTGTACACACAGCATATAGCCCCACACTCCCGGCGACACAATAAACCGACCGAAGCCCATCGATTTTCCCACAGACCTTTTGGCCTCGTCTTCGGCCATTTTTCCCGCGCGGGAAATATATTTTCCCAGGGCAAGAAATAAAAACGCCACAACAATCCATGCCGCCGCAGATACCGCGAATACCTTCTGCTGGCTCAGCGCTCCGGCCAGCGAAGCGCCCAGCATGGAACCGATATTGATCCCCGATGTGCTCCCGCTGTTAAATATCGTAAATCCGTCTCTCTTTAAGTCCATATCCCTGGAGGATGAAATAAACATATTAAGGCAATTTGTAATCAGACCCACGCCAATACCATTTAAAACCAGGCCGCCAATCAGGGCATAGTAATTGCTGTTCAGAAAGATTGTCATATCTCCCGCAAAGCATATCACCGCGCTGACAGCCGCAATATTTTTGAAACAAAACCTCGACATCAGGGGCGCGCAAAACAGCGACATAATTCCCATAAACGCCAGATTCAAAGTAACCGGCAGGGACGCGGCCAGCTCACGGGGAATCCCGATATTATCGCTCACCAGCCGTGCGGCATACACGGACAGGAAGGACGTCGCCATATTAAAGGCCAGAAACGTAACAAAAATAATGAGCCGTACCATGTGCAGCGGCACAGCCTCGCTCTTTCCATCCATTCCCTGCGTTTCTGCTGCCGCTGCGGATTTTTTATACTTGCTTCTTAAGTCAAAGAAACCAAGCACTTCCCCAAACAGGAACAAAAGCACAAGAATAATTGTCACAAGAGTGATAAGCACCGTTCCCTGCATATCCCTGATCTGCCGGGAAATCAGCGTTGTATCTGAGCCTACGGCAACAACGGCCGCCACATGCCCACGCTCCCCAAACACAGGCGCTTTAACATAGGCAAAAGACCCTGCCACATCGTCCTTTCCCCCGTTTAACACATCGGTTCCGGTTTCATAAACGAAAGCGACCTCCTGGGTTTCCACCTCGTCCAGAGGATAGTATGTTCCTGTCGATTGGTCAAGGTAAGCCACGGAAAATGCCTCGCCATTTTCATATTTTAAAATATTACAGTAAATATTTTGATTGAACTCATATTCCCTGTTCAGCGTCTTTTCCATCACATCCATGAGCGCATTATATGCATCGCTCATAAAATCCTCGGGCGCGTTGACATCTTCAATAATCTCTGCGTCTAACTGGGTACTTACCGCATGGGCCGAAATGGACAGCTTTTCAAACAGCTCCTCCGTATATACGCTTCGGAAGGATGCCATGAGCTGTGCAACAATAATTGCTACAACAATAACAACAATTCCCGAAATCAAAATGCCATTCCGGGTAACATCTGAAAATTTCAGGCCCGACAGAAGGGCAATGCCCCGGGCCAGCACCCATATCCCCGACAGAAGGACCGCCGCCCCCGCCGCATAAATTATGGCCATAAATATGGAAAAATCCGCTGTGCGTTCAAAAACGCTCCCCCGGAAGGCCACGTTGTTTCCGCCATCAATCTGGTAAAGCTCGCCGTCATAAACCGCAGACACCAAAACAGTGCCGTCCGCCTGCGTCTGTACATCTACCGACAGCGCCGTTCCTCCTGAAATCAGCCTTTCCAGCCCGTCCGAAGCCTTTGCCAGCCGGAAAATGGAGTTTCCTTTAATATCCGCCAGATAAATATTTCCTTCTGAATCCGCCGCCATGGTATAAAACGCTGCTTTCCCCGCATATTCCGGGTCCTTCGCGCAGTCGTACAATACCTCCTGCAAAGCTTCGTCAAAATAAAGCACCTGCCCCCGCTTATCAAGGACATACATACATTTTTCGGAAGGCTTTAGGCTCACATCATAAACCGCGTTAAAGGCGTTCGTATAATCAATCGCCGCCACGGCCTCTGACAGATAGGAGGTCTGATCAATACGGCGTATCTCAATGACGTCACTGTGCAGAACAGCGAAATAAATCCAGTTCTCCCAGGCAGTCATGCCAAAAATTTTACGCTTGTCCACATATTCATCATTATACGGCACATCATAGCATGTCGCCTTATAATTGCCGCCGGCATCATAGACAAGAATCGCCTCCCGGTCAATGTACATGCCGCCCCAATGATTCTCCTCCACGAATATATCCCCGCTGCTCCCCACAGCAAGATCACTTACGTAGCTGATCGTGTCCTCTTCCCTTGAATTTCCCCGAAGCGAAAATTCAACCTCATACTCAAGGTTCAGCTTAAGTACCCGGGTGTGGCCATTGTCAATAATATATGTATTTCCCTTTTCATCCTGGCAGGCCATATAAGCGTCTGTCATCGTTATGCTGCTTTTAAAAAGGCCGTCTGCCTTATAGGCCTGGGAGCCAAGAAAAAACAGTCCGGCGGCCAAAATTAAAGCCATAAAAAGATCCAGCTTCCTGATTTTCTTTTGCCACATATATTTTAAAATCTTTTGTACTCTGTCTGTCACTCTATCCGTCCTCCACAATCACATTCCTACGGTTCTGACAATCGATGTTTCCGGAGGTTTTAAGCCTTCACCAGATATTCTTTATACTCCATAGGCGCGTAAAAAATCGTATTTTCCCCGTCGCCGCTGAGCCGTTCCGGGTAAAGCATCCCATAAAGCTTTAAAACACCCTTATGAAGCTTCGCACACTTCCGGTAGGAATCGGTTTCATCCAGGCTGTCGATTTGTATAATATCTGTAATGCCCCAGAGATAGTAGGGCAGCGCGGGCATTGTTATATAATCCTGGATGGCGTCATTTTTCCCCCGGATACCCGTCAGCCGCCGGATCGTTGTTTCTGTCAGGAAGGGCGCCCGTTTTTCATAAAAAATCCGGCACATTCCGGCGTCTCTTTCATGGATCACTGCCGTTTCCACAGCCGGGTACATATACTTTAGCTTTTCAATAAGCTCCAGATACATATCCCCAATCGCAAATGCCTCCCGGCGAAATTTTTCTAAAGCTTCCCGGCGCACTTTTTCAGGAAGCGGCTCAATAATATTTGTCAGATATTTAATATAGGACATATCCGGCAGCGGTATTGCCAGCTTTGCCCCAAGCGCCTTAGCGCACTCAAAGAGGATGTGAATACTGTCATATTCCTGAGTTGTCACGCCCATTTTCCTGTTGATAAAATCGATAGATACAACCCGTTTTCCCAGGGCCTCCATGTCGCCGCACAAATCGCCGGCGCTGCTGCCCTCTATAAAATGGCGTCCGCTGCTGAAATCATAATGAAGCACCGTTCCATCATCTAATACAGCTTCCACAAGCACTTCGTTCACGCCAAAAAGGCATGGCCCGCCGCAGATCCCCAGAGGGCGCCCCTGCTCAACGGCGGCCTTCAATTCTGGTATGCCTGCGGTAAATAAAGGCATTTTTTGTGAATCACGAAAGCTTGCCGCCCCAAGCTTTGGTATATAACGGCAGATTGCCGCAAAGGATGTGGCATACAGGCTATTTTTAAATTTAATGAGCAGCTTTTCTTTTTCCTTTTGCTTTACAGCTTCAAGCATCGACGAAATTCTCTTTTTTTCTTTTCTTAATGCCTTAATCTCGTCGGCATGAGCATGAGTTATGTCCTCCTCGTCATTTTTCATTGCTTTTAACTGGCTCTTAAGCTCTGACAGACGTTGTGAGTAATAAGCCAGCTCCTCCCAATTCATATCCCCGGACCCCTGCCAGGAAATGTCCTCATTCCTGCCATAGATTTTGCCTTCCCCGCTTCCGGCCGCAAGCTCATAAAAATCTCCGGAGGATATGATATAACCGCGCACCCCGGGAGCGTCCTTTTCATAAACCGTATCTTCCACAGATATACCCGCTCTCAATAGCAGAGCATTAATCGTAAATAACATTCTGATTCTCCTAAAACAGGTTAATTCGTTGTCTATATGTAGTCATCGTTCAGTCATCCGGGCGCGCCAGGCAAAATGCAGCGGTATGGCAATACAGCCATACTTTCCGGTGCCATCAGAAGCTTACAATAAAAATTTCCCCAAAGCCCGGCTCCCGGGAAACATATGTATCACATAGGTATAGGTACTCCCTGGCTGCAAGGTCGTACCGGTCCGCCTTTAATACCTCCACAAAGTGGAGCCTGGCTTCCATATAGCTGCCATGGATAAAGCGTTCAACTCCTTGTTCAAATATCATTTTTGTCCGCCGCTTCCCCTGCTTACGCTCAGGTATATCCCCGTCATAAATATCATAAACCTCAATCATATTTTTCCGGGAACTGTCGTAAAAGTAGCCAAGAAAGCGGCTGTTGTAATTTTTCCCAAAATCCTGGACATGTGCCGTAAAATTTCCAGTTGCAAGTATTCTGGCGCCGTAGGCGGCCGCCTTTTCCCGCAAAATTTCGGAAATGCTAATGTTCTCAGACATGGCTACAGCGGAAATACGTTCCTTGCAGCCTGCAATCCCCATCATTACCTCGCCATAATCCAGTCCTACGGCCAGTTCGCCGCAGGCGTCCGTCCGCCCCATTTCATCAACCGCTGCACACAAGGATATGGCCGTGGTCAACGCATTTTCACCGGAATCTGGATATAGGCCGGTCATCCCCGCCTTTTCAAACTTGTCAATAATCCCGCCGCTCCCGGCAATCAGGGGGATAATCCCCGCAAAGATTTTATTCATTGCCTCAAACAGCTCTTTTGCGGACATCGTATGGATGGCCCTTGTATAATCCAGTGTATTAACCGACATCACCGACGCAGGAAATGTCCGCGTCAGGTCTGTGGAAATATCCTCCATTTTTCGGATTCCCAAAAGCTCCAGCAGCTTTTTAGGAAAAAGGCGTTCGTAAATCCCCGCCATATCATCGACAGCTTTCTGGCAGGCGCGTGCCTCGCTGTCAAGACGGTTCTGCGCATTTTTTCTGCGGCATACCTCGTAAATGTACAAAACCAGCAAAACACCGATAATGACAACCGCAATGCACATCGCCCCGTAAAATTGTAATTTACTCATCACTAACACCTCCGGTCAGCCAGTCTGTATCGTCATTGCCCCGGGATTTGTAATTTGTATAACGCCGCCGTAAGCGCACATAAGCTTACAGTTGTTATGAAGCATTGGGAAATTTCCAATAAGCGCCGTAGGGCTGCCCGGCGCCCAGGGCGCGGGAATCACCGGTATACACGGCATTGGCGTAAGGACTCCCAGGGCCGCAGCCGTCGCAGAGGCCACCGTTGGATTTGCCATGGAGCTGCACATCCCAAAAGGCATAATATTTTTCATAGGCACATTATCCATAATCGTCGCTAAAGGCATCGATGTGACAACCTTATTTTCCGGAGTCACTGTCAGCATGGACGGGGCCATCCCAAAGCTGCATGAGAGCATAGCCCCTGAGCACACACAAAAACTCATATGATTCCTCCCTTTCCTTGCGTCCGGCTGTTTTCAGGCATTTACAGGCGCCGGGCCGACGTCCGCCGGACGTCTTGCGGTCTACGCTCCGCTTCGGTCGGCGCAGGACAGACATCCACCGGACGTCTTGCGGTCTACGCTCCGCTTCGGTCGGCGCAGGACAGACGTCCGCCGGACGTCTTGCGGTCTACGCTCCGCTTCGGTCGGCGCAGGACAGACGTCCGCCGGACGTCTTGCGCCGTGTTTTGCCCGCCTCAGCCGCATGGCTTAATAGTTACCCAATATTAACGCGTATTTTCGCGCCTGGGCTTATCGTAAGTGTCTGGGGAGATAAGCCGCTTCCGGGAATATCCACTGTACAGGCAATATTGCCCCGGCCAAAGCACCGCGATACAAGCCAAAAATCCCCATTTTTATCCGCAGCTGTCCGGCCCGCCAGGCAAAGGCTGGCTGTTCCTCTCTTATAAGGCTTTGAAAGCTCACGGTCCATTAAATAGATTCTTTCGTTTTCATCCACGGTTTGGAGCACTGTAAAAAATTCCTTTTCGTCCAGACAAAAGCTGCGCCCGTCTAAGGATTTCATTTCTGTCGAAAAAATTCTTATAAGCTTCCCTTTTTCATAATCATATAAAAGCTTTATAACATTTCCCTCAGGCTTAAAAAACGCCCTCACACAACCGCCGGACGGCGCCTGTCCAAAAAGGCAGACGGCATTTTGGGGAAGGCGGTAGGACATGCCGGGCATCATCCGCACAGTAATCACCGGACAGCCCTCCTCTCCTGCGTTCCCTTTAACCTCTGCCGTTACCCACTGGCTCTGGTACGCCGGGCCTTCAACAATGGCCGTATAGCTTCCCGCGGGAAGGTCTAAAAAGCATATCCAGCCGCCCTCCTTATAGACTGGCGGCGCCATGCCCGGAATATGCGCCCTAAGCTGGCCCCGGCCTATCGGCAGGTTTGTCAGGTCATCAATCACATAAAGTACAAAGGCTACGCTGCGCACCGGCTCACCTCCCCTTTGGCCCGTATTCTTCTACGGACATATCAATCTGCGTTACCCGGTGAATCTCCGTACTGCGTTCAGATTCTACAGGCACAGGCGAAACTTTGTAAAATACAGACAGACGGTACCCCGAATTAGGGTTATTCCAAAGTTTCATTTTTTCCGACGGCTCTATTGAAAGCATTTCAATTTTGGCAGATTCTCCCCCGGCTGCCGCGCCAAAGCTCATCGATTCCAGGGCAATGCTCGGATGATCCCTAAAAAGCTGGATCGCCCGCCCTAACATGCGCTGCTCCTCAGCCGCGCGGAATTTGCTGTCGCTCATAGAATATGCCGTGAGCATATAGTACAAATCCAGATACATCGGAGGGAACTTCTGCCGGGAAATGCCGGAGGCCTGCATACCGCTTATCCTGACATCGCTGCTTTCCCTCACATCATATAAATACAGGCCCAGGGAAATGTTTTCCTTCTCTGCCGGAGAACACAGCCCAATAGCGTCTCCATTGACAATCATATCCGGAACCATATTTTCCCGCAAAAGCCCGGTCATAAGGTTCCCTATATCTGAAATAATCGTATAGCTTCCCATACTGCCTCCTTACTGCACTCCCGACTGCGGCCAGACAGCTTTGGCGCCCTGTTCCTGGCTATTCCCGCTTCCGCAGCCTGTGCCTGCGTCATGTCCGCCTGCGGCGGATCTGGCTGCGGCTCTTGCGTCTGCGGCGGCTCCGTTTCCGGCGGTGCCTGTGTCTGCGGCGGTTCTGTTTCTGGCGGCGCCTGTGTCTGCGGCGGTTCTGTTTCCGGCGGCGCCTGTGTCTGCGGCGGTTCTGTTTCCGGCGGCGCCTGCGTCTGCGGCGGTTCTGTTTCCGGCGCCTGTGTCTGCGGCGGCTTCGTTGTTTCCTCCGAATCCGGCTGAGGCTCTCCATTGCTGAACTTTCCTTTAAAAATCACCGTACCGCTGGCCGCGTCGTAAAGAGTTCCGTTACCGTTGTATTTTCCAAGAAGAAAGCCGCCTTCATAAAGCACCCGGCCCTGGTCGTCATAAAGGACGCCCGTTCCGTCATACTGCCCGTTTCTTAAGCCTCCCTGGTAAATCACATAGGATGTAGAATAGTTGTAAATTGTTCCTGTTCCGTTATACTGGCCATTATAAAGCTGGCCGTCATAGGTCAGATTGCCATTAATAGAGCTGAAAATTTTTCCGCTTCCGGTTCGCTGCCCGTCCACAAAATCCCCGTCATAAATCAGGGTTCCATTCTGGCTGTATTCCTTTCCTTTGCCATTGTGCAGGTCGTTTTGAAATTCTCCGTCATAAATAAGAACACCATTCTGGTACTCCTTTCCTTTGCCGGATTTCTTCCCTTTTTCAAATTCGCCCTCATAGGCGACATTGCCGGAAGCGTCATAAAGAATCCCGTCGCCCTCATATTCTCCGTCAACAATCTCACCCTCGTAGAGCAGATTGCCATTTTCGTCATAAACCTTACTTTTCTTTCCCGCGTACTCGCCTTCAGAAAATTCACCCTCGTAAATAATCTTGCCGGAAGCGTCATAAAGAATACCATCGCCGTCATAAAGTCCGGCCGCAAAGCTGCCCTCGTAAATGAGATGGCCCTCTTCATCATAAAGCTTGCCTTTGCCCTCATACTCGCCGGCAACAAACTCGCCCTCATAAATGAGGACGCCCTCCTCATTGTAGAGCTTCCCTTCGCCTTCGTAGAGCTTATCTACAATACTTCCAATATAAATCGGATTTTTATCCTCTCCGTAAATCGTCGTCGTACCGGTAACAAGCTCATCGTCCGCGAAGGTTCCTTTCTCCCAGACCTCGCCGTCCTTGTAGGATTCCCCCTCGCCGCTTCTTTTCCCTTTAGCAAAACCGCCCTTATAAATGAGCTCGCCCTCCTCGTAAAGCTGGCCGTCGCCGTCGTAAAGCCCGGCTTTAAAGCCTCCCTCATAAATCAGGGTTCCATCGTCTGCATAAAGCTGCCCCGAGCCTTCATAAAGATTTTGCACAAAATCTCCCTGGTACTTCACCGTGCCGTCTGAAAAATACAAAACGCCCCGGCCCTCATACATGCCCTGGATAAATTCTCCCTGATAAAGAAGGTTCCCATCCTCGTCATACAAAGTGCCGTTGCCTTCGTATTGGCCGTCCAGGAAATCACCCTCGTAAATTAAAGGGCCGTTATCCGCATAAAGCTTCCCGCTCCCGGAATACTGGTTCATAAGGAAATCGCCCACATATTTTGTATTTCCCGAAGGGTAGTACAGTTCCCCGCTGCCAGAATACATTTCCATAAGGAAATCCCCTTTATAAACAAGATTGCCTCCATAGCCATAAAGCACGCCGTAGCCTGTAACGCGGCCATTCGCCATGTCGCCCTCATAAAGCACATCCCGCTCCACCGCATTATCAATCAGGCGCACTCTCCCGGTATAGCCCATCATTTCACTGGAATTTACAACAATCGTCCGGGTGAAAAAGGTTTTCTGGATCCACGGAAGCCCGAGCTTTACAAAAAGTATGGCCAATAGCAAAATCAGCAGCGCTATGGCAAACAAAAGCTTTTTAGCCACATAGCGGTCGCCCACAGCCACATATTCCTTCAAGGATTTTGGCTTTTGCGTCAGCTCCTTAACATCCTCTCTAACATCAACGCTGACTTTATTAATAATTGTCGTTGGATTCGCCGCAGCCCTTGCTTTCCGTGCCTTCTGGGAAAAGGGGGCTGTGATCTGCCTGGCAACTTTTTTAATGCCATAGCTAAAGGATTTCCCCGGATCAAACCGATTACCGAATTTCATTGCCTGTTCCCTCCGTCTGCTGTTCACCTTCCAGGTTATCCTGAATTTCCACAGTTCCTATATAATCAAAACGTTCCACCGCCTCGCCGCCTGCCCCGTCCGGCGTTATATAATCAGCTATACTAAAAACCAGATAAATGAGCGCGCCAATGAGCAGCGCGGCCATAAGCAGGCGTTTTAGCCATCCAAGCCCCCGGCGCAGCTTATCCCAGGCGCGGAAAGGGCGGGTTTTTGGCACCGCCAGCTCCGATGGCTGTTTTGTTTTCAGCACAGCATAAACGCGGTTGAATCTGTAAAATAGATCAAGGCATGTTTTATAATCGCCATTTTCCAGCCATTCCAAAAACTCCCCGATTTCCGGGCAGCTCATTTTATTCAGCTCCTCTGAAAATATTCTGCGCATGACATCGTCCAGCTTAAGGCCGGCTTCCTGTATTGAATAGTCCTCCAGCCGGTTCAGGTAAGACAGCTCGTAATTAAAACGGATCTCAAGGCCTTTGTTCACAGTAATATGGCCAGGCTCAAGAGCGTCGGCCAAAAAAGACAGGGGCATATCCAGATAAATGATCCGTTCCATAAGCTTGTGCGCAAGCTCTAACCGCTCTGCAAACGGGCAAAGCTCAGATGTAAGCTTTTCCATCAGTCTTACGCCCCTGCTGTAAGCAAAGACAAATAACAAATACGGACGCCCTGACCTCGGGATAGGCCACGCTCTGGGCCGCCACCTCGAACACGCCCGCCATATTGGGCGCCGTATACATCCCGTTGTTGTCAATCGTTCCTCCATTATCTCTAACGGCCCATTTCAGCCGCTTATCCTTCATATTCGCGCATACAGCCTCAAGGTAAGCACTTTCCCTAAGCTTAAGGTTCAGGACATTAGGCTTTATGAAAATGCGCCGTTCCTTCTTTTCTTCTTCGTATTCTTTCGTATCTTTAAAAGCTGTCCAGTGAACGGTGACACAATCCTTCATAGATTCCGCCAGAGGCCGTACACCAATGACAAAGCTGCCCTTATCCCGGTTCAGCAGGGCCGCCATTTCTACCGCCGGGTCCACATCCTCAAAAACTTCGGAGGAACCGTACAACTGCGTGCCGTCCTCCCGAACCTGGCTTAACACAATCGTTGCCTGGCCAATACCAAGACCGTGGACTATCTCCCCGGAATAAAACCTTTTTCCGCGTATCGCTTTTTCACCGAGATGAATCGTTATCTCTCCCTGGGCAAAGTTCATGGCCGCTGAAACGTCGCCGTAAGCTCCCGTTTCACCAGGTTCGCCCTGAGAGTCTTTGTTCCCGCTTTGGTTAAAACCGCCCCGGAGCATTTCTCCCATGGCAGCCAAAAGCTCATTGCTGTAAATATACTGTCCAAAAGGTATATTTTCCACTTTCTGAATCACATAGGACCCGCCGGCTGAAATCAGGGAAATTTTCGCCAGGTAAATACTCTGCTGAAAATTATTCCTGAGAAAAGTTTCCATATTTTCCTGATAATAAGCCTTTACCATTTCTGAAATTTCACTGTTTGCCGTAATTTTAACGCTCTGCCGACCTTCGGCCCGGGCGTTTAGCCGGCGCTGCTCCACGGACAGGAGGAAGCTTTCCTCCTCAATGGAAATGCTCCCTTCTACATCGGAAACCTCGTGGGCGTCCAGCACATAAGTCATCTCGTAACGTCCGGCCCGCTCAAAGAAAGCCTCATTAAAGGAAATTCTTAAATGAGATTTGCCCTCAAACGACAAACACTGGAGCGCCAAGTCATAGGAAAATGCAAAAAGCTGCTGCTGCCCCATGTTCTCTACTTCAATCTTGACCTGGGCTTTGCCCCCGGAACGCACGAACCTTGGAACCGTCTGGCGGATACGGATACCATTGCCCCAATAGATTGTTTTTGTGTCTGTGTACAATTCCCTGAAAGACTGATGATCCCCTTCCGGCTCCCGGTCTGTAAGAAATAAACGGTAGCCCTCGCGGACCTTGTTGTAATCCGTGCCCGATAGCGCCGTATTTTTCCCGGCAATATTGTAAACTGGCTCTGTGTCCTCCTCTGCATATTCCAGGCACAAATAGACATACCCGCCTCTGCCGCCAAGCTGGGTGTAGGCGTCATAACCCTCAATCAGAGAAAGCTTTTTAATGACCGGCTCCTCAATAACAATCTCCCTTCCAGAATAATCCAGAGCTATCCCCCGCTCTACGGAAATCGTAAAATCGTCGACAAGCAGCACATACATGCCTGCGGCCACACCGCTGCCAAATAAAAGGCGGTTTACTGCCCGGCGTTTATCATTCATATATTTTTGTTCCAGTTCAAAATCATTAACCGACAAAAGCTTTCCATAATAATATTTATTGCGCTCAAAAGGAAACAATTTTGAATTTTTCATTGTCTTATCCTCTCTTTCATTGTTACTGTTTACTGGCAGTCCGGCGCTGCTTTTTACAGAAAGGCCGGCGGTACTTTGGGCCAAAAAGCCGGCAGTTTGTTACAGTTTGCCAGCAGGCTTTTCCGGCTGGCCGCCGGCCGTAGAAAAGGACAGCATTGAAAAACCGTCAAGCTCTGCCGGGCGGTACTGCCCCAGCGTGCTGTTGATTCCCAAATAAGAGTAGCTGTCCAGCAATATATACGGGCGCAGTGTAATTATTTTAAAATCCATCCAGGCAGGCTTGACCTCCTCAATAATTTTCTGAAGGTCGGAAAACTCCTTCCCTGTCGGCATACATGACGCCCGGAGTAAAACGGTAAAAACACCCGGGTCATTACCGTATAAATTTCTAAGTAACGGGTACTGGGCTTCATCGTCTGCGAAGCGTTCAATCTGGTGCTGTTCTGCAATGAAAGGCTCTTCCCCGGTGTAAAGCTTTATAAATGCACAAATGCCTTCCCTCGTCCCCCGCTTTCTGTAAAGGCTGTGGGCGTTGGCTACAAGATAGCGAAGCTGTTCTTCGTTCCACAGCCCGATACAGCCAATACCAAGCCAGCCGGCGAGCTGACAAAGCATGGGAAGATCCGCAGCATTTGCGTCTAAAAGAAGCGGAAACGTGTCTATTTTTCTTCCCAGCTCGTCGTATAAGGTCTGAAAAATGCTCAAATATCTTTCCAAAAAGGAATCATTATCAAGATCCTGGCTGTAAATCTCCGGCAAATAATTCATCCAGGTTTCTTTTGGGAAATAAATGATCCCGCTGTCAAAGCCAGCCGTTTCCCCCGGCGGACAGTAAGCGCTTACAGTAAACCACATATAGCGTCCCAAAACCTGGTGCAGCAAAATACTTGAAGCGCCCTGAGTTTCCAGGCACAGACACGGTTCAAAAATCCGAAGCTTCTCTTCAATACTCATTTTCTCTCCCGGAAGTCCTATGAGCGTTTTTATATCCCAGGCTGTGCCGCCTTCTAAAAGAAATGGTTCATCCGAGGCGTAAAAGCAAAACGTTATGGGAACCGAAGCCTTTGACAGCCCTTCTACTGCCATCCGGTGCCAAATGCAGCCGCGCTCCCTGCCGTCGTAAAGCCCTGAAATAAACAGGCACCTGCCGTTGACGCCATCTAAGCTTTGCAGGCCATTTTGACGGTACTCCATCTGCCAGAAAAAGCCTTTGCGGTAATCTGATTCTTTATTTAGTACATAATATTTCATCCGTCCGTTTGCTGCCATTTTCGTACCGTGCCTTTCAATTAATATTAATGTTGTAATGAATGTCCTCAGGACTTAAAAGCCCGTTAGGCGGCAGTATAATATCACCGCCAAGGCTGCGTTCCACATGGTTCCCGGCAACATCCATGGACAGCGCCTCCATAAGCTCCACCGCTTCAAGCCGGTCTAAAATTTCATAAACCTCACTCTGGGAAATTACCTTCCCAAAATCCGATGCAAAGGGGGCAAAGTAGCGGTCCAGCGCTTTTACAATAGCCGCCCTGTCAAAAATGTAGTTATTGCGGCCCTTACATTCCACAAAAACATTTAATCTCAAATATTCCGGTGAAACCAGTTGTATATCTGTTCCGACCATCCGCCGCTCCTCCAGCCACAAAGCAATATTTTTACTGTATTGTGGGGTGAGCCGGGGATGTTTTTCAAAAGAAAATGGTTTTACGACAATGGTCATCCGGTGTTTTTCTGTCATTTGCCTAAGCGCCGGTGTATTAGGGTAGATCACCCGGCAATTTTCAATCATCAGCCCCGGCGTTTTCCTTATCCCGTCCTCATAGTCTTTATCCGTCACAAGCGCGCCGTTCTCATGCAAAGCCCTT
This sequence comes from Clostridiales bacterium, assembly GCA_018369015.1. GTDB lineage: Bacteria > Bacillota > Clostridia > Lachnospirales > Lachnospiraceae > Catenibacillus. The sequence goes on along the minus strand of JAGZDD010000020.1, from coordinate 22,016 downwards.
CTGGCTCTCATAAAACAGTCCTCCAGGACTTCCAGGTCGCAGCCGCCAAAGGCGCTGTCCTCATTAATAACGGAAAGCTCCTCATAGCCTTCCTCAAGTCTGTTGATCGTCCGGGCCTTTACATTACCACGGCTCCCCTCGCAGGACGCATACTGACATATAAATAACCGGCCCTGAGGAGCCATTCCCCTTATGCAGTCGCCAAAAACCAGCTTTTTGAGCCGGGTATCTAAAATATAGTGGCAGTCCTGCGGGCCTGACCCGGAAAAGTCTGGAACCTGCTGCCACTCCACAAAGGAGCATGGGTCCTCCGGCTGCTCGATCATCAAACGAAAGGACGCGGCTTCGGGATTCATTCCTTCAAGGCTATATTCCTGAAATGGCAGCCCGTCGCCAACCCCGGGGGACTGGCTCATATCAAATAACAGCTCCCAGGCCAGAACCCTCACAAGCTTTGGCAGACGCCCCTCTTCATCCGGCTTAAAGGTAAGTACAAGCCACGAGCCTTCTTTATGGAGCGTATAATTTTCATAAATCCGCCATACGGCCGGCGTACCGTCTTTAGCCGAATTGCCAGAGGCGGCGTCACCCGTAACGTTCCCCGACGCACAAGCCTCTGCCCTCAGGCCGCCGCCTGCCGCGCCTTCCACGGAAGTATCTGCCCCTAGTCTGCCGCCGCCCGCCGCGCCGGCGCTATCCGGCACTAACACAGAAAGATTTCCGGTAGTCACTTCATTCGCTTCAAGGCGGCATAGCGAAAGGCCATCCCTGCAAATACATTCCAGATCGGTACAAGCCGCATAATGGCGTGTCTGCACCACATCCAGGCAGTTCATTTTTATTTCGGTAACAACCGGAGGAACGTCATAATGGGCCTCCATAAGCCGAAGCCGGAGAAAATAGCCGCCGGTATCCGGCGCGCCCTGCAATGAGCCGCCTTCGTGTATGTGAGACGGCGCGCCCGAAAGGACTGCGCCTTCTTGTGTGCCTGACGGCGCGCCCCGCAGTGAGCCGCCTTCAGGTAAGCTTCCCGGCGCGCCCGGCCTTATGGCTTCCAGGGCGGAACTCCTTTCCATCGGCAGCTCCAAAGAAAATGCCATCCATCCGCTTTCCAAAAGGCCATAGGTCTGATCCTTAAAATCCTTGCAGGCGGCCCAGCCGTCTGAGGTCAGATACTCAAGGTTCACGCCCGCTAAAGGTGAAAAACCGCTCCATCCGCCGACGGGGCTGCGTTTTACTCCATAACCGTTATACACAGCGACAAACAGCGACAGCGGCGTATTCACAGGAAGCGGCTCATCAAATAAAATATACAGGCATTGCGAACCTTCCGGTTCCTTCCCAAAGGCAGGTATTTTAAATCCCATATGGGCCTGCTCCACAAACACCGGCCCGGATGGCCCAGGATAAATGCAGCCCCTCACATCTCCTGCCGCGAGATATTTTGAAGCAGTGCTTTCAAAGCAGACGCCGGACGCATAAAACCGGGTCATTGCCGGAAGCTGTATACTTTTTTTACAATTTACCGACACCCTCGCCCGGGCAGGGGTTTTTTGGCGCCTCTCAATCCCCATAAGCTTTAAATATTTTTTTAAATGCTCTTCGCCAATATAGTTCATCCGGTATTGGGCGATTTCTTTGAGAAAGGCAAAAAGCTCAATCAGCGTAATTCCCGGATCGTGGTAGTTAAAATCCGTCCATCCGGCATAATAGCTGGCAACCATATGTTTTGCTTCCTCAACCAGCTCTTCAAAATTTTCATCGTCCAAATTGATTTCTGCCAGCATTAGCCTCACCTCCTATCCATCGACGCGAATGATAATATCGTGCTTTCCTCCCAGAGGAAGAATAAACGGGTGTTCGCGGATTTTCCCAAGCTCCACTTCCTCCCGGCCGCTGCTTCCCGTTACATAGCCGGTTAAATAAACGTTTTTAATATATTTTACGCCGCGGATATTTCTAAGCAGATTTTGTATTTGTACGACCGCCGGAAGGCTGCCAATGGGCCAGCCCTTCCCGTCAAAATGCCCCGTAAGGGGATTCAAAAATCTGGAAAGAAGCATTTCAATATCTTTTTTTATCTGAAAAACCACGTTAAAGCTTCGGGCCGTAAGCTCAAGACGGGTACATATTTCCACAAACTCCGGCTCTGTCACAAAGAGACGCCCGCCAGAAATGAGCTGGCCGTCGGTGCATGCTTTCAGGCGGCCGTAAATCTGCTCTTTAATGTCATTAAAAACATAACGCCCATTTTCAAATTCTTTTTGAAGGACAACAAGCGTCATCGCGCCGGGACAGCGCCGCCCGCTTCCGTCATACCCGGTAAAGCATTTCACCCGGCGGACGCTCCGTGAGGCCTCTATGGCAAGCTGCTCGAAATCGCTGCATGTCACCGCCTTATAATGGTTTCTCACGGTGCCGCAGCAGCGCCGCAGCGCATCCTCAAGGCTCTCCTGGCCGCAGCCGCCTAAAAGCCTGTGAGGATTCGTCACTCCGCTTACAAAGCCCGCCGAATATTCCATCCGTTGAATCGCTCCTGCCGGAAGGTTTGTCTGTTCCCCGCCGCCGCAGCGGTAAGAAACCCTTATGTTTTCTTTCCGGGAGGGCGAAATAATTTTACCGTATTTTCCGTTGCCAAAAGTAATTGTTCCGGCGCTGCGGTCCGCGCAAAAGCACCGGCTATGGCTGTCTGCGCCGATAAAATCCTCCGTCTCGCTCCACCGCACCCAGACATTTTCCAAAACCCCGGATTCAGACCATGTACATTCCACATCCCGCTCATCTGACAGCTCAAGACGCTGGCTCTCGCTTAAATGCCCCGCCTCGTCGACCCATAATTCCAGGCCGATCACATGAGGGTGCAAAAGCTTAAGCGTTTTATTTTCTTCGTAGCGCTCAGTAAAAAAATACTCGGTTTCTTCCACATCTACATTCGTCACACGGACAACATTCATATGGATCGATGTAATACACGGGTAAACTGTATGTTCGGTTTTCCTTGAAAAATACCCGGCTTCATCAACAATGCGGATCCAATAAAGCTTTTGGCCGAATAATTGCTTCTGTACAAAATCTGGCTCGCCCATAATGGTGACAATTCCGGTTTTTGAAAGGCTGTCCGTTTCATCGACAAGATTCAGCTCCGAAAAGCCCCTGCTCCCGTAATATTCCCACAAAAGACGGGGATGGCTCCCAGTAATATTCTCAAGCATTGTAAATAATATTTTCACAGGGCCCTGATTCAGCGGGGCATTAAAGCCGATATAAACGGCATTTTCCTTCAGGCCCATCGTATAAAAGGGCGTCAGCCTCCCCCCGGCACCTCCCGGCTCGCTGCCGGCATACATTTGTTCCTCCAGGTTATTCCTTATGTATATCCGGCCGGGCATTTTCAAATGGCTGGCATAATCGTAGGAAAACACTGTGTCTGACAGTATGGGAGAAACATAATAGCCTTTATTTTTATACAAATTATTGATCTTTATAATTCTGGCTCTTATAAAACGTGCCTCCCGGGAATTGATGAGTACCGGGCACATATCGTCGGGGCATGTAAAACGCATGGTACGGTACTGGGAACGCACACCCTGGTCCGCACTAAACAGGTCGCAATAGCTGCTGTCGTTAAACAGCCGGCTCCATCCGCTGCCATTATAATACTCCCAAAGTACCTCCTCGATTGTCAGGTCATATTCCCTGTCCACCTTGAAATCCGACTTTTTCATAATCCAGTTCCATTGAGTAGCGTCTCCGGTATCTGCGTCTGTCAGAGGAACACGGAGGAAATCCATGGTAAAAGAAAAATCAATCTGGCTCCCGCATTTGCTTAGTGCCTCATCACAGGCAAAATAGACTTCATTATACAATCCGAAACGCTCACCAAAAGGAACATACTCCGCAATATTACATTCAATCCCATTCCCGTTAATCACATCCGGGGCAAGATAAACGCCCTTGGATTTTATATAAGCATTTTCAAAGGAAAAATCTTCAAATAAGGGCATTTTTATAACGCGGCAGCGGATCCAGAAGCTTTCATGCCCGGATATTTCAAGGCGTTCAAAGGCCGGGGAAAATTCGCTTTTATAAAACAAGAGATTTTTAGAACCAGCCAGCGCCGGCCTAAGCTCCTCCCAGCCCTTTGAGGAATAGTATTCAAACACCGCGTTTTCCCGGCCTAAAAGCCTTTGAACCATAGGCTCAGGCACAGGCACCTCGCCCCGGGCATAAAGCACTAGCTCAATGGTCGCCTCTTTATGTATGTTAAGTACTGTGTCACTGGAAAAATACAATTCGTGGCTCTGCAAATTTTCCCCAGGCATATCAAAAGGATGAAGCTCTTTTTGTTCCTCCCCGGATTTATACACCTGTTTAATCATATCCCGGGAATCCCATACATGAAAAATCGCCTCTGGCTTTGCCGGCGTGGCATAAACATCATCCTCTGTGCGAAATGACGCCCCGCCCTCGGGGAGATCTCCGTACACCCCCATTCCAGCAGGAATCTGGGTGCCGCCCACAGTATCGTTCACCATGGAAAAAGCAGCATACCCGGAGGACGGCACTGGAGGGAGTATATGGGCGTTCAGATGGTTAAAAAACTCAATTTTATTTTTCTCCAAAATACGGTTAAAACGGCCCAGCATTTTCACAAAAATATCCCCATAAACACAGGCCAGCGCTGTTCCGGCGTCAGGATTTTCCCTGTCAAACCGCCATTCCGGCGTATATTGCCGGGCTGCCTCCTCAATAAAATCAAGAATGTCCTCACGGCTTTTCGCATTAAAGCCCTCGATATGGGATTGTTCCATAAGTATCACCGCCCTTCTCCGGTTCCCAGCCCTTCACTCAAATAAAATGGATATACAAGGTTGTACGGATTATTTGTCCGGCGCACGATATATTGAATATGTATATCAGCAATCCCTTCTGAAAGTCTTTTAGTATCAATATCTACCTGTATATCATCAATTCTTGGCTCCCACATAAGCAAAGCCTCCCGGACGGCTTCGGCCATGGAAGAAATCACGGTATAGGACATGGATTCAAATAAATAGTCATAAATCCGGCACCCAAAGCCCGGCCGCATGGGCCGCTCCCCGACCCGCGTGTTTAATATAATGTAAATCGCTTCCTTAATGTCGTCCTCATAGGAGGACATTTTAAAACGGCCCGTAGCTTCGTCTACCTGAACCGGGAACCGGAACCCCTGGCCAAGAAAGCTTTCCGGTTGATCAGAAAAACTCATAAAATTCCTCCTCGTCAGTTAATCTTAACCATAGCGCCTTTCACCTGTAAAACGCCGCTGCTCTCAACCTTAGCCGAGCTGTCTCCTTTAGCTGTAAGCATTGTTCCCGTAATCTGAGTATTGCCGCCTTTAACATTTATCGCCTGGCTTCCGTTAATATCAATCTTATTGCCGTCAAGCTTTAATGCCCCGGCATTTCCATCCAGGGAGAGCATTATCTTTCCATTAGCCTTAAGCTCAATCTTTTTTTCACCGCTGATTGTAAGAACGCCGTTCTTGCAATCCAGAAGTATACTGTTCTTTCCTTTATCATCAGACACCGTAATTTTTTCCGTTTCATCCTCTAGGATAATCCGAAGCTTTTTCGGCGTCGAAATTTCCAATTTTGATTTATTTTCCGTACCATCGGCCATGATCTCGCAGCCGTCCTTTGTACGGAAACGTTTAATATTATTTTGTTCCGCCGCAGTTTCCGGCGGAAGCGTATTCACCTTGTTCCATAAAGAGCCAATCACAATAGGACAGTTCCGGTCTCCGCGGTCAAATGCAATGACTACAGTATCAGAAACCTCGGGCAGCGCATAAAAGCCATAGCCCGCGCCGGCGTAGGGAACGGCTACAGGAACCCAGCCTGTCACATTTTTCCCTTTTTCTCCAAGGAAGTATTCCACCTTGACCATTCCCGGATGTTCCTTATCCCAGTTTTCCCGGACAATGCCTGTGACAACACTGTATACCATCTCTGAGTCCGGCGGTTTTGTACCTGTATCAATGATACTGCTGTAAAATCCCATTATGCAAAGCCTCCTATATCACATTCTGTTACAAAAAAAGTATCGCCGATTCTGTGACGTACCTCGGTAATGTAATATTTCCTGTTTACCATTTTTTCCAGCTTTACAACTTCCACATAACGTCCCGGAACAATTTCCGGCAAGCCAATCATCGTAAGCTTTCCGTTTTTTGACTGCCTGTCCGCCAGATCGGCGATCGCCCCGGCTCTGCGTGCTGCTTTTTCCTGGTTATCCGCGTCCGGGTCTGAATATACAAAAACAGGCGTCGGCGTCAAAAGCGAGGCCTGGGGCTCCCCGGACTTTACCTTGCTTTTCCCAATGTAGGACGCCTGCTCATAGCTGTTATAGCCCATCACCTGAATTTCCATATCTAAATAGCTGTAATCCATCTCAAGCTCTAAAAGCTCCCGGCCAAATTCAGCCTTTAGTACCGCAGGCGCGCTTTTAGGCCGCTCCCGGAAATAGGCGTTTTCCCCAAGCACAAAAAATTCCCGGTCGCTCTTTCCTTTTTTGACCAGCTCATCCATAATAAAATCGTAATCTGTTCCCGTCTGGGAAACCGGGGCCTCAAGCTTATCGTTGGTCGCAGATACTTTAGGCGTACAAAGCCTTGAATACGCAGACATGATGGTTTTGAAAATATCGGAATAGTTTTTCACATTATGTAAGACATGGCGGCTGCCGCCAATCATCATCAGCTTGCGTACATCCATCACCGTCACCACAAGGAGGTTTTTGTTCCCAAATTCAGCGCCCAGCATATATACAAAGCCCTTCATAATTTTTGTTGTCGACGAATAATAGCCAAGGGCAATTTCAACAATGGTTCCCGGTTTAAACTTATCGGCAATGCCGCTTTTAAAGCTCCGGCTCGGCGGGTCGTAAATATTTCCGATTTTAAACTGGGCGCTTCCGGCAGAGTCCAGCGACAGAACAACAGAAATTTCTTCTAAAAACAACTTCTGGGCCGCAAGAATGTCTGTGCCATTAATATAAATTTTCACTGCCGGCAAATAAAAATTGCCGTATTTATTTGCCAGGCTGCTATACTCATATGTATCCGACATAAGATCCGCCATGGGAACCACCTCCTCTTAAATTTCAAGTGCAGGATTTTAGTATGCGGCGGTTAGCTGCGTAAAGCCGAGATTGCATGGCTGAATAGTTACACAATTTTACATAGCTGAACTTTTACCTGCTTTTAAGGTGCTGCTCTAATCCAACGCCGGAACCTTCAGCACTGTTCCTGCCGGAATATGCATTGGATCTGCAATATTATTTGCCTGGCAAATAACCCGCCACATATCCGGGTTTTTGTATTCTGCCTGGGCTATATTGAAAACACTCACTGCCTCCGTCACAGTGCGGGCTTTGGTCCGGTCCGGCGATTCAAAAGGCTCCATATATTTTTCCGAAGCTCTGGCAGCCTCCGTCATTGTCAGCGACATTTTCGCCCGGTAAGGCTTCCCGCCGCTTGTAAACATCGTATATGTTGTCTTTATATCATCGATATGGCCCCAAAAATGGATAGACCCCCATTTGAAGCATACGACCGGAGGCATATGGCTCTCTCCAATACACCGGGTCATTGCCATAAATTTGGACGTCAGCTTGGAAACATCCGAGGCGTCCTTTGTTGTTCCTCCAAGCATTTGCCGTGCCGATGTATCAAAAAATAACTCAAGGTTTAATACCTGCTTTTTTGCTCCGGTATAATTTTTCTTATCGCTTTTATCCGAATTTGAAGTACCTGCTTTATTTTTATAGCTCTCATATTCAGCGCCCCCGCTGATACTATACTCCGAAGGATTAAATAATACAGAAATCGTTTCTTTCGGCGAGGATGACTCCGCATTTTCGTAAACCTCAAAAACTGCCTTTTCTAATGATGACATGCTTCTTCCTCCTTCCTAAAGCCCGCGCCTCAGACGCTCTAAACGCAGCTCATTTTGAAGCTGGCCCATAAACTGATCAAAGGCCCTGGCTTCTTCTCCCGGCTTTTGGTTTAGCCGCTCCCGCTGCACCGTTATAAGAGATTTCAATTCCTTCTGTTCTTTTTCAAGCTTCTCCACCTGGCTTCTCTGCTCTTTAATAATGCTCTCCAACCGGGAAAATATTTCCTCATGGCCGCCCGCCTGCCTGTGAGTCACCCCGGCAGTTCCCCCGGCAGCTCCGCCGCCAGCGCTTATGGCGTTCCCGCCGCCAGCACTTGTATAAGGTTCGGTATGTACTGCCGTATAGCGGGCTGCGGCTGTAAGAGGCCCCGCTGCCGCATAGCGGGCTGCGGCCGTATAGCGCCCAGCCGCTGTGCCGCTGTTTACATAAACCTCTGCGTTTGTTCCGATATTATTCTCAGCAAAAACTTTGCTAACGGCCGGAACTGTGGCCGCAGGACTGGCGTTCGCGTAAGCCTCTGCCGCCGCTCTGCTGTTCGTGTAAATCTCCGCGGCACTGTTTTGAATATCTTCCATAGCTGCCGTTTCGCCCTCCTGGGCTGTTCTTCTAAACAGTGGCGGCATAATCGGTGCAAAAGGACTCAAACTACGCGCGCCGTCTGGCTCCAAAACCCTGTACGTTTGCGGAGCCATAGGGTCCGCTATGTCAAAACCACGCGCGCTGTCCGGCTCCAAAACATCATATACCGGAGTGCCGCGCAATGTTTCCAGGTTTTTCACCTCCAAAGAAGGAATTACGTCCACAGCCGCAAAGGAATTTTTATCACGCATATTTTCCGGTAAATATATATGCTCCATCGTATGGTGAAGCTCTGTCAAAGACTTAAAAGACTCCTGCCATTTCCCCAAATTACCGCTTTCAGGCCTTCCAAAAGACTGTTCTGCAAAAATATTCACTATATTTCGGAAAAGAGGTGCTGGTTCTTTAGATTCCAATTCTTTTTTCAGCTCTGAATGAGTTCTCATATAATCTCTCACTGTGTCCGAAAAAATTTTATAAATACGTTCTGGTGCAACCCGGGAATTTTCCCATACAAAATGTGTTGTCTCAGCGCCGGGAGCTTCCGTTATAATATGTTTCACCGTAACACCGGGAGTTTTCGCTACAATATGTTCTGTCCGGGCGCCGGGTGTTTTTGCTGCAATAGGCTCCGCCCAAATACCTGGTTCTTTTCCTGCAATGCGCTCCCCGGCAAGCTTACGTTCTTCTTCTGCCAGAGGTTCCCCGGGCATTTTTCCTTCCCGGCTGACGGCTTCGGCAAAAGTCGTATAAATATGGCGGATTGCCTTCCCGTATTTACTTTCAGGTTCATTTCCAGAAAAAGATTCAAGCCTTTCTACCTTCTGGTGAACCTCCATAAATCTGTCGAAAAATTCCTTCTGGCCCTGGAACGCTGCGCTTTCAAAAGCCTGAATCCCCTGCTCTGAAAAAATCTCCGCCATATTCCTGTAAACAAGCTCTGATTCTGTAGATTCCACCACTTTTTTCAGGTCTGAATGAGTTTTCACATAATCTCTCACCGTGTCTGAAAAAATTCGGTATGTCTTTTCCGTCAATACCTCCGAGTCCTGCAAAATCAAATCAGGCAGTGTTTGCAAAATTGAACCGGACGGCAATTCCGCTTTATCCAATTCCTCTGGCAATGCCTTTCTATCAACAACTTGGCTTTGGAGAATTGTTTCATAAACCTCCCGGGCCGCCTCTAGTATCTGAAATGTATTCTCAAGCTGCTGCCTTTGCACAATCATTTCATCCTTGTTCCCGTACTGTTCATATAAAGTATGTACAAACTCATTCCATTGCTCTTGATTTAACTTCCGTATTACGTCCTGCCCTCGCTCCGAAAAAATTTCCGGCAGCCTGGATTCAAGCACTAAACGGTTCAGAGAAAATAATTCCATTAACTGGTTTCCCTGTCGTGTATGCAAGGTGAAAAGCTGCAAACGCTCCATACCTTCATTACTCCACACCGCTTTATACGGCTCACTGTACTTTTGGATAAGCTCCAGGAAATAATTTTTTTCTTTCTCAAACTCTGTTTCCCTAAAATTTCTTTCCTCCACAATTGCAGAAACAGATTCAGACATTTTAGAGGCATACTCATCATTAAATGTTTCATAGGCTAATGCCAGCGCAACACGCCTTTCCTGCCATTGATGCAGTTCAAAAAACCAATTTCGCCACAGCCGGACAGCCGCTTGTGTTTTTGGGGCAACCATAACAACTGATTCTCCTCCCAAAATAGAGGCAATATCCTTTTGTACAATTCCGCGCATGTAGTTTTCCGTTGTCTCATGCTTTAAGTCCGGCGGCTGTGCTGTTGCTTCATGCGCCGCGTCGGACACCTGTGTTGTAGCTCCATGTGCCATGGCCGGCGCCTGCCCTGTTACTCCATATACCATGTCCGGCACCTGCGTCATTGCTCCATGCGCCATCTGCGCGGCTTGCCCTCGTGTTTCCCGGACAACCTCTGTGAAAGCCCGGACTGACTCCTGAACATTTTCAAGAAACTCTTTCACCGTAACAACCTTCAAATAACTCTGACTGTTTCCGGCAGCTTCCATAGATAGAGCAGCCTCATTCAACTCCCTGATTGTTTCCTCGATCCGGTTAGTTTGAGCCATATCCCATAGATGTGTATGAAAAAATGTTTCATACAAATTTTCCTTACCGGAGGAAATGATTTTCCGGATGGATTCATCCACTTCATTTTGTTTAACGCTTATGCTTTCTTCAAAATGCTTGTATAGCACACTGGCAGGGAGCTTTCTCAAATCATCCACACTAATCCGCAAATTTACCGAAGTTTTCAACAGCTCTAAAACTTTATCCACATGGTTTATCAAGGGTCTGCCGCTGCTGCCAGACTTCTCCCTATGTTCTTCAAAAGTCCGCCAGTGACGGTTTTTTCGCTCTTGAAGAAATACCTGGCGATGAAGCGTTTCCCACACATCGGCATCACTGCGCTCTATGGTTTTGAATACCCGGTCTGACAATGTTTCAAATTCTGCTGTTTTTACCGAAACTTCTGGAAGCACCCCCGCCGCAGTAAACAGCCGGGCAGGTGCAGAATTTAAAATTGCCCCGGCCGAGGTTTCATCCGTAAGTTTATGAAACAATTCCCAATGCTCCATACGGCATATCCTCAGACGTTCGAGTAATACATTCTTTTTTTCTGAAAAATCCAATGCTTTATGCTCTGAAACAAAACGTTCGTAATTTTCTGTAACGTCTGCAACCAGGTCATGGCGCAAAATCATCCGGCGATATTCCTCAATCCATGTTTTAAGGCTATTTTCCTCCATTGTATCTAATATTTTCCAGAAGGCTTTGTCTGCTGAAATTTCTGCCGCCCGCCCGGCTGCCGCAATCTGACTGCCAGCCTTATGCTGGACTTTTTGCAGCTCTGCTCCTGGCACTAACTGCGGCGCAGCCGTGCTCCCCGGTTCCGGCACAGATCCGTCAGCTTTATCCGCGTTCCAAAGCTTTGCTTTGGCCTGTAAATAAGCCGCCAGCTCCTTTACCCGGCCGGCGCTCTGCCCCGCCTGAGAAAGCTCCGTCCAAATCTGGCGCCACTGTTCTTCCGTAGCGCTGTCTATTCTATATATAAGGTTTTCCAACCTGATATTTTCATATTGATCATTGGCTAATGTTTTAATCACGCCAAGAAAGCATAATTTCTCCTCTTTAAAATTTTTAAAATTATGCTTGTCAAATTCACTATTTACTTTTTTATAAATCTCACTTAAATACTCTTTTTCCCCGATAATTTTTCCCAAAACCCCGGTAATCTGCTCAAAATATTCATAATACTTAACCCATTCCTGCGAGCTTTGTACGCTGTCAATTTCTGAATCCGTAAGCTGAATAAGTAGATCCAATAAATGCAGCTCAAAATCCTGCTGCAATTTCTTTTCAGCGTCCTTTTTTTCCATGCCCGGCGCTCCATTGAAAATGGTACCAGCCAGCGCATTTGAAAGCTTCCCTGGCTCCATATCTGAAATTTTTCCTTGCGTCTGCCCCAAAGCCCTGTCGGGCGTTCCATTCAGAATATTCCCTGACCTTTCATTAGATAACATTCGGAGCACGGCGCTATACCCAATACCTGTCTGCTCTGACCGCAATAGCTCCTGCAGCCGTTCCCATATAAGGCTTTGCCTGAAAAAATGTGCGGCAATTCGTTTACGCGCCGGAGGAATGTCGTTTCCCAGCCGCAAATGATTCACTGTTTTTTGAAATAAGGGGGAAGTAATATATAGCCGGGAAACCGGAGTTTTTTTCAAATACCGTTCCCCATTTTCAAACATTTTTGCGTTTTCCGGCGAATAATAATGCTCCAGGACAGTAATATAGCGCTCATTCATTACCCGGATTGCAGGGCCTGAGGCCAAATGCATGTGCTGTTCAAAAATATTCCATACCCGCGCCGCTGCTTTGGCCGCCTTAAGCTCCTGAAGCTGCTCCTTCTCATTGGAACGTTCCTGTAAAAACTGTTCAAGAAATACAAAGGTACTGAAATCAAAGTCATAAAAAAAACGTCCGCTGTATTTATCCAGAATATTTTGGGCAAAGGCCAGAAGCCTTAACGCTGACACCGGCATATTTCCGGGAAAGCTGTGATTTTTCCGAATCACAGGAAGAAAATCTTTATGTAATTTTAAATCCGGCCTCAAAAGCCCTATTCTCTCCTGTTTCACTAAAATCACCTCGTTTTGTAACAGTTCAGCCACGCTAAATTGTTACCTCGTTTTCACATACAACAAAGCCATACATGTAAGCCAAGCCGCCGCTCCCAGCACAAATCCCCGCGCTGCAAAGCCGCTCCTGTCACGAAGCCCTACATGCCCCATCATGGAACCGCACACGCCGCCAAGCCGCCCCCGGCGCGCCGTAAGAAACCTGCTACCACGTATACAATCCTGTGTGTGCAATTTCTATTTTCTGGATCATTACTTCATTTCCCATAGCGTCCAAATCAGAAAATTCGCATTTTGTTACCATGCCTTCATCAAAACCCAGCTCTTTATATACCTCGCCGTTTCGCATAACAGAGATCGTGCTTTCTCCGACATAGACACCAGGCTTAAAAGCCCCGGCGACACGGTCCTCAACGAATGCCCGCTCTATAACAAGAACATCCGCCTTTTTAGACGCCCCGGTAAAAATATTAGGGTAAAGGCTGTTGCCTCCCTCCGGCACTTCCTCAATTTCACTGGCCATGGAAAGATTAGAAATACGGCTGCATTTGATTATATAGTCTCCTATTTTCAGTGAAAATTGGCTGTTCACAGCATAGGGGTACAAGTCCTTGGGAGAAGCCTGATATTTCCTGCCCCGCTTTTTCATAGAATTATCCGTTTTGGCGGAAGCCTGGAACGTATAGCTTTTCCCCCGCCGCGTCAGCGCAGGCGCTTTGTGGTCCTGTGACTGTTTTGCCAGCGGCATCCCTACATACCCGCTTTTACGCTTTTTCATCGACGTTACTTCCGGCGTTTTAGGTGCTGACAGGGAATCATAATATTTAGCCCGTTCCTTTACGGACATACCGTTAAGCAAAGGCGTTTTGTCAATCATCTATGTCACTCCCGTAAATCGTAACTATTCATTACTGTTCACAGCCTGGCTAATCACTCGCTGATCAGCCAGGCCTGACAGTGGTTCAGGCTAAGCGCCCTACGCAAAGCCGTGCTAATGCGCTTTTGGCCGCGTCGCGCCCATGTTTGCTCAGACCTTGAAAATATTTTCAGGCTCCTGATTCAGTTTACTGTTAATTTTCGATATTTCCTCACACCAGCGCACACGGTCGCGGTGAGGAAAGGCCATAATTTCATCATGGCTCCAATGCATATAATAGCCGATAAACGCTGCCTCCTCGTAGATTTTATCTGCCGGATAGGTAACTATTGATCGGCTTCCATAAAATTTACGGGAATATCGATTTTCTGTCCGCAATGTGGGCAGATCCCCTTATAAGAAGGCATATCCATCGTATTAATTTTTTGATATAAATCCTGTAAATAGGCCAAATCCATTGTAAAAAGGTTCTCAACCGTTTTTGTATCTACCGCAGGCAAGGTACCCAGCTTTACAATAACACGAGATAGAAGGATAATTGTCAGATACCCAGGATTCTGGGCGACTCTTGGATCTTTTAAGGGCAATATTTCATCCGCCGCATTGGCAAGACGCATGACGCCGTTTTTATGGATATTTCCATCTCTGTCCATATAGCCCCTGGGCAATGTAAATTCAAATTCTGTCTGAAACGCCATGTCGGCACCTCCTCTTCAAAAACCGCAAAAGTCCAGCCGCGGCAGACTGCGTTTACTGCCGAAAAAGCATGGCCGTTTTGCCAGCTCTTTAGCCTGTCTCGCAGCCCTTCGGCTGAACATACTATTCACATCCCCCAGGTCCGCATATGCCCCGTTCATGCTTCGCTTCAACGGTTCGCTTCAGTCGCCAGGCCGGTGAGCAAGCGCCTTCGTTTGGCGCCTTACGAAGCTAAGACTGCCTATGTGGATGGGGTAACTCTTCGAGCATGAAGGCTTACTGAGTTCTCTCCATGCCTTCATGGGCAACCTCAATAGACTCAATCGCTACTTCTGAGGATGTCGCATTAAAATCCGGAGCCGTATATTTTACCGGCCATGCATTAATCACCTGCCAGGAGGCTACGGCCGCTTCCTCCTGGTCTAACAGGGTGATCGTTAATGTCTTGCGGTCAACTGCGCCGTTGACGCCGGTCATCATCCAGTCATAAATGACTGTGGAATCCACAAGCCCCTGCTTTAATGTAATATTGCCATATTTTTTAAGCCCCGGGATCTTCAGCGGCGTTGTCACCATATCGCCCTCGCGGTACTCAATCACATCAATCGATGCGTCAAAACCGGAAACCTCTGAAAATCCCCCGGCTTCCAGGCCGTCAATTTCAACTCTGAATCTAAATTTTCCATGTGGGTAAGCCATCTATATTTACACTCCCTTCAATCAATCCGCAGACTCGCTGGTCTTCTGAGAAATTCTAAAGATCACAAATTCCGCCGGTTTTACAGGCGCAACGCCGATGACGCAAACCAGGCGTCCATTATCAATATCATCCTGGCTCATCGTATCGCGGCCGATATTGACGAAAAACGCTTCCTCCGGCGAGGAACCTGCCAGAGAGCCGCCGCGCCACAGGCCGTTAAGAAATACGCTGATTGTACGTTTTACGCGGGTCCACAAAACCTCGTCGTTCGGCTCGAATACAGCCCAGCTCGTATTGGCCTTAATCGTTTCTTCAATAAAAATAAACAGGCGGCGTACATTGACATATTTCCAGCTTGGATTACTCGTCGCTGTGCGGGCGCCCCATACGCGGATCCCCTGCCCCGGGAATACACGGATCAGGTTCACGCCCTTAGGATTTAAAATATCCTGCTCGCCTTTATTAAACTGGCAGTCAAGCCCGACACAGGCGCGGACAACTTCATTAGCCGGAGCCTTGTGGACGCCTCTTGTATTATCGCTGCGCGCGTAAATACCCATAATCGAGCCAGAGGGCGGGATTGCGATGTTTTTCTTATCCAGCGGATCAAAAATCTCCAGCCACGGATGGTACAGCGCCCCGTAATTTGTGTCAAAAATATCTCTGTGTGCCAAAACATCCTGAACTTTTTTAGCTTCTCTTGGTATATCAAGCACAGCGAAGCGGCTTCCCAGATTTTCACAATGTGCGACAAGCATAAGCTGTACATTCGGGTCGGTCACGCCAGGCACCGCCATAATTGAAACAACATCGTTGTCTACAAATGCCTGAATACCGGTGCGCTTTCCTGCGCCATTATCCACACCAATAAAGTCAGCAGCCGAAATATTTGCTACAGAGCCATTGCTTCCGCCAGCCAGCGAAATAGCCACAAGCCCGGCCCCATCGCCGTCACCGGCAGCCAGCGCGGCAAAAGGCGCCCAGGCAGCTTCTTCCTTGCCTACATAATTTGCTGTAATAAGGTCGGATTTAGCCACCTTTTTATCAAGATAATTAGCCGCGTCAATGTTAAAGGAAACATTTTCATACAGCTCCACAATATCGTCATACTTTACTTCTACATTAAATTCACATGTGGAAATTGTCTTTGCCGGAAGAAGGTTGCGGTCAACAACATCCTCTGTAAATTCTTCCTTAAAGGTCAGTACATTGTCCTGGTTTTTAACAACCTTATTGTATACCGTCACAGCCTTGTCTGAATAAACGACAACATCTCCCGGATTAAAGCCAGCGCCATTTTTTACGCGGTATTTTTTCTCGCTGCCGCTTTCAATAATTTCAAGGATCTGTGTTTTCGCCTTGCTTGACGGTGTCACAACGACCCGGATATCGTCGCCCCAGACACCTGGGTTCTTCGCGGCAATGCGGATGACTGCCTTATCCTCGGATGGCGCAAAGCCCTCTGCGCATTTTGAATCGCTTGGAGCAACACGGGCTACAAAGCAGCGCGAACCTCCATTAACAAAGAAATGCTCCACAGCATACGCCAAAAAGCGGTATTCCCCAAATTCATTTTCTGAGAGATACCCTCCGTAGGTTCTCTTAAATTCCGAAAAATTTGTGATAAGCTGCGGAACACCCTCCACAGGACCTCTCACAGCCAGCCCGACAAAGCCTGCCGTGCTTGTTCCCACAGCTTCCATAGGCTTCCCGCCGGACTCAAATTCTTCCACATAAACGCCTGGTGATAAATATTCAGCCATACATTTTCCCGGTATCCGGATAGTCGCCATTTTGGCAACAGCCCAGCACATGCAAAGCTGCCGCCCATTTTGCCCGGAACCGGATTCCTCCTTTCCTTCAGGTACATAATCTTCATTCATTGTGCAACACAATTCTGAGGTTTATTATAGCTGGTATTTATAAACAAATTAATAAACAATCGACATTAAATCGCAACTATTCAGCTATGCCGGCTCAGAGCCGCCGCTTATCCCGCTTTTTCTTCTGATTTCCGCCCTCAGCGTTTTCCGCAGAATTTTCCTGCTCGTCATAGCTGTCGCTTTCCGCTGGATTTTCCTGTCCGTCAGAGCTGCCGCTCTCATCCGGTAAAAGCTGCCCGGCCAGGCGAAGCAGCCAAACCGGAACGCTGTCGTCCTGTTTTAGGGCCGGCCGGCTCACCGCAGCGGAAATACTGGCCATAACCTCCCGCTTTAAATCCTGCTTTTGCTGGATTTCCCGGTGAAGCTGTGATTTGCGCCGGTCAATGGCCTGCTCATACATCCGTCCGCCATTTTCTCGGCTGCCCGTTCCCATGATAGCCTTTCCTTCCACACAGCGCCCTTCATGTCCTGCGCTCATTTCATTCAGCTTTTTCAGCTCTTCCTTATCCCTTTCCACAAATAAAAATGGAAGCTGTGACTGTACTGTATCATTCACTGGCCGGCCTTTCCCATCCTCTAAAAGCATTTCCCGCATCCTTGCGAGCATTCGCTCCCTTTGCCTTCGTGTTTTTATTTCCCCCCGGTAAGCCACCGCCCCCAGAGGATTCCTGTCATTTTCCGCAAAAAGGCCGTCCGCCTTTTCTATTGCCCGGTTTCCGTTAAGTCTTTTGGAACTCAAAGACGGCAGATTTTCCTTCATATCTTTTTTTCCGCTGACAATTAAAAGCATTTCGCCCTCCGTGTTTACACCCAGGCGGATATTCCCAAAGCTGTTCTCCAAAGACATGTTCTGGAAAAAACTTTTATTTTTCTTTTTTTCATTATCCGACGGCTCATAGCCCTTGAGCAAAGCTTTCCTTTCCTGCGTTCCCTCTGCCCGCGGATGTGCCTTTGCCATAGAGCCGGGCTTTTTTAGGATCGCGTCGCTGCGCTGCAAATAATCATACATCTTAATCCCCCTGGGAGCTTTCAAAAAAGAGCATATAATATTCCCCCGTATCTTCCGGCCGCAGTATTTTTCCAATTTTAGCATATTCATTTTTAATTCCTGCCGCTACATCGGCCATCGATACGGGCCTGCCGCCGTCCAGCGCCAAAAACGCCGCAAACATGGCTGCATTTTTAATATTGCTGCCGGAAAGCTCAAATTGCTTTGCCAGATATTCATCATCCACTTCCCCGGCCACCTCTATGCTTTCGGGAAAAACTTGGCGCCACAGGCGCCGGCGGCCTTCCTCATCAGGAAATGGAAAGTCAATAATCATATTCATCCGGCGCTTAAAGGCTTCGTCAAAATTTTGTAAATAATTTGTCGACAAAATAGTGATACCGTCATAAGCCTCAATTTTCTGAAGCATATAGGCCGCTTCCATATTGCTGTACTTATCATTGGAGCTTTTAACCTCTGTGCGCTTGCTAAATAAAACATCCGCTTCATCAAAAAACAATATGGCCTGGCTCCCCTGCGCCTGTTCAAATATTTCCTCAAGATTTTTCTCTGTTTCTCCGATATACTTGCTCACGACCGCTGCCAGATCCGCTCTGTATAAGTCCATTCCAAGAGCTTTGGCCACCACCTGGGCCGCCATGGTCTTTCCTGTTCCGGGGAGCCCGGAAAATACTACCGAAATTCCCCGGCCATAAACGCCGCCGGACTTTTGGTTCCATGCCTCCCAGAGCCGGTTTCTCTGGCGGATCTGGCTGCAAATTGTCTGAAGCTGGATCTTCTGGTACTCCGGCAATACAAGCTCGTTCCAGGAAAAATGCGGTATCACCGGATGTATTTTACTGCCTGAGCTCACAGACAATAGTTCATGGCAGCCAGCGTTTAAATCCTCCTGGGAAATGTACTGCCTTTTACATGACCTTGCATAATCCAATGCCAATGCCGCAGCTCCCACGATTTGCCCGGGATATAGGGTATACTTCCCGGCCATTTCTTCAAAAGAAACCTCCGGGGCAAGCTCCTGTCCTTTAAGCGCTTTTTTCCAAAGCGCCGCAGCCGCTTTAAAGGCCAGCGGCCCAAGCTCCAGCCAGAACACAGACAGCCATTCTCTTTGCGCCGGATAAAAATGCTTTTTCACCGACGCCGCAAACACAACCGGAAGACATTGGAATAATTGGCGGAGCACCAAAGCTCCTATTTCGGGCCATTGCTCGCCTGTGAGCATAAGCCCGGCCTGGAAAAAAATACATTCCCTCAAAACATCATTCACATTTTTGTCCGCAATATCTCCAATGATCAAGGGCTTTCCAAGACTTTCAAAAAGCGCCCGGACCGTATATCTGCGCCCGCTCCCCAAAGGCCCGCAAAGCCCCACAAGCCAGGACTCCTCCGGCCTGCGGTTGTCAAGGAGCTGCTTAAGCCTTGCTACAGGCTGCTCATCTAAACCATCCACCCCGTTTCCCTGTACTGCGCCAGGCTCTCCCGGCTCTGCAGTGTTGCCCTGGGGCTTATGCAGCCTTAGCCCCATCGCAGCCTTCCTGGACTTTGGCACCTCCGGATCTATGTTAGCCTTCCAGGACTTTGGCACCGTCAGCTCCATAGTATCTTTCCAATCCTCTGGCACATCCTGCGCTTCTCCTAAAAGCATTTCCATCATCCGCGGATGAAGCCAAAGCCTGCGGTGCAGCAGTCGGGTATTCTCCTCCGACACAAAAAAGTAACGCATCAGTAAACCGGCCTTAGAAAAATAGCGCCATATCAAAGAAAGTTCTATATCTTTTCCCCAGGCTTGAAGCAGCTGCCCAACGGTCAACTCTCCTGCAGCAAACCCTCCACCCTCTAAAGCCCTGTCCTCAAACTCTGTTAAAAACACCTCTGACACACAAAAGCGCTCAAAATCATCCAGCGCAAATATATGACATATATAATGAAAAAAATCCAAAATGCCACGCTCCTATCCCCGCATACATTCCTCGTAGGCCCTGGTAAATGCCCGGCCCGGCGCAATTCCAAGCTCTGTCCGCCAAACGTGGCAAAGCTCCTCATACAGCCTTTTTCCTTCTTTGCGCTCCTGAAGCCTTGCATAGCACTTCATCAGCAGCATTGCCAGCGTTTCCGAATAGGTATCTGCGTCAAGTCCGGCCCGAAGCACCCTTACGGCAGTGTGGTACTGTTCTTTTTTTATAAAATATTCTCCCAAAAGCTCACAGCCTTCCAAAAAACACTTCTCATAATAGTAGCGTTTCATCAAACACCACGACCCTTCAATTCCCTCAAGAAAAATTCCCCACGGCTTAAAAAAGAGCCGGGCGTTTTCCGCCAGGGCCGCCACATCTTTAGACTCCACAGCCGCGCAGCCCGAGTCGATTTCCTCCAGATCCGAAACCACATCCGACATATTCATGGAATATTCTTTATTCACATACTGTATTCGTTCATTCTGGCCGTAAGGCAGCAATTCTTTTCGGATGTTATAAAACATATTGTGGAGCATAGCTACGGCGTTATTGGGAAAATCCTCCGGCCACAGCAGTTTAAGCAGTTCATCCCGGCGTATCGGCCTGCCCCCGCGCAGGGCCAGGCAGGCAAAAAGCTCCGCCGTCTTTTTGGTCCGCCATGCCATCTCATGCCTGTCCTCTCCAAGCTGCACCGAAAAACCCCCAAAATACCGGAGCTTCAGCACATTTTCCTTATTCTTCAGGCCGGTCTCCTCTGGACTTAAATATGCCCGGCAGCGCTGTAAAATGCCGTCCTGTTTTTCCCTCATAAGCACAGGAGCAAATCTCTTATAATACTTCTCTACCTCATCCCGGTTGTCATTTTGAATCCAACATTCCAGTGCCCGGTCTGTATTGCCGTTTTTCAGATACCAGGAGGCCGCACGGTCAAGAATTTCTTTTTTTTGTTCCGGAAAAATCGATTGCGCAAGAAACATTTTAAATAAGGAGTGATAGCGGTAATAGCCGCTGCTCTTATCGATACGGAGAATAAACAGATTTTCCTGGATCAGATAATTTAATGTACTCCTGGCATTGGTCATATTTAAAGCATAATTACAAAGGCTCACACATAATTCATCCAGTACCGATGTTTTTATAAGAAACTGCTGAATATCATACGGCAGCTTGCGAAACAGTTCGTTCATAATATAATGCTGTATCAGCGTCGCGCCGCCGATCCCGTCCCAGTCCACAAACTTTCCGGCGCCGCCGGCCCGCTTTAAATACTGTGCCATAAACATCGTTCCCGCAGGCCAGCCCTCTGCTTTTTTGTAAATATTTCCCGAAATCCCCGGAGGAATATCTTCATGGAGAATTTTCTCTAAAACATTGGAAACCTCATCCCAGTTAAATGCAAGTTCTTCCATACTCACAATACCGGCCTCATCCCGCACTAAATGTGCAGCGGCAAATTCCGGCAGCCGGCTCTTCGTCGCAATAAACAGTCTGAGATTTTTCAGGGCATAGGTCATAAAACGGCTGATAAAAAAGAAAATATCCAGATTTTCTATAGCTTGAAAGTCATCCAGCACAATAGCCACCTTCCGTCTGGAATATTCCGGATGCTGTAAAAGTTCGTTCATACAGGCGGTAAAATCCATAGCGATACGTTCAATTGGCAGCATTGTACCGCTTTGTATGTATTCCTCTGCAGAAAAGGAAAAATCCTTCCATATGGACTTTAAGGCAACCGTCAAATATTCCAAGAAAGTCCGCATATCATTATCCATAGTATCCAGGTGGTACCAGGCACAGGGAATTTCATAAAGGCTGACATACTGGCTCATCAGTACAGTTTTCCCATAACCTACCGTGCCATGCAAAATAACTATTGGCTGTGTCAGGTTATCTAATTTTTTAAGTAATCGTTCCCGGATAATAAGATTTTTTTGAAGCTCCGGAATCTGTATTTTTGAAAATAACATTCTGTATTCCATCTTTATGCAACACACCTTAAAATCACATTCTGCCTGTTGCCCGGCGGCTCCATCACGGATGAAAGCCCGGTGTCTGTATGCCATTGTGCGCAAGCGCCCCCTGGCACACAGCCGCCGTCCGGGGCTTTCATAGTAAACGGACATGCCGCCGTCCGGCGGCATCACTATAAATGAAAGCTCAGGATTGCTCCGTGCCTGCGGCAGTCTACGCTGCCGCTCCGG
>JAGZDD010000019.1 GCA_018369015.1 Clostridiales bacterium | reverse complement strand
ATCCATTAAAAATCGCCTGCGGCGATGGGATTTTTGCACTCCTGTTTCACTTTCTGACGGTCAGCGCAGCAAGTGCGCAGACCTGGCTGAACTGTTACAAATAGTTACAAAAAAGAAAAAGGGTCAGTGCAAGCTGGCTCTTTTTCTGGTATAATAAAAATGAGATCCATATTGTGGAAATTGTACCAAATTGATGATTAAATTTAGAATGGGGAAAAGAATGGAAAGAAAAGGGTCAAAGCAACTCTACAATAAGCTGCTCTTTTTATATACAGGCGTTGTTATCTGTGTGCTGCTGGCGCTTATGTTTTATTTCTTTAACAGTACAAAAAAGGGGTATTTAGAAAGAAACCAGGAGTACATGCAGCTTATGCACAGGGATGCGGTGAACTATATTGATAACTGCCTGGAAACTGCCGGCTATCTTCACGAGGGGCTGTATGGTTCTAATATGGAAATGAGCGATCTGATCCATTATTTGCAGGATTCCCCGGAGGCTTACCAGCAATATCGTCTGGACACCTATGCCCAATATAAGCTTTTGGAGTACAAAGGCATTGAGGATTTTGCCGTTACTGCCTTTGAAGCCTATCCGTCGCTGAAACGCCTGGCCTTTTTCAGTTACCAGAAAGGGGATCTCACTTCCTTTGACGGCAGCCAGAGCACCTACCATTTGGATGATGGGAGCGCTGTGCTTGGCCAGATACAGGACGGTGATTTGTCGGAAAGCGGAGAACTGTCATTTTTAAAGGAAATTCGTGACCCGTTATCCATGCAGAGCATCGGGGCTATGATTGTCACCTTTAGAGGTGATATGTTTGAGCAGCTTTATAGGAACTATGAGCTGCCGGAGCTTATTGTGCGCAGCCAAAAGGGCGTTGTCATTTATGATTCCTGCCCGGGCTGCGGCGCCGAAGCTTTAGATTTGTCGGGGGATATTGGACAACTGGAGGATTCCCTTAAGGCATATGTTCTTAACTCGAATCTGGAGGATTACAGCGTTATCACTTATCTTCCCAGGGCAGAGGCGGCAAGGGTTCCTTTTCCTGTTATGCTTATGATTGGCGCTGTAGGGCTGGCGGCCTTTGGTATCAGTGAGGTACTTATACGTTTTTATCTGAACCGGGTTTCTATGCGGCTAAACCGCATACTCGATGGTATGACCAAGGTTATGGGCGGTGATCTGACAGTACGCCTGGAGGCTGAAAAAAATGGGGATGAGCTGGATTTTATTGCCCGGCGTTTTAATGAAATGTGCGAGAAGCTGGACATGCATATACAGAAGTCCTACCTGGCGGAGATTGAACAGAAAAATGCAGAAATGGCGGCGCTGCAAAGCCAGATCAACCCGCATTTTTTGTACAATACTTTGGAAGCTATACGTATGAAGGCTATTTGCAACGGGGATTCCGAAGTTGGTAAAATGCTGTACAGTATGGCTGTCACCTTCCGCAGCCAGCTTAAAGAAGCCGATGTAATTACGCTGGCCCAGGAGCTGCATTATTGTAAGAAATATCTGGAGCTTTTTGAATACCGTTACCCAAAGCAATTCCGTTCAAAGGTCGATTGCCCGTTAGAATATATGCAGGTACCGATTATAAAATTTGTGCTTCAGCCTATTATTGAAAATTATTTTATCCATGGGATAAGAATGGGTGAGGATGATAATTTTATAGACATATCTGTCCGAAAAAATGGCGGGGATTATGAAATTATTGTCGAGGATAATGGCCGGGGGATGGGTGAGGATGAAATCCGGGAGAAAAACAAAAGCCTTGAGGAAAACCGGATGGAAAAAAATTCATCCATTGGAATATCCAATGTAAACCGCAGAGTGAAGGCCGTTTATGGAAGCTGCTACGGCGTACATTTGGAAATGCCGGAAAACGGAGGATTGAAGGTTATTTTAAAGTTTAAACCGGGGGAGGAAGATACACATGAGAAAAGTGATGATCGTTGAGGACGAGGAGCTTATCCTTCAGGGAATCAAAAGTATCGTTCCATGGGATGCGCTGGACTTAATGCTTACACATATGGCCCATAATGGAAGAGAGGCTCTTTCACTGTGGGAAAAAGAGCCGGTGGATATAATTATTACAGATATTGAAATGCCGGAAATGAACGGACTGGAGCTTTTACACAGCCTCCGGGAGAAGTCTGACCTTGTGCGGTTCCTTATTCTGACCGGGTATGAGGAATTTGAGTATGCCAGGGAGGCGATACGCCTTGGAGTAGAGGACTATATTCTTAAGCCGATTGACGAGGATGCCCTGGCGCGCCAGCTGAGGGCAGCGGTTGTCCGCCTTGAAGAGCTGGAAAAGGAGCGGTTTAGTTATATTGACGAAAAGACGGAGTGGATTCAATTCCTTTCCGGGAAAATGGGCGGCGAAGAGTACGAATATTACCGGGAACGTCTTATACTTCCCGAGGGAGGCGGGCCATTTTGGGTCGGGCTTATGAAATGGAGCAACGACAATGCCAAGGAAAAGCGGATTACAGATATGATTTTAGCGCTTCAAAATGAAGATCCCCGGCTGCGTGCCGTACATTTGCCTCCGGACTGCCTGCTGCTTTTACTGTCCGGCATTGAAAGCCCAAAGGCCGCGAAGGAATATCTGCAGAGATTACAGACGCAGATTGAAAGCCGGTTTGATATTCTGACTTTTGTCAGCATAGGCCCTTCTTTTGACGATTACCGGAAGCTCCCGGACAGTTACCGGGTGGCTGTGCGGCTGCAAAAATACCTTCTCGTAGAAGGGTATGGGAGCTGTGTGGAGGAAAGCTATATCCAGGCCAGAAAAAGCGAGGATATTACGATTGACCGGACGCTGCTGCGCAAGCTTATATTAAAAAGAGAAAGCGAGGGCGCAGTTGGATATATTGAGGATCTTTTTATAAACAACGTAAAGACTGGGGTTTCTATTGATTCTTTATATCAGATGACGGTTCAGATTGCTATGCTCCTCCAGGAGATCAAAAGAGAATATAAGCTGGAAAATGTAGGAGCACTTCACGACCTTACTGAGCTTTTGGAAACAATTTATGAGGCGGACGATATTTTTGGGATTAAGGCGCTTTTTATTTCAGAGGTGAATGATATTATCCAGTATTTGCACGAGGCGGATTCCCAGTACACGCCTGTGGTGCGGTGGATCATGGCTGAGGTGCAGAAAAATTACAAGGAAGATATGAATTTAAAGACGCTGGCCTACAAGTACTATATGAATGCGTCTTACCTGGGGCAGATTTTCCAAAAGGAGGTAGGCTGCTCCTTTGCCCAATACTTGAACAGCAAAAAAATGGAAGTTGCCAAGGAACTGATATTGAACACAAATATGAAAATAAGTGATATTGCAAAAGAGGTAGGATACCCAGATACGAGCTATTTTTACAGAAAATTTAAGCAATATTACGGCGTGGCCCCGGCTTCCCTGCGAGAAATGAAAAAATATTAGCTAAAATGAACTGTCCGATGGAATATCGGGCAGTTTTTTTGTGGAATTTTTTAACTAGAATTTGTCCAAGGAATCTAAAAGTTTTATACTTTATAAAAATTTTATAAATATTATAATAAATTGCATAAAGGGGATAGGCCATGAGAAGAAATGTATTGAAGAAAATGACGATAGCTGTTGTGCTTATATTAATAATTATTGGCCTGTGGTTCGTCTTTTCTGACAAAAAAACAGAAAAAATTGAACAAGAGGAAGAACTGGTTGAACTGATCTGGTATCAGGTTGGAGATACCCAAAAGGATACAGATTTAGTGCTGGAGAAGGTCAATGACTATATCGGTGAGAAAATCGGCGTGTCGCTTAAGATTATAAATATTGGCCTGGCAGACTATAACCAGAAAATGCAGGTTGTTATTAATACGGGGAGCACATGGGATCTTTGTTTTACGGCTTCATGGACCAATGATTATCTGCAAAACGTTAATAAAGGCGTTTTTCTGGAATTAGATGAACTTCTTGCGGGAACCCAGATGTATGACAATATTGACCCGAGGTTTTGGGAAGCGGCTAAGGTGCAGGGGAAAATTTACGGCGTTCCAAGCGAAAAGGAGCTTGGCAATATGCCGATGTGGGTATTTACCAAGGAATATGTGGACAAATACGACATTCCCTATGAGTCCATCCACACTTTGGAGGATTTAGAGCCGTGGCTTAAAGTTATTCGGGAAAAAGAGCCGGATGTGATTCCTTTGTATGTGACTAAAGATTACACAGCGCCGACCTACATGGATAAGATTGCCGACCCTGTAGGTATTGAGCTTGGAGATGAAACACTGACGGTCCAAAATGTATTTGAAACAGAGCGGATGGAGCAGACGCTTCGGACGATGCGCAAATACTA
Source organism: Clostridiales bacterium (assembly GCA_018369015.1). Taxonomy (GTDB): domain Bacteria; phylum Bacillota; class Clostridia; order Lachnospirales; family Lachnospiraceae; genus Catenibacillus. The sequence goes on along the minus strand of JAGZDD010000019.1, from coordinate 32,634 downwards.
CACGGCCGGCTATATCAATCAGGATGCCGCCACCGCCTCTGACGATAAGACACGCAAACGCTTTGTGACAAAAGGCGATGGCCAGCCGTTTGCCGAGCAGATCTGGGGAAAAGAGCTGGGCTATGAGGTTGTTGTTTCCCCGATTATGGAAACAAGCATTACAAACGCCTCAGCCCGGGGAGCGATTACAGCGGTCAACGCAAATAGCGCCCATCCGGAAAAAGCGGTAGAGCTGCTGAATCTCATTAATACCGATGAGTATTTGCGAAATCTTTTAAACTATGGCATTGAAGGCGTCCACTGGGAGAGAGTTGAGGCTGACAGCAAAGAAACTTTGGCAGCCCAGGGAAAGCCCTATATTTATGACACAAAGGTACGGCTGATTGACGGGAAGTTCAGAGATTATTCCGTCCTTTACTGGGTTCAGGGAGGGCTGTTTAATACTTATGTTCTTGAAAATGAAGCGATTGATAAATGGTCTGTTTTTAAAGATTTTAATGACGCCTCGCAGGAGGCCCCTACCTTTGGCTTTGATTTTGATATGGAACCGGTAAGCAGCCAGATTGCCAGCTTTCGGACAATTCTTGATGAGTTCGGCAAGGCTCTTTATACAGGCAGTGTTGACCCGGACACCTATCTCCCAATGCTTATTAAGCGTTTAGAGGATGCGGGAATATCTGACGTTATAAAAGAAATGCAGCGCCAGGTGGATGCATGGAAGGAAACTGGTAAGTAAAAGGAAAACGACGGAGAACATGCATAAGGTATTTAGACATTTTTATCATACAGGAGAATATTTTTTCTGTGAGAGTGATAAAGATGTTGAAAATATATGACCGTTTGGGCGTTTGCCAGGACGGTGAAGAAATTATATAAGGGAGGCTAAGAACTATGAAAACGAAGAAAACGTCGGACTTATCGACGAAGGTGCGCAAGCGCAAACGGTGGACGAGAGACGATACAGAACTGGCTTTACTCTCTACCCCGACGCTGCTCTGGTATGCGATTTTTGCGTATCTTCCCATGTTTGGTGTCATTATTGCTTTTAAAAATTATAAGCTGGCACCCGGAGGCCACGGATTTCTGTACAACCTGTTGACCAGCGAATGGGCGGGGATTGACAACTTTAAGTTCTTCTTTACATCCAATTCCTTCGGCATGCTGCTGCGAAACACTGTTCTCTATAACATTGCATTTATTATCATCAGTGCAACAGTCGCTGTGGGCGGCGCGCTGATTTTAAGCAATATGAGGAACAAGAGGGGTTCCAAGGTTTACCAGACAATGATGTTTTTGCCTTACTTCATGTCATGGGTTGTTATCAGCTACTTTGTTTACGCCCTGCTGACACCTGAGAAAGGCTACATGAACAGCATTATTACCGCTCTGGGCGGCGACCCGATTATGTGGTACCAGGAAGCCAAATATTGGCCGTTTATTTTGATACTCCTCAATACATGGAAAGGTATGGGCTATGGTATGGTTATGTACCTGGCAAGTATTTCCGGTATCGACCCGTCGCTTTACGAAGCCGCGGTAATGGACGGAGCATCAAAGTGGCAGCAGATGAAGCATATTACATTGCCGGGGATCAAGCCTGTGTTTATTATCATGCTGATTCTTGACTGCGGTAAAATTTTCAACTCCGACTTCGGCCTTTTCTATCAGACAACCGGCGGTATACCGGCATCGTTGTATACGACGGTTTCGACCTTTGATACATATGTGTACAACGCCATTCAGTCAACTGCGCCTATTGGAAAAACTGCGGCGGCGTCATTTTTCCAGTCCGTCTGCAGCTGCGGTATGATTTTGCTGGCCAATAAAGTCGTCAGCAAGCTGGATAACGATAACCGGCTTATTTAAAGGAAGGGGTGTACAAAGTGAGTAAATTAAAAGAAAATGCAGCATCATCCTCCATGAACCAGATTAAGAAGTCAACGAACATTGTATTTAATATTATCTTTTTAGTCCTGGGGCTTATGTGTATTTTCCCGTTATTGTTTGTTTTTTCGATTTCTATTACAAGCGAAGCAGCGCTCCAGGCGGGAACCTATCAGATTATTCCCGACGAAATATCCAATGCGGCTTACATGTTCCTCTGGAATGAGCGGGGAACGATTATCCGGGCATTTGGTATGTCCGTACTGGTAACAGTTCTTGGTACATTTATTTCCATCTGCCTGAATACATCTATGGGATATGTGGCGTCAAGAAGATCCTTTAAGCTTCATCAGCTTTATACATGGATTATTTTTATCCCAATGGTATTTAACGGCGGTATGCTGGCGTCCTACATTGTCGTCAACAACATCCTGAACTTAAGAAATACCATATGGGCCTTGATTTTCCCGCTGGCCTGCTCGTCCTTCAGCGTTATTATATGCCGGACGTTCTTTAGGGCAACTGTGCCGGACGCTCTCATTGAGGCGGCTAAAATCGACGGCGCCGGACAGTTCCGTATCTGGTCGCAGATCGTTCTCCCGATTTCAAAGCCCGTTATGGCAACGATCGGTATGTTTGCCGCGTTCGGTTACTGGAACGACTGGTTCCAGGCATCCTTGTATATTCAGGATAGAAATCTTCAGACATTGCAGTCTTTATTGAATAATATTCAGCAAAATATCGAATATCTTGCAAATAACCCTTACGGCGGCCTTTCAATGCAGCAGTACAAGCTGAGTATGCCTACGGAATCTGTGCGAATGGCCATTGCGATTGTTATTATTGTTCCGATTGCATGTACCTATCCCTTTTTCCAGAAATACTTTATTTCAGGTTTGACAATCGGTTCTGTTAAAGAATGATACGGTCTTAAAAACAGGCCAAAAAGGAGGAACGCCCTGAGGGGCATACCATGATGGCCTTAAAAACAGGCCAAAAAGGAGGAAAATATGAAAGCAAAAAGAATTATGGCACTTGGTATGGCGGCAGCAATGACCGCAGGAATTTTATCCGGCTGCGGAAGCGGCGGAAACAGCCAGGTAAGCGTGGATGAAAACGGAAATGAAATTGTTACCTTAAAATGGGTGACAATCGGCAGCGGAATGCCAACAAACTACGATTCCTGGATTGCTAAGGTAAATGAATATCTTGGTGAAAAAATCGGCGTAAATCTTGATATGGAAGTTGTTGCCTGGGGTGACTGGGATAACCGGAGAAATATTATTATCAGTACCAATGAAGCTTATGATATTATTTTTGGTATTGGCAATAACTACACTGCGGATATTCAGTTGGGCGCTTATGCGGATATTACAGATCTGATTCCTGAAAATATGAAGGAATTTAACGAGTTAATGCCTGAGAAATATTGGGAAGCTGTTAGTGTGGACGGAAGAATTTACGGCGTACCTTCTTATAAAGATAGCGCCATTTCCAACTATGCCATCTGGGATAAGGAGCTTGTAGACGAATACAATATTGATTATAAAAACCTTACAGGCAGTCTTTCAGAGCTGACACCGATTTTTGAACAGCTTAAGGCGGACAAAAACGACTATCCGGTTTATGTTAAAAATGACGGTGTTTATCAGATTTTTGACGTTTACGACCAGATTGGCGGCGGCACACAGATTCTCGGCGTAAGATATGACGATCCGGAAGGGAGAGTATGCTTTACATTAGAGGAACCGGACGTTTATGAAAACCTGGAAGCGATCCATGACTGGTATACAAAGGGGATCATTAACCCGGACGCCGCGACGCTGAGCGAAGCCCGCGTGTATAATATGTGGCGTATCGCCCAGGGCTGGGATTCCGCAGGCGAAACCTCCTGGGGCCCACAGATGGGTAAGGAAGTTGTCGTTGCAAAGATGGGCGATACTATTTTGTCAAATGAGACAGTACGCGGCTCCCTGAACATGATTTCCGCAAATAGCAAATATCCAGAGAAATGCTTACAGCTTTTAAACCTTGTCAATACAGATACAAAGCTGCGTGATATGTTCTACTATGGTGAGGAAGGCGTAAACTTTGAGTATGTGGATGTTGACGGCGTACAAAAAGCTCATAAGATCAATGAGGACTGGTCCATGGCGGGCTATACTCAGGGCACTTTCTTTACCGTAACTCCGGTAGACACAGACCCGGGCGATCAGTGGGCTGAGATTAAAAAGCTTAATGAGAATGCTGTATCTTCTGTAATGCTCGGCTTCAATTTTGATACAACAGAGGTTAGTGACCAGCTTTCTAACTGCCGTGAAATCTGGCTGCGCTACCGCAGCGAGGTTATGACCGGCGTACAGGACCCGGCAGAGGTTGTTCCTAAGATTAAAGAAGAGCTTATGCAGGCAGGATTCCAGGATGTCCTTGACGCCGCACAGGCACAGGTTGATGAATTTCTTGCAGCGCAGAATCAATAACATAGCATAAATAAAGACGGAAAGGCTGACATACGTCAGCCTTTTCTAAACGGAGGCCGTTTTGAGACAGTTTATAAGTAAGACAGACAATACTCCCTATATGAACGTTATGTTCGGAAATTTTTACTGCCCTGCTTTTGATGATGAGTCATTTGTCGATGAAACAATGGCGCTCATCCGTGAACTGGGATTTAACAGTGTTATGTTTGACACTAAAGCATGGGAGGATTTTAAGGAAAGGTATGAAACCGGGGCATTAAGTCAATATGTTAAAATGCAGGAGTATATGGGGGATTCGGCCCACAGGCACGGGCTTTGCTACAATTTTCTTTTGCTGTACTTAAATGGAGATAATCTTTACCCGCGGATCCGTTTCAGTCCGCCGATTTTTGGCGAGGAGATTACTTACCTGGATGGGCGGGCCGGAAGATATTATAAATATTGGTCGCCAAAGGCCAAACGTTCGATGAAGGAACATGTGGACCGGATTATGGAACGCTATGGACAGGGCTGTGAGCGCTGCGGGCTGAAAATGCCGGAAACTCTGTCAAAGGAAGCCTTTGCGGCGGCTATGCAGCGTGACGGTGCTTTATCAGCAGCGGCGCGCAGAACCGATGAGGTAATTCCAGTGTGCAGTATGTGGGACCCGGTAGTAGCTCCAAGCTTTGACGCGGAAGGACAGCAGCGCTATTTATCTTTTTTAAGAAATCTGTACCATGGCGATATTGAGGGGCTTAACAGCAATTACGGGATTTTGGCCAGAGATTTTGAAGATCTTATGCCCGCAGATTACTGGTTTGGCGTAAAATATGCGGGGGAATTTTGTTATACGCAGGAGGATGTCCGCAATCGTTCCCCGCGCTTTTATGTGTGGCGGGATAACGCCCTGTGGAAGATCCATGAGCTGACGCTTTATTTTAAGACAATTGGGCCAATGCTTAAGGAAAATAATCCAGACCTGTTTTTATGCCCGGATATGACCCAGTGGGGATATTTCCTGAATATTTACGGCAGGTGCCAGCAGGATATTGACAATGAATTTAGTGACCTGTGGGACACGGCTTTGCGCGGCATTGATATTTATGCCCTGGCTCCCTATGTGGATTCCTGCCATTTTGTTACTGTACCCGTAACCCCGGACGGATATCCGGACGCCTATGTTGTTTCATGCCAGCACAGCATGATGAGGGTGATGAACGAAGGGAAGCCTGTCATTGGCGGCATTTACTGGGGAAGATACATTTATAATGATATTTATGCCCAGCTCTCCCCGGCGGAAATTCTTGGCTCTATGGTGGCCTGCGGTATCGATGGTTATCACTGCTATGGCATGAACGGGCTGGATGACGGCGGTGTGATGAACCGCATGGACGAGCCATTTCTTGAGTCCTTGAAGCAGGCCAATGCCTGGTGCAAGCAGGTCATCCTTAAGCGCCAGGGGCCGCGCAAAAAAGAGATTGCCCTTCTTTTTCCATCAGAAATGGCCCATCTTGAGCCGTTTGAGGTGGAAAATAATAAAATCCGGCGCTTGGATCTCCTTGGCTGGTATAAATACTGCTGCGACCTTGGCTATCAGGTCGATGTAATCAGCGGGCACCAGATTCTTTCCGGGGCATTGCCGGAGTACAAGGCGCTGATTGTGGCGGCCAATGACTGTTACTTTGCGGCAGAACATGATGAGCTGGAGGAAAAAATACGCCGCTTTGTATGTGACGGGGGCGTGCTGATTCACGGGCCGCTCGATGAGCTGGCGAAAAACTGCTTTGGTATCCGGGGCGAGGCGTGTGATAAGCAGCCTTACAGATATGTGAAGGCCGTGTCCGCCGGTGGCGCGGAAGCTGTGTCTGGCTGCGGCGCGAAGGCAGCCTCCGGCCGGGGCGAGCGCGTTATTATCCCTCAGGGCGAGGCGTTTTGCCGCTATGAGGACGGGGAGGAAATTGCGTCCTACGTCGATGGCGGCGGCTGCTGTGCGGCCCGGTACGATGGCGGGAGGCTGGAGGCATTGGCAGGGCTGGCGCCGGGAAGCTGCAAGGGTGCGGTGTATGCTTTTGGCGTCCAGATTGGCGCCGCCTATGCAGCGAAAAATATTCCCCATGTACCTTATGCTCAGGGCAATAAAGAAATGTACCCCTTAACACTGTCAAAAACGGCGATGATTTCAGATATTTTAAGCGCCTATGTGGCGCCGGCGGGAAAAATCCGGGAGCGGGGCATTGAAACCGGCGTATTTGCCAACGGTATGGTGATTGTCAACCACCGTTCCACCCCTTATACATTGCCCGAAAAATTTCCTGTGGAGCTTTATCAATATAAGGAGCATGCCGCGACAAAGGACGGCCGGGGAATCCTTGGCGGCCATGAGGCGGTATGGGTGAGCACAGAATGACAACGCGGCCATAGGGCTTGCAAGAAAAGGATTTAGCCGCGTATGCGGCGGTTAGCAGCGTTAGCTGCGCAAATCCGAGATGGCATGGCTGAATAGTTACGATAAAAGAGGAGCAGATTATGGAGTTAAGAGAATTAAACGGCCGCTGGAAAATGCGGTGCCTTGGCGAAGCTTCCCCCTATGCGCAGTGGCAGGAGGCTGTCGTGCCGGGAAGTGTTTATACAGATTTGAAAAGAAACGGCCAGATTCCAGATCCTTATTGGAAAGATAATGAGGATGAAATTTGCCGGCTGATGGAAGATGATTACGAATATCAGTGTATCTTTTCGGAGGACAATGCCGGTGATTGTTCGGCAGCCTATTTAAAATTTGAAGGTCTGGACACCATTGCCGATGTGTATTTAAACGGAGCCTGTGTAGGTCACGCGATAAATATGCACCGTATATGGGAATTTGATGTAAAGGATGTATTGCGGGAGGGCGATAATGAGCTCCGGGTTGTTTTCAGATCCCCGCTTAAATATATTGCAAAGGCGTATAAAACCTATGGCAATATCGGAAACGACGATACGTATGAGGGGTTTATGCATTTGCGCAAGGCGCATTATATGTTTGGCTGGGACTGGGGCGCCCATCTCCCTGACGCGGGAATCTTCCGCCCGGTATGGCTGTGTAAGGAAAATGGCGGCCGGCTGGAAAGCGTTTATGTCCGCCAGCACCATGAAGCGGGCAGGTGCCGTCTGGGATTTGAGGCAAAGTGGCGGCTGACGGGGTGCCAGGCTGGCTCTGAGAGCGGAGCGGACGGCGATGTGGCTGGTGGTTTCGGAACACCTGACATTTCAGGCGCGTCCGGTACTTCGGGGGCGTCCGGCAGCTTAGCTGGTGCAGTGCCCGGGGTGGCCATGCCAGGCAGCCTGTGCAGCGCCGGTGAAAATGTCCGGGTTGAAGTGACTGTGACAGCGCCGGACGGGGAGATTATGCCGGTAACGCTTGAGGGCGGCCGCGGCGAGATCATTGTGGAGCAGCCAAAGCTGTGGTGGGTCAACGGCCTTGGAGAGCAGCCCCTTTATACGGTGAAGGCGGTACTTATGCAGGACGGCCGGGAGCTGGATTGCTGGGAAAAACGGATTGGCCTGCGCACAATGAGCGTGCGCAGGGAAAAGGATGAGTTTGGCGAGAGCTTTGCCCATGAGATTAACGGCGTACCTTTTTTTGCCATGGGCGGCGATTACATTCCCGAGGAACACCTTCTTGGCCAGCGCAGCAAAGAAAAGACAAGACAGCTTCTTATGGACTGTAGGGCGGCGAACTTTAATGTGATCCGTGTCTGGGGCGGCGGCTTTTATCCAGACGACTGGTTTTTCGACATCTGCGACGAGCTGGGCCTGGCAGTCTGGCAGGATTTTATGTTTGCCTGCTCGGTCTATGAGCTTACCGAAGATTTTGAAGCCAATATCCGCCAGGAATTTATTGATAATATCCGGCGGCTGCGCCACCATCCGTCGCTGGCGCTGTGGTGCGGGAATAATGAAATGGAAATGTTTGTCGACGAGCGCTGCTGGGTGACAAAGCCTACGGAGGTCCGGGATTATTTGCTGATGTATGAACGCATTATTCCCGAAGTGCTTAAAGAGCACGACCCCCAAACCTTTTACTGGCCGGCAAGCCCTTCCTCCGGCGGCTCCTTTGACAATCCAAACGACCCGGACAGAGGAGATGTCCATTACTGGAAAGTATGGCACGGAAACCGGCCATTTTCGGAGTACCGGAAATTTTATTTCCGCTATTTATCAGAGTTTGGCTTCCAGTCATTCCCGTGTAAAAAGACGGTCGAAACCTTCACTGACGATCCTGCGGACTGGAATATTTTCAGCTATATTATGGAAAAGCACCAGAGAAACTATGGGGCCAACGGCAAGATAATGAACTATATGCAGCAGATGTACCGCTATCCGGGCAGCTTTGAAACGGTTTTGTATGCCTCCCAGCTTCTACAGGCCGACGCTATCCGCTATGGCGTTGAACATTTCCGGCGCAACCGCGGCCGGTGCATGGGCGCGGTGTACTGGCAGATTAACGACTGCTGGCCGGTCATTTCCTGGTCGTCCATTGATTACTGCGGCCGCTGGAAGGCGCTGCATTATTATGCCAAACGGTTTTTTGCCCCGGTAATGATTTCCTGCGAGGAAGAAAGCTGGATGACTGCCGAGGCCAATATGAACCGCCAGCATTTTGAATATCCTAAGTCCATACGCCTTCATGTAGCTAATGAAACCCTGGAGGAAAAGAAGGCAGAGGTAAAATGGCAGAAAAGAAATGCCAAAGGCCAGGTTCTTGAAAGCGGCCGGCAGGAGGTCATTGCTGCGCCTATGTCCGGCGTTTGGCTAGAAAAGAAGGAGCTTCCGGAAATTGATGTTTTTTCAGAGTATGTGAGCTATGAGGCATGGTCAGAGGGGCAGAAAATTTCCGAGGGAACGACGATTTTCTCTTACCCGAAATATTTCCGCTATGAAGATCCAAAGCTTTCTTTGTCCGTCTGCGGCGATGAGATTACAGTAGTGGCATGCGCCTATGCCAAGAGCGTTGAGATTCAAAATGAGAACGAGGATCTTGTTCTTTCCGATAATTATTTTGACCTTAACGCAGATACAAGGACAGTAAAAATTTTGCGGGGAAGCACTAAGGGGCTTCGGGTACGCAGCGTTTATGATATAAAATAAGGAGCGCAGGGATGAATAAGAAGGATTTATTAAGCTATGTTGGCAATGTGCAGCAGCTTATGTCTGTAAGGCCGGTTGTTTACAGGGAAGGCCGGGCCGGCGGGCTTGAGGCGTATGAGGTTAAAAATGACCGCCTGTCCTTTTCGGTCATGGCCGGAAAATGCCTGGATATTGCCGAAGTGAACTTTAATGGTTATAACATGAGCTTTCTCTCAAAGCCGGGGCTTGCGGGGAGAAATCATTATGATACCCACGGGCAGGAGGCGCAGCGAAGTATTATGGGCGGTATGCTTTTTACATGCGGCCTGGAAAACATTTGCGCGCCCTGTACAGTCGATGGGAAGGATTATCCGATGCATGGCCGTATCCGCACAACGCCCGCAGAGCATGTGGGGGCTCAGCTTATATGGGATGAGGAAGGCTGCACGAGGGAAAAGGCGCAGGCTCCTGGTGCGAAGGATAGCAGCCGGGGCACGGCGGCACCTTGCAAAATCCGTATTTGCGGTGAAATGCGGGAAGGGGAGCTGTTCGGGGAAAATATGGTTCTGCGCCGCTGCATTGAAACACGCTTTGGGGAACCGGAAATTGTCATTAAGGACAGGATTACGAACGAGGGCTTTCGGCAGGAAACAATGATGCTTTTGTATCATTTTAACGCGGGCTATCCTTTTTTGAATGAGAGCTGCGAGATTATTCTGCCGACGGCAAAAGTGACGCCCCGGGATGAGGCGGCTAAAGCGAACATGCATTTGTGGAATAAAATGGAACCGCCAAAGGATAATGCGCCGGAACGGGTATATTTGCATGAGCTGGCTGCGGACGAAAATGGGAACACCTTTGCTGCGGTGATTAATGAAGCCTTAGGTATTGGCCTTCGCATTGGATTTAATAAAAAATATCTCCCTTATTTTATGCAATGGAAGTCGATTGCCTCGGGAGATTATGTGATTGGCCTGGAACCAGCCAATTCCAGTGTGCTTGGAAAAGAGTACCACCTTAAAAGAGGGGATCTTCACACGCTTGAGCCTTTTGAAACCGAGGAAATAGAGCTTAGGCTCCGTTTCCTTGAGGGCGCAGAGATTAATGCTGTCCGGGAAGACGCCGCCAGGCTTGCGCCATTGGGGCGCTAAATTGTGTCAGAGCGGGCTGGGAAGCCCGAAACGGCAGATAGCATGAGAAAAATGGAACCCGGTGCGCCGGGGCAGCGGAAAATGGCTTGACGCCCCGGCGGTTTTATATAAAAATGATAGGAGAGAATTACAATGAAGAGATCTAAAATTAACGCAGAAATCAAACATATGGAAGAACTTATTAGGGCACACGGCTTTGAAATTCCGCCGTTTTGCAAATGGACGCCGCAGGACTGGCAGGAAAAAGGCGCGGAGTTTGACGAAATCCGTGACAACATGCTTGGCTGGGATATTACCGATTATGGCCTTGGAAAGTTCGATGAGGTAGGCTTTTCACTCATTACAATCCGCAACGGCAATCTGAAAATGGATAAATATACTAAGACCTATGCGGAAAAGCTTCTTGTTGTTAAGGAGGGCCAAATGGCTCCCATGCATTTCCACTGGAATAAAATGGAGGACATTATTAACCGGGGCGGCGGCAATGTGCTGATTACTGTGTATAACTCCACAGATGACGGGCAGTTTGCGGACACAGATGTGACGGTTCACTGTGACGGCCGTGAATTTACCGTACCCGCAGGCACCCAGGTAAAGCTTACTCCGGGCGAAAGTATTACGATTTATCCATATATGTACCATGATTTCCATGTTGAGGAAGGCAGCGGCGACGTTCTTCTCGGCGAGGTATCTATGTGCAATGATGATGAAAACGACAACCGGTTCTACGAGCCGATCGGACGCTTTCCGAAGATTGAGGAGGACGAAGAACCTTACCGTCTGCTGTGCAACGAGTATCCAAAAGCAAAATAAAGGCAGGGATGAAAGAATGAAGACATATGATGTGATCGCTCTGGGCGAGCTTTTAATCGATATGACGGACAATGGTTTGTCCGGCCAGGGAAATACCCTTTTTGAAGCCAATCCCGGCGGAGCGCCGTGCAATGTGCTGGCCATGCTTAATAAGCTGGGCCATAAGGTGGGCTTTATCGGGAAGGTCGGCGATGATATTTTTGGCCATAAGCTTAAGGCTGTTCTTGATGAGGTAGGAATTGATACGAGGAACCTGCTCATTGATAAGGATTGCCGGACAACTCTGGCCTTTGTAGAAAACGAGCCGGACGGCGACCGGAGCTTTTCATTTTACAGAAATCCGGGGGCAGATATGATGCTTACTGTGGAGGATGTACAGGAGGAGCTTTTAAAGGATTGCCGTATTTTTCACTTTGGCACCTTGTCCATGACCCACAGCCAGGTAAGGGAAGCTACAAAGTATGCGGTAAAAACGGCGAAAGAGGGCGGCGCACTGATTTCTTTTGACCCCAATATCCGGGAAATGCTCTGGGAGTCCATGGATGTGGCCAGGGAGCAGATTGAATACGGCCTTGGAGTGTGCGATATTTTAAAAATATCGGACAATGAAATCCAATGGCTGACCGGGGAGCAGGATTTCACGGCCGGGGTGCAAAAAATCCGGGAAAATTATAAAATACCTTTGATTCTTGTTTCCATGGGCCGGGATGGCAGCAGGGCCTATTATATGGATGAAAGCGGCAGAGAACTTATGGCAAAGGAAAAGGGCGTTATACGCAAGGACACTATTGAAACGACGGGAGCCGGAGATACATTTATGGGCTGCGTGCTGCATTTTGTCCTGGAAAATGGCTTAAAAGACCAAAGCAGTGAAGCCTTGTCGGATATGCTGCGTTTTGCCAATGCAGCGGCCTCGGTGATTACGACCCGCAAAGGCGCTCTAAGGGTTATGCCTGACGCGCGGGAGATCGAGGGAAATATGCGCTGACGCTTCGTTGCGGTTTGCGCCGGACAAGCACCGCCGACACATAGTCTGCGTTTAGCTTCGGCCGCCGCTAAAGCTTAGCGACACTGGCACACAGCACTATTTACGGAGTTTTTCAAAGTATAAAGAGCAATATTGCTTACGGGGGGAGTAATTATGAGAAAATGTTTCTTGAACCATAGGCCTTGGCGCGTATGCGTATTTATGGCGCTGCTTGTTGTTTTGGTATTCTTTCCAACGGCATGTAAAACGCAGGAGGTTGATAAAGACCTGAATTTCCCTGGGCTTACATGGGGAATGTCCTCGGACGAAGTTTTTGAGATTCTTGGCATTACTGAGGAACAAATTATATCTGCGGATGATAATGAGCGATCGGAATGGTATCTTGTCGCCGATGTCGACGTCTTTGGAGAAAAGTGCTTCAGGCTGGCACTGGACTTTATGGATGTGACCTACTCCGAGGATTTTCCTTTGAATGAAGGCGTTGAACTGAAAGGGAAGAAGGGCCTTATCGCTGCCAATGTCATTTTTGAGGATGATACGGACATGGCTAAGGTATTTAAAAAAGCGGAAAAGCTTTACGGCGATACGATTCCCGGGTATTATGACAGTAGCTCCATGGGCTATGCCCAAATGAGGGAAGAATCAGATATATTAAAATTCTGGGGAACACAAAGGCTGTCGGAGGTTATTTCCGGGCAGCTATCGGATTCCTATAAAACGCTTTGGAAGCCGTACCGGATGGACTTATGGGAAATGACAAGCCCGGATGCCTATGACTTTGATATGGCCGATGAGGATTGGGATGATTTCCTGGAGAATGGCCGGTTAGTGACTGTTACGTGGAGCAACAATGAAGCAGAAAACGGAAAGATTCTCAATTTTAATGCCTTTCATCTGGCGGTGTACAATGAATTAAAAACACATATTGAGAATTAAAGCGTAAAAAGGGAAGAACTGCGATGAATTTCAGGTTCTTCCCTTATTTTATGCGATAGCTTGGCACCCCGCTGCGTGTTCGCACGGGCTGACAAAAGCCTAAGCAACAGATAACGAACAGCAATGCTGTGAACGGGTTCTTATTTTTTCCTTAAATCATAAAAAATATAATCTGCTCCCAACTCAAAATGGAGCTTGGCAATCCCAAGGTCGATATTTTCATAGCCGCCGTTGGGGGTGGCCCAGGCAAAAACACATCCCTGCTTTAAAGCAAAGTGGACGGGCAGCTTATTGCGGGCCGAGGGAGCCTTTAAAACGGCAGTGATGCCATCCATAAACCATCCGGGCGCCTGGCCCAAGCCGTGATATTCCATAATTTCTCCGGCAGTGTGGCTTTGGCGGTGCATAACTGACCGGGCCAGACGTTCGCCCATGGAATGTTTTTCCCTAGCGTAGCCAAGGGTGATCAGGCAGTAGAGCTTTTCGCCGGCATTGACAGGTACGCTTACCTGGCTTTTATCATAAGTAGCCCCGACCCAGCACGAGGACAGCCCCATGGACTGGGCGGTGAGAACCAGAAGCTCACCGTAGTAGCCTAAAAGCTGCTGTGCCTTTGGCTCATCCTTTGGCCCGGCGGCAATGATATACGAATGGACGCCGGAAAAGAGCCCGTAGGTTTTAAAAAAACTGGAAAATGCTTTTTGGGCTCCGGTAACAAGCTGGAAATGAAGCCGGGCGCCGGGATGGGCGTTAGCCTCACAAATAATAGCGTTAAGCTTTGATACGTCTGACTGCAAAATCGGATCAGATGTATAGCTGCGCCGGGAAGCGCGCTGCTCAATCGCTTTTTTTAGTAAAGTTTTCTGTTCTTCTAATGCAAATTGCTTGTCTGTTTCTTTAAAGATCTGTGTCTGTGATAATGCTTGATTGGATGTCATTGTATACCTGCCTTTGTATTAATACATAACCATCAGACGGCTGATAAGGAACTGGTATTCGTCAATACCTTTGGTCATGGCAAGAGCGTCGTCGATATCAAAGTCTGTAAAATGTCCATTCTTATAAGCAATGACACGGTTTGTCGCTCCCTCACGGAGCAGATCCACCGCATAAGCACCCATGGTAGAAGCGTAAACACGGTCTTTGGCTGTGGGAACACCGCCGCGCTGGATATGTCCGAGTATGGTCGCGCGGGTTTCAATACCTGTGGCAACCTCGATCCGTTTGGCAAGGCGGTTAGAATGGCCTATGCCCTCAGCATTGATGACAACGTGATGGGTCTTTCCTTTTTGGCGGTTAGAAAGGATGGTGTCAATGAGATCCTGCTCATTGAAATCATCCTTTTCGGGGATGAGGATACCGTCGGCGCCGTTGGCAATTTCGCACCAGAGGGCGATGTAGCCGGCATTTCTTCCCATAACCTCAACAATACTACAGCGTTCATGGGACATGGATGTGTCCTTAATCTTATCAATAGCAGCCACCGCAGTATTTACCGCAGTATCAAAGCCGATGGTGTAGTCGGTGCAGGCAATGTCCAAATCGATCGTTCCCGGAATACCGATCGTATTAATTCCAAGGGCAGCCAGCTTTTGAGCGCCTTGGAACGAGCCGTCACCGCCGATAACGATTAAACCCTCGATACCATTGTCTCGTAAAATCTGCGCACCTTTAGCCTGGCCCTCTGGCGTTGTAAATTCTTTACAGCGGGCGGTAAAAAGCATGGTTCCCCCGCGGCGCATAATTTCGGAGACGCTTTTTGTATCCATATCTATAATTTCATTTTCCAAAAGGCCGGCGTAGCCTCTTTGAATACCCTTGACTTTCATGCCGCTGTTAATTGCTGTGCGGACAATCGCGCGGATTGCGGCGTTCATGCCCGGTGCGTCACCGCCGCTGGTGAGTACGCCGATGGTGTTGATTTTTGACATTGTTTTCCTCCTTCTTGGCCGCCTTGGTTTTAACGGCCATTATAGTAGTTTTTTCTTAAATAAATGATAATAAATTTTAGGATATGTGTCAAATGAAAGCTGCTGTTCCATTACAAAAGTACATGCCGCCGCAAGGAGGGATCCTGTGGAAACCCTGTCGAAAAAATAGTAATAACTGAGGTTATACACGGAATTTACTTATACTTTTTGTGATTTGGCCGATAAAAAGAATGTACATATTCAGTCTGTTCCCAAAAGACAGCGGACAGATACAGTCCTTAACTGCCAAATGAAAAACAGGAGGGAAGGTTATGTTTTCAAGTAAGCTCATCGGAATCTTACAGGGAATATATGGCGATGTACAGGGATAGGATTCTGCTGCTTCCGGGGTTGGCTGTTAGTTTCCGGGGCGTAAGGATTGTATTAGGAGTTTTAGTAAAATAACTAGGAAGGCGAAAGAAAATGAATATGAAGAAGAAAAAAAATAAAAAAATTTCTACCACAGTCGTTCTGTTTTCAGCAGCGGTACTACTTGTATTTAATGTAATCTGCGCTATAGTGATGAGTACCATCATTAGCTACGGAATCAACCAGAAGCAGGATGCCTATATGAAGCAGGTAACATTAAACGCAAAGGCCCAGGTGGAGCAGTTCATTGAGAAATATATTGGCGTAACCGAGATGCTGGCCATAGACGACCGTATGACCGGTCTTATGGCCGGCGAAGAGCCTTCTCTGTCGTCGAATCCAACTTTCCAGGGAACGCTTGGCTTATTGCAGGCAGCTATGGCGGAATATCCTGATATCCTGGGCGGCGGTTTTGGGAGTCTGTCAGAGGATCTTATCTATACACAGGAAGGCCGGCGCCTGGATGTTTCGCTGAGCGGACGGCCATATTTCAGCGCGGCAAACTCAGGAACCTATGTCACACAGCCTTATACGGATGAAGCTACCGGAGAAATGTGCGTGTCTATTGCAACGCCGGTGAAAAACAACTCCAGTGTGGAAGGAATTTTGATTTTGGATTTGTGCGTGTCCTCTATTTCAGAGTTTATTAAATCAATGACCTTCGGAAATTCCGGGCAGATGATTCTGCTTTCCCAGGACAACACCATCGTAGGTGCTGCTCAGGATCAGCTTGTTGGGCGAAATTTCAGCGAGTTTGGGGCTACCGGCGCTATCGACGAGGAACTTAAGACGTCAAGCGGAACTGTTTTTTCATATAATGTGAACGGCGAGAGCCGTATGAGCGTTGTGAATGAACTGTCGGGGGGCGGATGGAAGGTGCTTTCAGGCATGTCTTCCTGGGAATACCACTCCCTGGCGGTCAAAATGGTCGTTTTCCTCTGTGTTCTGCTCCTTCTTTCTACGGTAGTTGTAGCTGCGCTCCTTTATTTTGTAGTGGGTCGGCGGCTGCGTCCTGTTTCAGAGATTAACTACGGGCTGCGGGAGATGAGCAATGGGAACCTGCAGGTACAGGTCAAATATGAAGGCAATGACGAGATTGGCGAAATCGCTGAATCCTTACGTTTGAGTATCAAAACGCTCGCCCATTATATCGGTGAGATTGACTCTGTCATGGGGCAGCTGGCTGAGGGGGATCTGGGTATTCAAAACAGCGTGGATTTCAAGGGCGATTTTTTTCCGATTCAGGAGTCTATTTCCACGTTTGTACAGAATCTGACACAGGTTGTTAAGGGAATAGCCCGGGCATCGGAACAGGTATCCGCCGGTTCAGAGCAGGTGTCTTCCGGTGCGCAGTCTCTGGCGCAGGGCTCTGCAGAGCAGGCGTCATCCGTAGAGGAACTGGCAGCTTCCCTTTCGGATATTTCAGCTACGGTAAAGTCGAATACTGAGATTGTACAGAACGCAAGCGCTAACGCAGTTAAAGCAAATGCAGATGTGATTGAAAGCGGCGCGAAAATGGATCATTCCCTTGCCCTGATGGATGAGATCCGCTCCAGTGCGGATCAGGTAAGGAGCATTATTAAGACCATTGAGGATATCGCGTTCCAGACAAATATTCTGGCTCTGAACGCAGCAGTGGAGGCTGCGAGGGCCGGCAGCGCCGGGAAGGGATTCGCGGTTGTTGCCGATGAGGTGAGGAACCTTGCCGGGAAAACCTCGGAGGCGTCACAGGCAACCACAGCACTGATAGGAACGATGCTAAAAGCTATAGGTAACGGCAGCAAGAGCCTGCAAGAAACCAAGGCCAGCCTCGACAGTGTTGTAGCGCAGGCCGGTGAGATTACGCAGGTTCTTCAAAAGATAGCGGATGCGTCCGAATATCAGGCGGAGGCTATTACACAGGTAACGCAGGGCATCGACCAGATTTCTAGTGTCGTACAGACCAATTCCGCTACGGCGGAACAGAGCGCGGCGGCCAGCGAGGAGCTTTCCGGCCAGGCGCAGGAACTGGAAATGATGATTGGAAAATTCAGGATTCCCCCGGAACAGTTTTGATTATTAAAAGAAGGCGGGGCTGTCGCAAAAGTAGATAAATAATCTACTGGAGCAGCAGCTCCGTTTTTATATCCTAAAAACAGAAAACGGACTCCGAAGAGTCCGCGATCCATATATAGAGCGAGGGTATCGCTCTATCATCTAATTTGATGATTTTGCGACACCTCCTTTTTTATGCAGTAGAGCTTACTTATGCTTTTCATTGTGAATCCTGACGTATTATGTTATAATAAATCCATTGATAATTTTGGAAGTGATGAATAATGGATTTATTTGACTATATGCGCGAAACCTCCATGGAAAAGGAGTCGCCTTTGGCCTCCCGGCTGCGCCCGCGCACTTTGGACGAAATTGTGGGGCAGCAGCATATTATCGGAAAAGATAAGCTTTTATACCGGGCGATCAAAGCGGATAAGATCAGCTCGGTCATTTTTTACGGCCCTCCGGGAACCGGGAAAACGACCATTGCCAAGGTGATTGCCAATACGACAAGCGCAGTTTTTAAGCAGATTAACGCGACGAGCGCCGGAAAAAAAGACATGGAACAGGTCATTGACGAGGCTAAAAACAATCTGGGGATGTATGGCCAAAAGACAATTTTGTTTGTGGATGAGATTCATCGTTTTAATAAAGGCCAGCAGGATTATTTGCTGCCCTTTGTGGAGGATGGCACAATTATTCTCATTGGGGCAACGACAGAAAATCCTTATTTTGAGGTTAATAGCGCCCTTATTTCCCGTTCTGTCATTTTTGAGCTAAAACCGCTGTCATCTGAGGAAATTAAGACGCTTCTTAGAAGGGCAGTGTATGATGAGGAGCGTGGGATGGGTGCCTATAATGCGGATATTACAGAAGAAGCGCTGGATTTTCTTGCGGATGTAGCTAACGGAGACGCCCGGTCAGCCATTAACGCGGTGGAAATTGGAGTGCTGACAACGCAGCGGGGCGACGATGGGAAGATTCATATCGACCTTTCTGTAGCTTCAGAGTGTATTCAAAAACGTGTCATAAAGTATGATAAAGAAGGGGATAATCATTATGATACGGTTTCCGCTTTTATAAAAAGTATGCGGGGATCAGACCCGGACGCCGCTATTTATTATCTGGCAAGGATGTTGTATGCCGGCGAGCCTGTAGCCTTTATTGCCAGGAGGATTATGATTTGTGCGGCGGAGGATGTAAGCAACGCAGATCCTCAGGCGCTTGTTGTAGCAACGAATGCCGCGCTGGCTGTGGAACGGCTGGGAATGCCGGAAGCACGTATTGTTCTGGCACAGGCAGCGTCCTATGTAGCCTGCGCCCCTAAGAGCAATTCAGCCATCTGCGCCATTGATAAAGCGATGGAATATGTATCAGGCCATGCCACGGCTCCTGTGCCGGCCCATTTGCGGGATTCTCATTATAAAGGAGCAGCAAAGCTTGGACACGGTATTGGCTATCAGTACGCCCATAATTTTGAAAATCATTATGTCAACCAGCAGTATTTGCCGGATGAAGTTGTGGGCCAGCACTTTTTTACTTTGGGTGAGCTTGGCTACGAAAAGACAATGAAGGATTATATGCACAGGATAAAAGGTGAGGATAATGATTGAATTGTATATTATGCGTCACGGGCGCACCGTGTGGAACGCGTCAGGAAAGGTTCAGGGCAGTGTGGATATCGATTTGAATGAAGAAGGCCGGGCCGCAGCTATAGCCACAGGAAAAGCATGGGAGGAAATGCAGCTTCATTTTGACGCTGTTTATTGCAGCCCTCTAAAAAGAGCCTGCGATACGGCGCAGCTTGTCAGTGCCTATACAGGACTTCCAATCTGGCAGGATGAACGCCTTCGGGAGCTTAGCTTTGGCATTTTAGAAGGCAAAAGTGTAGAGCATACTCGTAATGAAGCCTTTGACCCGGCTCACGGCTGCTTTTTTGCCCACCCGGAACGTTATGAACGCCCGGAGGGCGGCGAATCGCTGGAGGAGCTGTGCAGCCGTGCCCAAAGCTTTCTTGGCGATCTGTTAAAAAAATATACACATGGGGAACGGATTCTTATTGTTGCTCATGGAGCGATGAACAAAGCGCTGCTGCGGGTACTCAAGAAATCCGAATTGAAGGATTTCTGGGAGGGGAAGCTTCAGAAAAACTGCGGCGTAACTATTGTACAGGCAGATGGAAAACAATGCATAATTATAGAAGAAGGAAAGGTCTTTGACGGTGAAGGAAAATAGATTGCTTGTTATTTCTTTGGATGCTCTTGGGGCCGAAGATGTACCGGTATTTGAAAAGCTTCCCAATTTTGGGCGTATTCTTAAAAATGGGGCGGCCTGCTTTAATGTATCCTCAGTGTATCCAAGCATTACTTATCCGGCGCATACAAGTATTGTGACCGGATGCTACCCGAAAAAGCATGGGATTGTGAATAATACCCGCTTTCAGTTCCGCCGGGAATCGCCGGATTGGTTCTGGCAGAGAAAGTATGTGAAAACAACAACCGTGTATGATGAGGTATTAAAAGCCGGAGGAAAGGTTGCCGCTTTTTTGTGGCCTGTAACCGCCAAGTCCAAAATCACCTGGAATATGCCGGAAATTTTTGCCAACCGTCCGTGGGGAAACCAGATATGTACCTCCCTTTATAACGGCTCTGTGGGGTTCCAGGCGTTGATGCAGAAGAAATTCGGGCATCTTCGTAAAGGGAAGCAGCAGCCCTTTCTGGACGACTTTGTGACGGAATGTGTAAAATACACGTTAAAAAAGTACGCTCCGGATTTGACCCTTGTACATTTGACGGATGTAGATACTCACCGCCATCTTTACGGAACAGATTCCCCGGAGGCCAGGGAAGCGATTTCGCGCCATGACCGGCGGCTTGGGGAAATATTTTCACTTCTCGATGAACAGGGAATGACTGAGAGCACAAATATTATTGTTCTTGGCGACCACTATCAGAAAGATACTCAAAAGGCCGTCCATATGAATTATTGGTTTTTGCAGAAGGGATGGCTTACAGCGTACGCCAACCGCCTGCGCCAGTGGCAGGTATACTGTAAAAATTGCGATGGCAGCGCTTATGTTTATATACGTAAGGGGTTTGGCTATCTGAAAGATTCTGTCAGGGAGCTGCTTTACGAGCTCGCCAAAGACCCGGACAGCGGGATTGAGCAGGTCATTGAGGGCCGGGATGCGGCGGCGATGGGAGCGGACGCTCATTGCAGTTTTATGCTTGAGGCGAGAGACGGCTATTATTTTCTTGACAGTATTAACGGCCCCGGCCGTTCTGTCGATAGGATGGATGGAACGTTAAGTGCGGCGAAAATGCTGGCAACGCATGGGTATCTGCCGGGAAAACCAGGGTATCAGACGGTTTTTATGGCTAAAGGCCCGGATGTGGAGGAAAATGTGGTCATTCCTTCGATGTGTCTTGTCGACGAAGGCCCGACAATGGCGAGCCTGCTGGGGGGTTCCCTGCCTGACGCCGATGGACGGGCGCTTACCTCAATACTAAAAAGCAGGCTCTCCGGCGAGGGCGCAGCGCCGTGAGAAATACGGCAATAATAGGGAACGCCGCAGGCGGCATACCTGGATGCCGTGAAAAACACGGCAATAATAAGGAACGCCGCAAGCGGCCTCCCCGGATGCCGAGGGAAACACGGCAAAAACAAAGAACGCCGCAAGCGGCATACCTGGATGCCGTGAAAAACACGGCAATAATAAGGAAAGGATTTGATGATTATGGCAAAGGTTGATATTGTGAGAGCTGCCATGGTGCAGGCGATGAAAAGCGGAGATAAGGAGCGGAAAAATGCTCTGTCTATGCTCCTGTCCGCTCTGAAAAATGCGACCATAGACAAACGGGAGGATCTGACGGATGAGGAGTCCGATGTGGTGATCCGCAAGGAGATTAAACAGACGAAGGAAACATTGGATACAACGCCGGCAGACCGTGTGGAAATGATTGAACAGTGCAAGCTGAGAATTTCTGTATATGAGGAATTTGTGCCGAAAATGATGGACGCGTCTGAGATTGATACGGTCATCAGCGAGGTGCTGGCGGAGCTTGGCATTGACAGTCCCTCGGGGAAAGATAAGGGGCGTATTATGAAAGCGCTTATGCCCAGAGTGAAGGGAAAGGCTGACGGAAAATTAGTGAATGATATGTTGTCAAAGCGGATGGCATAAAGAACAGAGGGCATTTATGGATGACTATTTAATATCGCTAAAGGCAATCTGCGAGGCCTATTTGCAGTCGGCCTGCCTTTACGATTTTCTTGCGAAGGCAGAGAAATATGTAAACACACATCTGGGCATTTTAGATATGAGCTTTAAGGATCCGTCGCGGACAGAACCAGTGGAACAGGACCGTTACTCGGGGGAAATGAAGCCGTGCTGGCCGTTAGTCGTGGAAAATGTCAAGGTGGGGTATTTGTCCATAGCCGCACAGGTCGTTGTGACAGAATCACTTAAGCCTGTCCTTAAGCTGATTGGAGAGTTTGTATCTAAAATGCCGGAGATTACAAAAAAAGTAGCGATTGGAAGCGACGCTTATCAGGCAGGGATTTATGAGCTTATGTTCTCTGCGGATTTACAAAGGATGGCGTCTTTACGGGCGCAGATTGGATTGTCCAGGTTTAATAATGAAAGCGGCGTGTATAATTCTTTTGTGATTAACATCACTTCATTTGAGGGGGGGGTATTGCCTTCGGGCCTGGAAATGAGTCTTCGCCAAAATTGTATGGGCGGCGGAGATGTGCTGTTAGAACACGGCAAAAATCTGATTTTGTTTCACGTGCAGCAGGGAGAATGTCTTGAAGAAAACTATGCAGATATATTAGAGAAGCTTTTGAAAAAATATAATGCCATTGCCTGTGCCAGTGAGCGGATTAAAGATCCATCCCATGATTTCAGGCTGCGCCAGCATTACAACCAGAATGAGCAGGTACTTCTGTATTTAACCCGCAGCCACTATACGGGAAAACGTCTTGTCCGGTATGATGATTACCGCCTTGTTTCCATGGTGTATTTTGCCTTACTAGAGTCGAATAAGCTGATTTTTGGAAAATACCGGTACGTGTCTAATCCGGTGATGAAAATATGTCACTGTGATGAAGAAAAAGGTACGGAATATTTTGAAACGCTGTATACATACCTTAATTCCAGATATTCGCTCAATGAAACGGCTCAGAAATTGAATATTCACAGAAATACTGTTGTCTACCGTATACAGCAGCTTCGGGAAAAATTCGGACTTGACCTGGATTCCCCGGAAGAGTGTTTTAAATTGAATCTTTCATGTCGGATTTTTTTGATTTCAAAATATATTGGAGACTGACCTTTTAAAGGCTGGGAACTCGTTATGAGATTCCCGGCCTTTTTTAGGAGTCACGATAAAGAAGTTTTAGCTTATCCATAAAGATAAGAAATAATATCATGCGAATATAAAACAAAGTATAGACCTCTGCAGATTTACGCAGACGGCAAACGATACAATACAACCTACTACAATCTGGATGCCATTATTGCTGTTGGATATCGCGTTAATTCTAAGAAGGCTATGATGTTTTGCATTTGGGCAAATCAGGTATTAAAGGAATTTATCATTAAGGGTTATGTGATGAATAATAAGAAAGCCCCATGCTTCCGATTTTTATTGTCAGAAGCGTGGGGCTGTTTTATTTATTTTTGTGTGCTGCTTTATGGCACATGAACATGTTCAATGTGATTACACTCTTTGTGCTGTGAGTACATTTTGACAAAGAAAATTTCATATTTCAAGGACAATGACGCAAAAGCACAATGATTATATAATTAAAGCAACGGTACAGCGACGCATTGCATTTAATGTGGTGTGTGCCGTTACAACTTATATGAGGAGGTATTTACATGAAGAAAAAAGTGTTGGCGGCCTTTTTAGCGGCGGCTATGGCGGCTTCCTGGCTTACGGCCTGCGGGGGAAATGGAAATAGCGGCAATGACGGCAGCGAAGGAGGATCGGACAGTAAAACGAATGTCACTGACAGCGGGAGCAGTCAGGAAGCAGACGGCACGGGAAATGCTCAGATTTTGGAACAGGGCGCCGGAACGTCTGTAAAGCCAAATACGGAGAAATCTGATGAAACACTTACAGTAGTTCTTGGCGGCGAGCCGGCTTCTTTGCTTGTTGAAAGCACAGCGGGAGCTATGTCCACGCCGATCCGTATGCTCATTGGCGATCGCCTTTTAGATTATGACGAAGAAACAGGGGAGTTTACCGGAGAGCTTTTGGAAAGCTGGGAAATTGTCGATGAACACCATTTGCGGGGATTTGTGAGAAAAGGCGTTAAGGCTTTTGACGGTACGGAGTTTAACGCCCACGATATTATTTATTCTTTAGAAACAGCGGCCGAGCTTTCGCCAATTTTTCTTGCCAGCAGTTTGAATGTTGAAAATTGTGTGGCTGAGGATGATTACACAGTACTTTTTGAAACAACGGGAACTGTGACAAGTACGATGGGAATGATGGCCACAGGGGTTAATTCAATGCTGGATGAATCATCCATGGAAGCCTGCGGCGGGATTGACGGTGCAAGGACTAATCCCTGCTGGGGCGTCGGAAAATATAAATTTGTAGAATGGGTGCCCGGGCAGTATGTCCTTTTGGAGCGCAATGAGGATTACTGGGATGACAGCTATGTGGGCTACTATAAAAATATTAAATTTACTTTCGTTTCGGATACAGCGACGCGAATCATGTCTGTTTTGAGCGGTACTGCCGATGTAGCTCCTGACGTGGCACTAGGTTCGGTCATTGAGTATATGGATAGCGATGAATGTGACATTCTCACCGTCGAAGCGGGCAATGCCAGTGGCCTTTGGGTGAACTGCGCCAATGATGGACCTCTTTCCAATCTCAAAGTCAGAGAGGCCGTGCGCTATGCGATTGACGCGGATGCCCTGAATATGATTTCTACGTCCGGTTATGCGCCGAGAGAAGATTTTTATATTCTTTCATCATCGAAATATTATTTTGACCCAACCGGCGGGGAAGGACAAGTCTATGATCCGGAAAAGGCAAAGTCGCTTTTGGAAGAAGAGGGGTATGGCGATGGCTTTGAATTAACACTTTTGGGAGGTACGGCGGATGAAGAAATTTTGACAGCGGTTCAGGGAATGTTATCCGCAGTTGGGATAACGGCCCATATAGAAATGCCCGAAACCTCCGTAATGACCTCCATGGGGGAAAATGGCGAATATGACCTGTATTTCAGCGCCCATTCTGCGGCGTTAAATTATAGAACGATTGATGTCTTTAATTCTATTGAGCCGGAATCCTCCGCCGTTGGAAAATACCAGGGCGGGCCAAAGCTTACGGACCCTGCGCTCCAGGAGCTTATTGATACTGCGGTAGAGGATTTAGATGAGGAAACTGCCGCAAAGGCTGTGGATGATATTGTCCAGTATGTTTGGGATAATGTATGTTATATCGGAGTTGAAGGCTCATTAAAAGCGTTTGTCGTGGAGAAAGGATTAACGGGAGCGCGCCTTGACGCCGGGGCCTGTGTGGACTTATCCGGCTATTATCCGGTAAAGTAAACATCCGTTTGCGCGGCGTTGCGTAGGAATGCAGCGCCGCTGCGGCAGAAAGCCATTTAGACAGGTGGGAAATGTATGGTTAAATATATTATTAAAAGAATACTCTATCTCATCCCCATTCTTTTGGGGGTGCTTCTGATTCTCTTTATACTCAGCGAACTAACGCCCGGAGATGCGGCGGACGTACTGCTTGAAGGGGCGACCCCGGAGCAGAGGGAGGCGTACCGGGAGGAATGGGGCTTAAACGATCCGGTTGTGACCCGCTTTTTTAATTACGTCGTGGGAGCATTTACGGGAGATCTGGGAATTTCCTATAAGACGAACCAGCCGGTAATGACAGAAATTATGCAAAGACTGCCGACGTCGGCCCTTGTAGCGTTTTGTGCGGTCATTATGGGAACACTCATCGGTGTTCCTCTGGGCGTTATTTCTGCTTTAAAGGAATACACATGGGTCGATAATGCCCTTGTCGTTTTCTCCATGCTGCTTTTGTCATTTCCAATGTTTTGTCTGGGATTATTTTTTATTTTCGTATTTAGTGTGGAGCTTAACTGGCTGCCGGCCTTTGGCGTGGACAGTTTAAAGGGTTTTATCATGCCGGTTGCCGTGATTTCCCTGTCAAGCTGCGCCTCTTATATCCGTGTGGCCCGCTCCACAATGCTTGAGACAATGCGTCAGGATTATGTGATGACTGCCAGGGCGAAGGGGCAGAAGGAAAGAATCGTAACATTTAAGCATATGCTTAAAAATGCCTTGATCCCAATTATCGCCCAGGTTGGCTCCGATTTCGGAGGGCAGCTTGGAGGCGCCTTAGTGCTGGAAACCGTTTTCGGGGTGCCAGGTATCGGAAAATATATTGCAGATTCCATTACGGCGCGAAATTATCCGTCAGTGCTTGGGGGCGTGTTTGTTTTGGCAGCCATGGTGTCGATCATTAATCTTATTGTGGATCTGGCCTATGTCTTTGTAGATCCACGGCTGAAAACATCCATTATCGGAGATTCATTGAAGAAAAGGAAAAAGAAGGTGGAAAGGTATGGCTAAAATGTACACTCCCGCGATGGAGCGGGTAAAGAAAAAACGTAGGAATGGAAAAAGGGGCCAGGCTAATTCGCCTTTGCAGCAGGCGTGGAAACGGTTAAAACGGAATAAGTCCGCCCTTGTGGGCATGGCGCTGCTGGGATTTATGGTTCTGGTTGCCATATTCGCAAACTTTATCGCGCCTTACAGTTATATTGAGCAGGATTATATGGCAATGAAACAGTTCCCAAGCAGCGCCCACTGGTTTGGAACCGATGCGCTTGGGCGCGATATTTTCAGCAGGTGCGTGTACGGAGCCAGGGTATCGCTGATGATTTCTCTGGTCGCCGTACTGACCTCCATCGTCACGGGCGGGCTCGTTGGAACTATTTCCGGCTATATGGGCGGGAAGGCCGATAATTTAATTATGCGTTTTATAGATGTCCTTCAGTCCATACCTACGGTTTTATTTGCCCTCAGTATTACGGCAGTCCTTGGCGACGGTCTGTGGCAGCTTATTGTCGCGATTACTATTTCATTTTTCGGCGGCGCTGCCAGGAATTTCAGGACAGCTATACTGACAGTGAAAAGCGGGGAATTTGTCAGCGCGTCAAAGGCGATTAATATAGGGAAATTCCAGATGATTTTACGTCACCTTGTACCCAACGCCGTAGGGCTTATCAGTATTTATGTCATTTTCATGTTTGCAGCAGGCATTATTGTTGTCTCATCCTTAAGTTATATCGGGATTGGCATAGAACCGCCTACCGCAGACTGGGGAGGGATATTGACCCAGGGAAAGGGCTACTTTCTGACACATCCATATATGGTACTTTTCCCGACGCTTTGTATCATGGTCACGGTTTTTGGCCTGAATCTCCTGGGAAATGGCTTAAGAGATGCGCTGGATCCCCGTCTGAATTGAGGTGGCAATGATGAATACAGAAAATAAAGAAAAGGACATATTATTGAAGGTGAACAGCCTGCGTGTCCACTATGAAACAAGAGAGCTTGTCTATGAAGCTGTCAACGGCGTTTCCTTTGAGGTAGAGCGGGGAAAAACGCTGGGGCTTGTGGGAGAAACGGGAGCAGGGAAAACGACTATTGCCCTGGCTATTATGGGGCTTTTGCCCACGCCTCCGGCCCACATCCTTGAAGGCGAGATTTTCTTTGAGGGGGAAAATCTCTTAGAAAAGAAACCAAGGGAGCTGCAAAACGTCCGGGGAAGCAAGATCAGTATGATTTTCCAGGACCCGATGACCGCCCTGAATCCAATCCTGCGCATAGGGGATCAGATTGAGGAGGTTCTTCATATTCACCAGAAAATTTCAAAGGCGGAAGCGAAGCGGCGGGCTGTTGAAATTTTAAAAATGGTTGGAATCCGGGAGGAACGGTTTAATGATTATCCGCACCAGTTTTCCGGAGGCATGAAGCAGCGCGTTATTATCGCTATTGCGCTGGCCTGCCGCCCGCAGCTGATTATCGCGGACGAGCCTACGACGGCTTTGGATGTGACGATTCAGGCCCAGGTGTTAGAGCTTATGAAGCGCCTGCAAAAGGATATTGGCACAAGTATGATAATGATTACCCACGATATGGGCGTTGTTGCGGAAACCTGTGATTCCTGTGCGGTCATTTATGCGGGGGATATCGTGGAATATGGAACTGTGGCCCATATTTTCAGAAACCGGCAGCATCCCTATACGACAGGGCTTTTTGATTCCATTCCCCGTCTGGATGTGGATATGGAGCGGCTCACGCCTATTGCCGGGCTTGCCAGCGATCCGACAGAGCTGCCGGAATATTGCAGCTTTTATGACCGTTGTAAGCAGCGCTGTGACGAATGTAAAAAATGTGAACCGCCGGTTGTGGAGATTGAACCCGGCCATTATGTGAAATGCCTTTTAGCAAAGGAAATGCCAAGGCAGTGAGGGGAAATTTATGGCATTGATGGAAATACGAAATTTGAAAAAATATTTTAATGTCAATGGAGGGCAGCTTCATGCGGTCGATGATATTTCCGTATCTATTGACCGGGGGCAGACGCTCGGCATTGTGGGGGAATCCGGCTGCGGCAAGTCCACGCTCGGAAAGGTGCTGATGCGTCTGGAAACAGCGACAGAAGGGGAAATTATTTATGACGGAACGGATTTGACAAAATTGTCAGAGCGGCAGTTTAAGCCTTACCGCCGGCGCATACAAATGATTTTTCAGGATCCCTTTGCTTCTCTGGACCAGCGCATGACTGTTTCCCAGCTTATTGCAGAGCCTATACGGACGCTGACAAAGGAAAAGGATAAAAAGAAAATTATGGGCAGGGCGCGGGAACTTATGGATATGGTGGGCCTTGCCAGGCGGCTTGAAAATACCTATCCCCATGAATTAGACGGGGGCCGAAGGCAGCGTATCGGGATTGCCCGGGCGCTGGCCTCGGAGCCGGAGCTG
The DNA here is from genome assembly GCA_018369015.1 of Clostridiales bacterium. Classification (GTDB taxonomy): domain Bacteria; phylum Bacillota; class Clostridia; order Lachnospirales; family Lachnospiraceae; genus Catenibacillus. The sequence continues at coordinate 3,886 of JAGZDD010000019.1, read as the reverse complement.
ATCGTGTGCGACGAACCGGTATCGGCGCTGGACGTATCGATTCAGGCGCAGGTTATTAATTTGCTCCAGGATTTACAGAAACAAAAAAATTTAACCTACATTTTTATTACCCACGACCTGTCTGTCGTTAAGCATATTTCGGATAAAATCGCAGTCATGTACCTTGGTCAGATTGTCGAAACAAGCGGCTCTAAAGAGCTGTTTGCAAACACGCTTCACCCATATACAAAGGCGCTGTTTTCCGCAATTCCCATTCCGGACATTGATGTAAAAAGGGAACGGATATTGCTCAAGGGAGAGCTTTCGTCACCGGTGAACCCGGGAATCGGCTGCCGCTTTGCAAAGCGCTGCCTTTATGCCTGTGAGGCCTGCACAAAGGCGCAGGTACCTTTAAAGGATTATGGCAATGGACATAAGGCGGCCTGCTGCCGGATTGAAGGAGGGTGTGAAAATGTCTGAGCTTATTGGGAATATATTCAATATACAGTCCTATTCCATCCATGACGGGCCGGGAATACGGACAACAGTTTTCTTCAAAGGATGTCCCCTTCACTGCAGGTGGTGCCAAAATCCTGAGTCTCAGAAAACAAAAAAACAGCTCCTTGTGGCCCTGGAACGCTGCACTGGCTGCGGCCAATGCGCCGGGGGATGTCCCAAAGGCGCGGTGCGCATTGTTTCTGGAAGGGCTGTGACGGACAGAGATGTGTGCAGCGTATGCGGACAATGTGCCGATCTGTGCCCGGAGGGAATACGCGAAATCTGCGGTGAGGCGGTTACTGTTCCAGAGCTTTTAAAAAGAGTGTTAAAAGACCGGATTTTTATGGAAAATTCCGGGGGAGGCGTTACGGCAAGCGGCGGTGAAGCGTTGGCTCAGGCCGGTTTTTTGGCTGAATTTTTTAAAAGCTGTAAGTTTGTCGGACTGCATACAGCTCTTGATACCTCGGGCTTTGCTTCATGGGAAAGCCTGAAAAGGGTTGCCGCTTATACGGATCTGGTGCTTTATGACATAAAGCATATGGACTCAGAGAAACACAAGGCGCTTACAGGCGTTTCTAATGAAAGAATATTAGAAAATTTAAAAATGCTTTCCAAAGAAAATGTTGAAATCTATATCCGCGTTCCTATTATTCCAGGAATGAATGATTCGGATAAAAATATTTGCGATACTGCGGATTTTGTGCTAAAGGAGCTGGGCGGCAGATACAAAACATTTTTGCTCCCTTACCACCGGCTGGGCGAAGCAAAACTTGACAGCCTTGAGGAAAAGGAGGGGTTTTTGCACTTAGAACCACCTTCTTCTGAACATATGGAGCATTTAAAACATTTTTTTGATGAACGCGGACTTGCCGTCCAAATTGGCGGCTGATAACAACTTGATTTAAAAATAAAAAAGGAGGCGGTTCATTTGACCGACAGAATTGCAAGGCTTTTAGAGGCTGTAAGAAATGCCCGGGCGCCGATATGTACAAAAAAATTTGAAATTGCGTCGGAGGTTTTAAAGGAAAACCGGGATGCGACGCCATGGATGAAAAGGGTGCTTCCCCTTGTGGCGTTTCTGGACAAAATGCCAATATTTATCCCCGACGGGCATTTAATCGTAGGCGAAGGGGCAAGTAAGCCCTTTGGCATTGAATTATGCTATGAATATGGCATGTGGTCAGAGGAGCAGCTTGAAGAAATGTATGCGGAGTGTTCCTCATGGTGTTATTTGCCGGAGGATGATTATGAGTTTTGCCGCAGATACATAAAGGATGAAAATAAAGTCATTTCCCAGACCATTCCATCCCGATCTGCCGAATATATTTTTGATAACGAGGAGCTGGCGGCTGTTTTGACTTCCGGCGTAGGCGGCTGGAAGGATAAAAAGACGGGCGTGACCCAGACGCTTTATGGGAACAGCAGTATGGGAAACTTTCCAAATGTTTCCCTGGCCGTTCCCTTATATGAGCGTGTGCTTAACGAGGGCGCTGTAAGTATTATCAATAAGTGCCGTGAAAAGCTGGAAAACCCGGACTATTCAGATCCGGAAATTCTTGATAAGCTGGATTTCTGGAAAGGAATCATTATGGTTTATGAAGCCTGGGTACGTTTTGCCAGCCGCTACGCTGACCTTGCCGGGGAAATGGCATTAAAGGAAAAGGATGAGAAGCGGGCAAAGGAGCTTTCAGATATTGAAAAAATCTGCCGCCGTGTGCCAAATGCGCCGGCCAGAACTTTCAGGGAAGCCATTCAGTCGTTTTGGTTTACATGGATTATGATGGGAAGCCCGACCAATGCCGGAGGACGGTTCGACCAATTTATGTATCCTTTCTATAAGGCGGATTTAGAACAGGGCCGCATTACCCCGGATGAGGCTTTGGAGCTTTTGGAAAATATGAAAATTAAAACTCAGGCATTTCGCTCTGTGCGCGGCTCCCAGACAAGAGACGGAAGCTCCGGCGGCGCTAACTGGTTTAACTTTACCCTCGGCGGCGTTGATGAGGATGGGAATGACGCGACAAATGACATAACTTATATGATGATTGAGGCGTCCAGGGAAACAATGCTTCCAAATCATACGATTTCTGTGCGTATCCATGAGGGCACGCCGGATCTGCTTCTTAAGAAATCCTTAGAGCTTGTAAAAACCGGGCTTGGAATGCCGGCCTTAGTCAGTGATAAAGAATATATTGATTTCTTCCTGGCTCATGGCGTACCTTTAAAGGATGCGAGAAATTATGCGCTTTCCGGCTGCCTTGACGGAAATATTCCAGGAAAGACGCGCATTGCGGGGGGCGGCTTTGTAGGCAATATGCAGCTCCTTGATATTTTCCTCCACAATGGCTATTCTCGTTTTGGCGCGCATATGGCCGGGATAAAGACCGGGGAACCCTGGGAATTTGAAACCTTTGACCAATTTATGGAAGCCTTTTATAAGCAGCACAAATATCTTATTTCACGGCTTGGACAGATTAATGATATTAATTTGGCGGCAAACCGGAAGTTTAACCAGGATCCCTTTTTCTCAGGGCTTATGGAGGGCTGCTTAGAAGATGGCAAGGAGCTGACGAACCGGAAATTTGAACCCTTTGATAATATTATTATGGTTTCCATGTGCGGCGCTATTAATGTGTGCGATGCCCTGGCGGCCATCAAATATTTCATTTATGACAAGAAAAAATACACAATGCGCGCGCTTATCGACGCTCTGGACCATAACTGGGAAGGCTATGAACAAATGCGCCGGGATTTTAAGAAAGCGCCCAAATATGGAAATAATGATGACTATGTGGATTCCATCGTTGCGGATTATTACCGGCATTTTGCCCAGGATATTGAAGCCTGTCCGACGCCTTATGGAAACAGCATTGCCGCCGGAATTTCCATAACTATCCACCAAATGGAGGCCAAAAGGACGTATGCCTCTGCGGACGGACGGCTGGATCTGGAAATTTTGTCTGACGGAAGCACCTCACCGGAGCATGGCTGCGATACCCACGGCCCGCTGGCTGTCTTTGCCAGTGCTATGAAAATTAAGCAGAGCCTTTATAACGCCACCTTGTTAAATATGAAATTTCACCCAATGGCATTAAAAACGGACGACGATCTGATGAAGCTGGCTTCAGCCACAAAGACGTATCTGCTTAATGGCGGCAAACAGGTGCAATTCAATGTCGTTGACCGCAGCATACTTCTTGATGCCCAGAAGCACCCGGAAAACCATAAGGATCTTATTGTGCGCGTTGCGGGATACAGCGCTTATTTTACAAACCTGACAAAAATGATCCAGGATGAGGTGATTGAGAGAACTGGGTTTGAAAATATGTAGACATCCTCTTATTTTATGCTATAATAATACCATACCCTCCAAAGAAAACGAGGGAGTCATTATTCCATGATAAAAGGG